>NZ_SPVJ01000088.1:0-10363 GCF_004634465.1 Bradyrhizobium sp. MOS001
ATTAGTCATTCCTTAATGGTATCATAGCGAGGTGAGAGTCTTTAAGGGTTCTCCTTAATAGGAGGAAACGGATATGGAAAGAGTGCAAGCGATTATTGATAGTAATCTAAAAATCAAGAGCTGGGTTAAACAGGTACTAGCTATAGGCGGAATGTTAGGGTTCTGCTTCTTTGTGTTATATTTTTACAGTTTCTTAATTGTTATGTAAATATATACAACTATACTAGTTAAGCCTTACCTACAGAGGTAAGGCTCTTTTGTTGTATCTGAGGTGAATTTTTTTGGAGGTACTCCAAAATATTAGGTTGATGGGCATGTGGTGCTATTCCTATCACTGAAAGTAAATTTCTATTCAAAAGTTTACTTTGGAGAAGAGTAAAAAAGAGTCCTATGTTTATGGGATTCTTTTTTACTTTTTTGATAATATTGTATCAATTGAATATAGATGATAATTTGGTAAGGATTTAAATATGTAAACCATTAGTTTACATATTTTAGATTAATGGTTTCTTTATTGATTAGGGGTTTATATGTAATGATTTCTTAGAGGTGAATAATATGAATTTAGGTTCGCAATTGAAAAAGTTTCGTGAATCAAAAAGCTTTTCACAAGAAGATGTGGCTCGAAAGGTTGGAGTGACTAGACAAGCTGTTTATAAATGGGAGAGCAACAAAAGTTATCCTGATATTGATAATTTGATTTTACTTAGTGAATTATATGAAGTAACAATTGATGAGTTAATAAAGGGATCAGAGGATGCTAGGGAGGAGTTAGATAAAAAGGATAAGGATGAGTGTGAGGACGATGAGGATGAAAATGATTTTGGCTTTTTTATAGGTATTGTTCTTATATTTATAGGGATATTTATTGGAATTGAAGGTATTTCTTTATTTATAACTATATTGGGAATGCTGATGATGGTATTTTATAGTGATGTAAAAAAAGCAATCATTAATGAATTTAAAATAAAAAGAAGACCGAACTAGATTGTTTTTCTAGTTTGATCTTCTTTTTATTTTATGTAAACAAATATCTAAAAGTTTACTTTCAAAAAAATAAGAAAAAGAATCTTAAATTAATAGAACTCTTTTTTTGTTTTAGGTAAGGAGAAGTGTTAGAAAAATGCGGATTTACAACGTTAAAGAATTTTCAATATTAAAAAGCCTAATTTCGTAATTTAATGATGAGAAATTAGGCTTTTTTCATTGTTCCATTAAAGCACACGATTGTTGAATAAATGTTATACAATTTATCTCCAACTAATGAAACAGTAGAAAAAATTAAAATGGGACATGCCTATATCCTCTTGTGGTGTTGTCAAAAGGGAACCTTTTGACAACATCTAACAAACTCCCCCAACCCCCTCAAAAAGTGAGGGGGTTGGGGGAGTTTGTCTGTACAGTTTAAAAGTAATTAAAAACAAGAGGATGGTTAATAAAGTGGAATTGTTGTAAAAATAGTAGGATATATACTTTGAGGTGTATATTCTATAGAGGGATGATATTGTATGGTTTCATAATAAGGTATAGCTGGATGTTGATAGTATGGCATATGCTGCATTGCATGATATACTGCATGCATTGTTGCTTGAGCTCCATGGGCTGTATAGACTCCGCCTATTGCCCTGTTTTTAATATAGTAAGGATTTATCACAATAATTCACCTCAGTTAATAATCAAATAAACATTTATATAATATGTCTAAAAACTAAACGGGGTCACGCCAGGGGAATGGCTATTATTGCTTATGACAGAAGATTTAATAAGCGATGATTGGAACAACTGGCGAAATGATTATTGGGAGAGGGAAAATAATCGGTAAGTGTCAACGGTAAGCGGACTGGAATGGTTCAGCGGTTTGTGCTGATCCATGAAAGGAGCATTAAGGAGTTGATACGTGCAGCTGAAGTATCACCCTCTTGGCATTTCCTCAAAACGAACCGTTTTGGGGATGCCAACCGGCGAGGGAGCCCCTCAAGGATTGAGGGGTTGGGGAGTTCGATTAAGGGGGTCTGGGGAAGAATTCCCCAGTAGGTTTGGACAAAGTCCAAGGTCTGGTTTTGCCATGCTAGGCATGGCTCGGCAGAGCCGACAAGCGTCGCAGACCCCTATCGATTTTGATGCGTCAGCGTCAAAATACGTATAGGGTTACGTTAATTGACATCATTTCGTTGCTTTGCTAGACTGATGGTATCAATTAATCTAGGGGAAGTGGTGGCACTTAATGTTGGCTTCTATCTCATTTAATCAATCCTACCAAAGTTCATTGAGTCATAATAACAGAGAAAATATGCATGGAAATCCTGGTATTGATCCAGCCAGGTTACACGAGAATATTTACTTTGTTCAAAAGGATATCCGAAGTGTATACAAGGATGTCTTTCAAGAAGCGGTGGACAAGTATAACGAAAAACAAAAACGGAATGACCGTAAAATTGATGACTACTATGACAAAATACATAAAGAAGATAAGACGCATGAACAACGAGAATTGGTTGTAGCGATTGGGGAAGGAAAAGATGACCCAAAGTATAGGGGAGCCAAAAAGGAAGCGTTAAAACAGTATGCAGAGGCGTTTCAAGAGAGAAATCCAAACCTAGCGGTTTATAACATGGTTTTACATGATGATGAAGCGAATCCGCATTTACATATTAACTATGTACCGAATTTCGAAAGTAGTCGAGGATTAACGAGGCGTGTCGGAATGGATAGAGCTTTGCAGCAACAAGGTGTCGAAGGAAAGGGAAGACAGTTAATTGCGCATTGGAGAGAAGCGGAAACGGCTTATATTGAGCAATTAGCGAAAGAACACATTCCAAATTTTGAACGTGCTAATGTAGGTTCCCATAAATACATGAAAGTCCGTCAATATAAGGAATATGCAGAAGCAAAGTCAACTATTGAAAATCAAGTACAAGAAAAAGAAAATGTATTACAAACGATTGACCATGATTTAAAAAACGTTGAGGAAAAAACAAATGAATTACAAGTAGTGAAAAAGAGTTTGGAAGGTGATGTCATTGATAGGCAAAAAGAATTAGAGACAGTGAAACAACAAGTAGAGAGTGAAAGTGAAAAGCTCCAGTTAATTGGTCAGCGTCATATAGAGTTAGAAAAAAGAGCAAAACAAATGCAAAAAGAATTAGATAGTGCTACAGATCAAGTGCCAAATGAACCTGTTAAAATTCCATTCTTACATAAGGAAGTAGTAGTAGAAGTACAGGATAAAATGTTTGGAAAAGCTGAAATCACGAAGAAACAAACAAGAAATTATGTGTTATCACCAGAACAATATCAAGAATTAACAAAGCAAGTGAATGCAGCCGTCATTATTAAAAAAGATTATGAGCGTTTGAGAGAAATGGATTTTGTGAAAGAGAATGAAAGTTTAAAAGTCCATGCAGAGGGATGGATGAAAGAAAATCGAACGTTGAAACAAGAAAAAGGTAAGTTGCAAAAAGAAGTTAGTGTATTAAATAGAGAAATTAGCTCATTAAAAGCCCATATAAAGGACTTACAGACGAACATAAGAGTTTTATATATACAAACGAAAAAAGTTTTTAAAGAGCAATTTAAGGCGTTTAGAGAGATTGTTAAAAATGAATTGGGTAGCAAGGGAGTAGATAATCAATTTGAACGTGAACATAAGAGAGAAATGAGCAGGCATCAAGATTTCAATAGGGAAAGATAGGAGTAATAGAAAATGTAATAGATTTTCATGAATGGGAAGAAAATGAAAAGAGTATTGAATGTTGTGTTTTTGCAAGAGATGAAAAGCTTTAACAAGGTGTTTCATGTTATTATAGAGAAAGACGTATACACGCGAAAAACCGCCCCAGCTTTGGCCGGCGAGGCGGTTTTTCATAATAAGGTTGGAACCAACCATTTATATATTCTATATACATTCTAACATATAAAAGTTGATTCCTTCCACTAAGGGAGAGAATTATTTTATGACAAAAGTTGTAGATTTTGGACAAGCTGAAAAAAAAGCGAAATTAAGAGATAGTAAGATTGATAGTATTTATGACCAGTTGCAAGCCGGTGGTTACTCAGAAGAAGAGAAAAGAATGATCTTGCAGTTATTAAGTAAAACAACCGGTGGAGATGAGTATTTCATAGGGAAAAAGAAAAAACCTACAGATCGGGTGAGGTTTGTGCAAATTATAATGGACAATATGGAATATTTAAATCGTATTGGCTATTTTACGAATGCGGAGCAAGCGTTTTTATTGCAAATTTCTTCTTATTTGGAATTTAAAACTAATGTAATCATTGAAAAGGGTAATAGTAATGAAATTGAAACTAATGCAGCAACACCTAGTTATTTAGCTGAAAAGTTTGGTAAAACAAGGGAAAGTGTTTCTAAAACAATGAATTCTTTATTAAAAAAAGGGGTTTTAGGTGTTGCAGAAGCAGGAATGACAACTGATGATGGCAGAACTTGTACTAGTCGTACATGGTTTGTAAATCCGAATATTATGTGTTGTTCTCCAAAAGATAGTGTTGATCGAGCAACTCAACATATTTTTAAAAAGTCACTTAGAAATTTTAAAGTCAGTGGAGATAATAAAAAACATAAATTGCCAGTTTACTTATTTTAGATGTCAATTTTACTATTGACATCTTTTTTTTTGTTGTTTTTACCATTTTTTAGGTGTGAAAAAAAATTCACACAGGTGTGAAAAAAAATTCACACCCTATGTCTTATAAACCCTTGATACTACTGACTTTCTTCACTTTTCTCTTCTCACTCTTATATTTATAGCTAAAAGTTCCGCAAGGAACGGGTCGTATTTTTGAGAAAAACACTCAAAAATCTCCACCCTCACAATAAAAAAAGTCGGTTCGTTTATCCTCACCTAAAAGCTAATGCTTTTTCTTTTTTTATTATGTCCTTGCAAAACTTTTTTCGGCTGTTTTTTAGCTTTCGCCAAGCCGAACAGACCAAAAACGAGATTAAGTTGCTCGACTTGGAACAGCAATTATATCAGCCGAACCGCTTAGATCTTCCGTTCATAATATTTCTCTTTTTCTATATATATTAACGCTATGTGGGGGCTAGCCCCCACACCCCCAGCCAGCACTCACACCCAAAAACAAGTAATACATACACTAATTCTTATTTACTTTCATTTTTTATTAAGACGGTAAAAAATGAAAAAGGTGTGTGAAAACATGGAGGAATTAAATCAAGTTTTAAATAGTACTGAAAAAATTCAATTAGATACTGAAAATACTTCAGAAGTACAACAATTATTAGATTGTTCTACTCCTTGTCAAAATGTTATAAACACTTCAGGAACAATTAGATTAACAGCTGGTACGAGTAATCCTTCATCAGTTATTTTTCCAGAACCATTAAATGTTGGTGATACTTTTCCTGTAATTACAGATCCGTTTTATTTAAGGTTTAATGTTGCTCAATGTGATGCACTAGCATCTGTCACTACTCCTTGTGGTGTTATAGAATGTAATGTTTCTGTATCTCAAATTTCTGTAATTGGAAATTTACCATTTTATTTTGAATTTCCGGCTGAATTTTTCCCATGTACAGGTCCAAGAACAGATTTTAGTGCGTATTTAAATGATGTTGTACAATTAAATAATGTTCTTTGCTATAACTGTGATGGATCTTTACCTATACTATGTGATAATGGACTTTCACAGGTAAATGGTACAGCGACTTTAGTAAGAATTCGTCGAGATAATTCTTATATATATTTTGATTTTGATGTAGAGATTGTTTTACCTGGTTGCTAAAAAATAAAAAGCATTTATCTGAAAAAAGATAAATGCTTTTTATTTGAGATTTAATTGGGGTACCGCTAGTATTTCGGAAAATAACCACACTAAGCAAAAATAAAATAAGCTGTCCATATAGACAGCTTATTTACATAAAATTAGTTATTAAAAGTGAAATTTAACTCGAAAATATCTAATTTTATCAGTTGTTGAATGTCTGAAAAAAATCAAACCAATGATATTGTTAAGATTTTTTGGTAACTTCTTGCTGTGATGACTATCATAGTGACTTTTTCTCCAGCAACCACTATTAGTGGCTAGTTACCATAAGGACTTATTTTTGAAATTTGCTATTTTTTAGAAAATATGTTAATCTAAGAATGACCTATTTTTGTTCGGTTTGAGATTAAGAATAAATTTTGTTTTTCGTCTAAGGTATTTGAGCAAGGGTAGTAACACATGTGTGGGTATCCATACTAGGAGGCAACAATTATGGAACAAGGTAAAGTAAAATGGTTTAATGCAGACAAAGGTTTTGGATTCATCGAGCGTGAAGGTGGAGAAGACGTATTCGTACATTTCTCAGCTATCCAAATCGACGGTTTCAAATCTTTAGACGAAGGACAACGTGTAACGTTTGGAGTAGAACAAGGACAACGTGGCGCACAAGCTACTAATGTTCAAATAGCTTAATATTAGCTGATGAAAGACCCTCTTGTAGGGTCTTTTTTTGATTTTGTTACAATATTCCGAATACAACTTTTTTAAGGGGATTTGGGGTGCTTAACTTTTAATGAAAAAGAAGACGTTAGAAATCATAATTTTAGCATTATGGGGTACCCCCAACAAAACGCGAATTTTGTACGCTAAGCAAAAAAAAACAATAAGCTGTCCAAGTGGACAGCTTATTTACATAATTATCGTTATCAGAAGTTCATTATTTACAGGTTAAACTCATTGAAATTTGTCGATCTACAAAGCCAAATTCTTTATATAATTCTCTTGCAAAGTTCTTTGCATGAACATTTAATCGTATTTCTTTATGTCCTTTTAAAGACAATTCATCTATACCTGCCTTCATCAATTTCTTTGAAAGTTTTTGACCACGATACTCTGGTAAAATGTATAATTCGTAAATGAATCCTACACTCTCTTGTGAAAAATAATCTTTACCACTGCCAATTAGAATCCATCCTTTTAAATCGTCATCATCTTTGGATACTAGGTAGTATGCTCCTTGTTCTAATGTTGTTTGTACAATCTCTTTTACTCGTTCTTGTGTAGGTTTAAAGGTCTTGGCCGTTCCTTCGTATAGAGCATTATCTGATTTTGCTAGAATTTCATTCAGATCATTTTTACTAGCTTGTTTAATCATATTTCCCCTCCTTTTTTTACATAACGCACGTTAGCGGAAGTCAAAATGTTACGTTACAATGATTACAATAGGCGGCAAAATTTCCTCTCCTAATTTTCCTACCGCATTTTGGACAAGTTACCACTCGACTTTCACTTGTTTGAAGTTCTATCTTACTTATTGCTATTACTCGTAAGGCAGCCATCCCTCCTATTAGAAGAAGCGTAATGAGCATTTCCATTTTTCTTGTTCTCCTTTCTTTTCATTACAGTTACCTCTAATTATTTTCTAAGAGGTTTTGTGATTTTACATTTTTCCGATGCTTACGCAGATGTAACGAACCCATCAATAAATTGCTTAGACTTAATGCTATGAGTACCCATGTAATTGCTTTTCTTATACCTTCTACATATTGTCCATACGTAACTTATCCAGAAGCCACGGCTAGCATGAAACATGAAATACTCATCCATAAATGATTGACCTGTCTTTTCATGATGAAATCTTCACCTTTTTCCTTATTGTACCATTTCAAAAAAGTGATGTGCGGTGTTTTTTGGATTGTATATTCCATACAAGTATAGTTAACATAACGTCCTATTATCGGTAGCAACTATTTTGATAGGATCCTTGTATTTATAAGGATTCTTCTTTTTATGTCTATCTATTTTTTATGCAGGATTTTATACATGGTTGATATAGCGGGAATTCTAGCGATTCCCGCTATTCTTTTTTTGCATAAAATCTTGTATAAATAAAAAAGAATTTGAAACAAGTGATACGTGAATTATTAGGGAAAAGGGTATATCATTGCTATAGCGAATATATTTTTGAGGTGAGACGCTATGAAGACGTTATATAGTCCTGGCGAAGTGGCAGAGCAATTAGGTATCCAATCTAGTACATTACGTAAGTATGCTGATGTACTAGAAAAAGAGGGTTATACTTTCATAAAGAATGAACGTGGGCATAGGAAGTATAGAGAAAGTGATGTAATGGTGTTTCGTAAAGTTATCAACCTAAAGAACGACACAGACATGACATTAGAAAATGCTACAAAACAAATAGTATCATGGCATCAAGGCGTTGAGGTATTGCCATTAGAGCGACACGAAATTGAGCGCTATGAAGAACCGGATTTCAACGCTACAACGCTACAGACGATGCTTCAAGATCAAAACGAGTTCATTGAAAAGCAAAATGAATTACTACAAGAATTAAACAAACGTTTAGTCGAACAAGATCAGCGATTCGTACAAAGAGAATCAGAGTTATTGAGCGCTATACAAACGATACAGGAATCCCAAACGCTTATAGCGACGAATACTAGTGAAGACGTAGCGAAGAACCAGGGACGCGATGAAATGCTCATGCAAACAATAAGGGAAGTCCAGGAAGTTAAGAAGATGATTGCAGCAAGTAAAGATAAGAAATGGTATGAGTTTTGGAAATAATCTATTGAAATTTGATTAATTATTTTTCGTCAACTCTAAAAAATATAGAAAAATGAATATAAAAGTAAAGCTTAGATTCATATGAGAACCCTGAGCTTTTTTGGATACTACTGATAATCGGATTTTATGTTAACTTTTTTATGTTAACTTTTTTATGATATTGTTTAAATTAGTATAGTTGTTATATGATGAATTTGTTGTTTTAGCAAATTATAAAAGAGGTATTATGTTATGAAGTTTGAAGATAAACGTATGTTAGGTATCCAATTAGGCTGTTTAATTATGACAGAGGAAAATCAATACTTAGTTATTAAAAAAAATGAAGTTTATTCTTTATTAAATCTTAAAACCGTAGAATCTGTAACATTTGAAGTTCCTTTGGCGAATCTAGAAGAAATGTTATTTGAAGATTTAAAGGAAACTATTCAAGATATTATTGCTCCTGAACATATCAAAATTGTAGCTAAAAATATTGTATAGTTTGATGAAAAAAGCCAGTTTTTTAACTGGTTTTTTTATGTATTTTTTTATTTGAGTGTATTTTTTTCTTTGTTCATGGTCATTTGAATGTATACTTTTCTAGTCATTTTTGAGGGAAATAGGTAAGTTGCAATAAATTCAATGTTTAAGGGGATTTGAAAGTAAACTAATATGCAAAAGTTTACTTTCATAAATACAAAAAGAATCCCGGGATTCCAGCATTCTTTTTGATAAATCAATAAGATATATTATTTAATTATTGAAAAGGAACGTCGTATATAAACCATGTTCCATTTTTTTTATACATATGGAATTGGATATCTTTACCTTTCCATCGTGGCATATTAATAACTGCAGAATCTTTGTGAGCTTCGTTTATTATTACGGATGATCTGACAAACTTAAAAAATGAGAGCATTTGTTCATGGAGTTCAAGTCTTTCTTTTAAAAATTGTTTCTTTTCTTCAATCTTTTCTTCATCATTTTTATAGAAAAGGTAAGTTGTTTCATAATTTTTTTCTTGTATTGAATGTAAATATAGTCTTACTACTGTTTTAGGGTTTTGATCTTTTAATGTATAAATATCTTGAGTTTTTTGTAGTTTATTATATAACTTTTGTTCTGTATGATTTAAATCTGTTAAATACGGTGAAAGAGGAAATAAAATCCAAAGAAGAATGACTACTAAAATAAATAAACCTATTTTTTTCTTATTCATTATACAAAAGCCCCTCATTTTATTATTAAAAATATAAGGATATTTTAATGTATGTAATGGGGTTTTGCTAGGCTTTTTATTACAAATGGATTTTCTTTGTTTGCTTTTTATTATTTACGGTTTTGAATAAGATAAATTATTTTGTGAATGTAAATTTATATCTAAAAGTTTACTTTCGGTAATAACAAAAAAGTCCCTTCATAATGCTAAAGGGACTTCGCTCACACAAATGATCTGCACATCAATTCACTTTTGATATACAGATCATTTGTATGATAATTTTTATAAATAATTGCGGAATAATGAACTTACATTACTGCTTTTAAAAGTTCTTGTACAAATGGAATGATTCCACCTACAAATTTTAAAACTGCCATTGCGATTGCCATATTATTTCCTCCTCTGTTTTCGTATTAAGGTATGATAATTTTTATAAATAATTGTGGAATAATGAATTTACATTACTGCTTTTAAAAGTTCTGTTACTAATGGAAGTACTCCACCTAAGAATGATAAAACTGCCATTGCGATTGTCATATTATTTCCTCCTCTTTTGTTGATGCTAAGATGTGATTTATCTTTATGCTTTTATTATAGTAAGCGCTTACATTT
>NZ_SPVJ01000089.1:0-10301 GCF_004634465.1 Bradyrhizobium sp. MOS001
GCGAAGACCCTTTGCCGTTCCTAATTGAGCGGCCCCGGTGCCATGCCGGGACCTCTAATCTGCGCGGAAGTACGGTTCAATAGCGAGCGGTGACCGGTGACGGCGAGAACGGATATCGTTTTTAAATTGAAAGAGGCGGCCCTTGCGCCGCCTCTCCGTGGGGTCCGCGTTCCTACTGGCAGACGTACATGATTCCGTCACCGCCTTTGATCAGTGTGCCGGGCGTGCAACCAATGCCATTGAGCTTCGCATAGTCATCCCAACCATTGTAGCAGGTATAGGAAGCACGCCCAAAGACCCCCACGGTCGTGCCGTACCCGGTCGTGCCGCCGGCACCACACCAGGGGCCGTCAGCGTAGTAGGCCCGCACTGCGTACCAAGGCAGACCGGACTGATCGGGTATGTAGTGATGATAGGGATACGGGCCGACATAGAGCCGCCTCGCTTGGGCACTCTCAACTGACAGCGAAATCCCGCGCTGCTCAGACCAGTCAACGGTGAACAGTGTTGCAAAGGCGATAGCCGAAGTTGCAATTGCAAAATTTCTAAAAACCATCCGCTTCATCGTTTTGCTCCTATCCTGTCTCGCCCCCTTTGCATAAGGAGGCCCGTCGGTTGATGCCGACATTGACAAAGATCAACGGGCCTGACCTAGCTCGTGACCAAATTTCAACGTGAATCACGGAGTTTATGCACGCAACCGTGCACAAAGTTGCTGCGTCGCGCTCTTTGGTGTGTTTGCTCGGTGTTACGTCGAGGCTGAAGTGAGGCTGGCGGATCGCGTCGGGCGGCGCCTGAAAGAAGGTAACAGCGCCAATGTTATCGGAAGTCGGCAAAGATTTCGAAACGACAACCAAGTGAGCGATGTCGCCTCTTGGCTGATAGTGTTGAAAAGTCTTTCTGGGGCGACGAACGAAATTTTTTAGAGCTGCTGATGCGTTTTACGCGCGGCGACGTGAGGGACCATATCGATTCACACAAAAACGACCATGGAGCTTCGTATGAGTGCTACGGAGTATTGCAGTGGCGGAGTCGGCTAAAAATCAGCTTTTGCGAGATTTTCAGCGTCGTTCAGTTTTCGACTTTTGCAACACTATCGCCAACTCGGACATCGACCTGACCGAGCGATTTATCAATTCTCACGGGTCGAGGGCGCGCACCCGAAAAACATGCGCAAACCCCGCCCACAGATATTCACCAGACTTTCTTCCCGAGACCACAGGACGCGTGTCTTGCGTAGGTCGCCGAGCGATCGGTGTCAGAGTTGCGAGTCGATCGGTAGCAGCTTCCACAGGTCGGCGACGAATCGTCGTCGAAAGCCGGTTTCGGGCTCGTCCCGGTAGCGCACCCTTTGGCCGTTCCTCTCCGTCTCCCAGATTATATCGCCTTTCGGGTCGAGGAAGACGCGGTAGCTATTTGCAGGCACTACGCCAGCCGCCATGTAAGCCGTCAGCCGTTTGGCAAGCTCCGGGCTCTCGATGTAAAGGCCGGCTTCGGTGTTGATTACGGCAGAGCGTGGATCGAGATTGAAGCTGCCGATGAACACGGCTTCGCCGTCGAAGGCCATGGCCTTTGCATGCAAGGCCGCTCGCGACCGCTCGGAAAGGATTGACCAGCCCAGCCGGAAGGCATCGGTATCCGGGCGCAGTTCGTATAGCTCCATGCCATTCTCGAGCAGCCGCCTTCGGGTCTTGGCATAGCCTGAATGCGCCGGTAGCATGTCGTTCGAAGCAAGCGAGTTGGTCAGCACGCGCACCCGAACATTGCGCTCCTGCAGCGCTTTGACGGTTGCCTGCGCTCGCGCGGGCAGGACGAAGTATGGTGATTCGACGAGCAGCTCCTCTTTCAGCTGTGCGACCCGCCCGCGGATGAATTCGATGACGTCGTCGCTCTCCTTGCCGGGGGCGATGCTTTCCGGGTCGTCGGCGACAATCCGGCCATGTGCCCACACGAGATTGTCGCGAAGCTCAGCGCCCCGCGCAGCGAGCTGGTCGAGCTCCTGGTCAATCGGATAAGGGTAGTCGGCCGCCGCGATCGCCTCACGCAAGCGAATCCGGATGGCATCGAGATCGGCAGCGTCATGGGCGCGGTCGACAATGGCCGCGATCGGCACCGTTGAGGGGCTATTCCAGTATCTGTCGAATACGCCCGACAAATCGCGGACGACAGGCCCAGCCGCCAACACATCCAGATCGCGATAGTTGGCGAAGGTGTTCACGCCATAGTAGATGTCACCGATATTGCGGCCGCCGACGATCGCTGCTGCATTGTCAGCGACCATCAGCTTGTTGTGCATGCGGCGATTGACCCGGCCGAAGTCGAAGATGAAGTCAAGAAATGACCAGCGCCGGTTAGTAAGCGGGTTGAACAGGCGGATCTCAACATTGGGGTGAGCATCGAGGCCGGCTTTAACGGAATCGCTGTCCTTGTAGAAGGGATCGTCGACGAGGAGCCGCACCCTCACCCCCCGATCGGCCGCCTTCATCACGTGCTCAATAATGATCCGGCCGGTGGTATCGCCGTCCCAGACATAATACTGCATGTCGAGGCCACGCTCGGCCAAGTCTGTCAGCGCCAGACGGGCGATGAAAGCCTCGCGCCCCTGGCTCAAGAGGCTGAAGCCGGAGAGGCCCGGATGCTGGTCGGCCGCCAGGCCGAAGAATTGGCCCAGCCTGGTTGACGCGGGGTCTTCGAATGCCGTCGATGGGGTTCGCGGATAGTCAGGCCGGGGGTCGGTGGTGCGGCCGGTGAGAACCTCTGCAAGCCAAATCAGGGCCGTGCGTGGGAGTCCGCGACGGGCCGATGCCTGAGACTCGGCTGAACTCCCGGGACTGCTGGTTCGCTGCGTGTCGACGTCCATCCGGTGGCAGTCCGCAACATGGTAGGCGGTTCCGCGGCACATGGCGCTCTCCAGCCCCCACGGCCAGAAGGCAAACGCGGTAACAGCAATCCGTCAAGCGCAAACTGGCGACCTAATTTGAGAATATTCGAGCATCCGTATCATGATCGCTGCGCTCGCCAGCAAATATACGATGCTCTTTTAGATGGTTGCCTGATTGCAGTGAAGCATTGAGATAGATCAACAACACCACGGCGGATCGGCTCCGAGTGAAGGTGCGAATAGGCCTTTTCGCCGGGGAGGGTTGGTGGATGTTGAAAGGCAAGGAGAAGAAGCACGCGGCCGTAGAGGCGCTGGACGCGTCCGGCAAGATCAGCCGCAAGCAATTCGAGGAGGAACTCGCGAAGCTTCAGGTCGAGCTAACCCGGCTGCAGACTTGGGTCAAAGACAAGGGGCGCGCGTCATTGTGGTCTTCGAGGGCCGGGACACGGCGGGTAAGGGTGGTGTGATCAGCCGGATCACCGAACGCACGAGCCCGCGCGTCTTCCGGCACGTGGCCTTGCCTACCCCCTCCGACCGCCAGAAGAGCCAAGTCTACATCCAGCGCTACATCGAGCAATTCCCAGCGGCGGGCGAGATCATCCTCTTCGACCGCTCGTGGTACAATCGGGCCGGGGTCGAACGAGTAATGGGCTTCTGCACGGACGAGCAGTACGAACGGTTCATGAAGATGGTTCCCGTGGTCGAGCAGGAGATGATCGTCAGCAACGGCATCATCCTGCGCAAGTACTTTCTCGACGTCAGCCAGGAGGAGCAGCGGCGCCGGTTCGAGGCCAGGATCAACGACCCGATGAAGCATTGGAAGCTGAGCCCGATGGACACTGAATCGGTGCGGCGCTGCGGGCAAGTGCCAAGACCCGAAGCGGGCGCTCGGTCACATGGCCTTGGGCGCTAGGCAGACCTCCGTTGATCTAGGTCAACCTCAGCGATCCTTTGGCGCTCACGCTATGTTCAGCCGCACCTGAGGCGGCTCCCGTCATTTTTCAGTGACGCAAGCGCGAAGAGGGAGGTCCAACATGCATCCGAAGATGCGTCTTTCGATCAAGTCCGCGACTGTTGCCGGGATTGCTGCTAGCGCCCTGTTGGGGCTTGCAGGTGTCACTCTGAATCCAGCGCCAGCCCAGGCGGTCGTGTACTGCCAGTACGTTGAATATCCGGTGGGTTGCGTTGCCCGGGCAGGCGTCGTGCTGAGGCCTCGTCCGGTGGCGCGCGCTGCCGTCCGTCATAACGCCGGTGGCAATGCAAATGGCGGCGTCAATCGCGTTGGGGCGGGGCGGTAAAGACTTGTTTCGCGGTCACGAGCGAGAAAGAAGCCGTCACCGCTTCGTCCCGGTGGCGGCTTTTTTATCGTCCCGACGCGGACAGGCGACCGAATAGCGAACGGGCGGGACATCACAGCCACGTGGCGGCGACTTTTTGGAACCAAGTCAACGCATACATGCGCAGGAGCTGCGGCGCACGTGCGCCGCAAGGGCTATGCCGATGGCCGCAGGCAACAGACCCAATGTCCGGCGCGGGCAGCACTTCAGGATGAGATCACGAGGTTGACCGCCTTGGGGCCTTTGTCCTTCTTGTCCGGTTCGACCTCGAATGTAATGCGCTGTCCTTCAGTCAAGTCCTTCAGTCCGGCCCGCTCGACTGCGGTGATATGAACGAACAGATCACGGCCGCCGTCATCCGGCTTGATGAAGCCATAGCCACTCTCCATCGAAGAACTTGACCGTACCAACCATGGACATCGCGAAACCCCTCCCCCGTATTGTAGGCTCGCCCTGAAAGCAGACGACCTATTCTTCGCCGAGCCAAACCGAAACGCCTTCTAGGACAGGCCGCCTGACCGGAAAATTGGCCCTTTGGGACAATTGTACGCTTCGGTGTTGTCGCCTTTTATGGACGCGGGAATGGCGTCGCACAAGGACAGGGAGGCGCTCATGGGATCGATGGAAGAGTTCATCCACTATGCGAACTTGATCATCGCCAAGCGGCAGCTTGCTGATCCGAGCATCACGGACAGACAGCGGCGGATGCTCGCAAGGCTGGTCGCGCAGGAGGAAGCGAAACGCTTTCACGAAGAGGACGGCGGTCACGCTGAATGCTAGTCCGTTGCCTTTCCCAAATTTGCTGGCTATCGCGTCAATTTTCGCTCATCAGGAGTTTTAGCATCGCATCGCAAGCAGCTTCGGCCTCGTCGAAAGTTTTAAAGGGCGAGCCGGTGATCCTGATCGCGCTGCGGCCTTCATAAACAGGACGCCACGACGCCAGATAACCGGCGCGTCCGTGAAAGCCAGGACCGGCAGGGCTTTCATAGCTGATCACGAAAGAATAGCCGTCGCTGTTCGCGCTCCATATTTCCATCTTCTCGACGGCACGCTGGAACTGCAGGGGCATGGCTGTTCACGAGTATTCAAGCAATTCCCGAAGGATCCAAGTCTTTAAAAATTCCCTCCCGGCGTGGTCTGAAGAAGTCGTGCCGCACCGATGGCAATTCAGCTTGCCTATGTCACTACAGGGCTTGATCTGGATCAAGCTGCGAGCACCTGCAGACGCTCGTGCCTGTTGGGCCGTCACGCTATCCACCGCAATCTGTGGCGGCTTGCCTGCCCATCGTGTCCGGGCGGAGTTGCTTGCTATCTCTGCGCCCCGCGATATTCTCGATGTGTATCTGAACACTAAGCGTGATCTGTTGGTTGTGCGCAATGGTCTGCCAATTCCTGACGCGTCAGGTAGATGGCGTAAGAAGAAAATAGTGGCGAGCGTCAGCGAGGACATTAAGCTCGCCATTCAGAGACAGGGTTACTACATGCGCAAGCTAACGGACTTTAAGAAGCGGTAGTCCGCAAAGCGCATGTGTAGCCTCTACAGCATCACCACGAACCAAGCGGCTATCGCCACGCTGTTCCGCGTCGTCAACCGCTATGTCGGCAGCCTCGCACCGATGCCGGGCGCGGTTCCAGATTATCCGGCTTCGGTGGTCCGCAACACCGAGACCGGGCGCGAGCTATCAATGATGCGGTGGCGCATGCCGCCGCCGCCGCGCACAGGCCAAGGCCGCTGTGGTCGCCCAAATGATCTAGCGGACCAATTCTATCTCACTCGGGCGCCACGCCTTCGTGAAAAACGGTTCGAGCGGGCTGTAGAGGCGCAGGATTGTGAACCAGCCCTTCTTGGGGTCGGTCTGAACCCAATTTCCCGCGCTCACGCCTTCTGGCTTGGTTGCGCCAAAGTACACCGTTGTCGAGCCGTCGGCGTTGGCTTGGGCAGCGGGCGTCGGATAGCTTTGGCTGCCTGCTCGCGGGTAACGCTGCGGAGTGTCGAGCATCGAGCGTGTCTTGTTGTCGTAAACGGTAAAAGACCAGAACTTCCCTGCCGGAATGTCCTTGGGCAGCGTAACCTTGTAGCTCTTGCTGCCGTCGAAAAACTCGCCGCCAGCATCCACGGTCTGAACGAGATACTGCGAGCCGATGTCCGTCAGCCGCATGATCATCGCGGGCGTGATGTACGTGTAGCCGAAGAACATGGTCGTCCGCACGTTCAGGGTGCGGGCACGCGTCGGCGGGTTCGGAGTGATGACGCCGTCGGCGCTCACTTCCGGCGGCGGCGTCTCCATGTTGTAGCCGCCGAGGAACAGCGGGTTGAACCAAGTCGAGTTGGGGTAGTAGTAGCCACCGTCGGACGGACGCCACTTGAAATTCAGGGTGCGCGCGGCGGCGTTTCCGATTGCTGCCGCGTCGATCAGTATCTTCTTCATCCGCGCGTCGGGGTTGAACGGCTTACCCTTTACGATACCGATGGCGGCGAGTGATCCCATGATTTCCGGGTCGAGCGCGCTCCCGGGCTCTCTTTGCACCAGATCGTTGAGCATCTCGAAGTAGCTGAAGTCGCTCGGCGGAACGGTGTTGATCACCTTGCCGGTGCCTTCGGTGAATTTCGCAGCCTCCGCAGGTCGCAGGAAGGCCCACTCCAGTTTGTGATCCGACGTGCGCGCCAAAGTCGCCTTGCCCTCCAACGCCGAACCGATGCTGGTGCCGTATCCGCCGGGAAGGTAGGGATAGATTTTGAGCGTCCTCTTGATCTCCGCAACGACCGGCTTCGGGTCGTTCTTCTCGAGAAAGGACCGACCGAGCAGAGTGGCACGGGTCGTGCGCATCTTCTGAACGCAGCCGCCACCGGGTAACTCGCCCTTGTAATCGGGCGGCACGAACAAATACCTGCCTCCTTCACCCCGGTCGGGACCGGGCAGACCGAAGTCAGTGACCCAGTTGAACCACATGTCATCGACCACGCCGAGCGACAGTGGCGGCGTCTCAACGACGATGGGGCCCTTGCTGGCGTCCAGATTGACAAAGAAATAAATGGTGTCCGCATTGGCTGTCAGGAACAGGGACTTCGCATCCATCAATTCCGAAAAAATGAGGGCCGTGTTGTTTGGGACGCCAGCAGCTTCGGCTCCCTTGAAGATCGACGACACCGAGGCGCCCTGATAGGCATTCACGAACGCTTCGACGCCATGCATCAGGTCGAGGTAGTCGTAGGCCTTGGCCACCGTATCCTTGCTCGGTGCACCGTCCTTGTATTGCAACGTGCCGATACTGCTCTCGACCATGTCCGGCGTATTGATCGACGGTGGGATGGGCGGCGCTGTTTGGGCGAACGCTGCCGTGACAGACAACGCGCCTGCCACCGTGGCAGCGGCAAAATGCTTGTAGTTATTCCTCATAATCATCTCCCTCGGAAAGGCCAAAGTTGGATTGCCGTTGAGCGCGCCATTGCGGCGACCTCACGATCCAACGGTCAATTCGCCTTCTTGACGTTTGGCGGCGACCACACGCCGCTCAACGCGGAAGCTTCTGGCCAATAGAGCCGCAGGATGAGCGAGAAGGGTCCTGAGGGAGCCGGTATCCAGTTCGGTTCATTGTCCTTGCCCGGCGACTTGGCGCCCAGATAAAGGGTCAGCGAGCCATCGGCGGCGTATTTGAGTGTCTTGTTTTTCGTACCGAGCGAGAAGCGTTCCAGCGCATTCGGAAAGAAGAATTTTTCCTCATTGTACAATGTCAACGACCAGAACCCCTTCACGGGCGGCACTTCTCCTTTTGCGAAAGTGACCGTGTACTGGTTGTTGCCGTCGAGCCGCTTCCCCTCGCTATCGAACTCACGCAAATTGTATTGCGTTTCCGCTGCCGTGTTCTGATACATACTGGATTTGCTGATCGCGGTGCGGTTCAGGTAGTCAGTGCCCCACTCTGCGGCATTCGCCGGAACAGTCCAGCCGTTACCAATCGCCCGGCCGTTGTATTGAAACTGAAAGAGCGGCTCCACGAGTTCTTTCTCGGCCGCCAGGAACGCTTCAATGAGCGCCTTCTTGGTGTCGGGGTTCTTGTCGGCGGCTTCCCATACGGACGAAATCCACCGGTATAGTGCTTCCTCGCCGGGCAGGGGGGGCACCTCCTTCATGACCACGGCCAGTTCTTCGTAATAGGTTGCGGGGTTCACCCACCTGCTCTCGCCCTTCGGCGCGTGACCGCCCGCTGACGGAACCGGGAAGTGCGGCGACTTGCCGTAATCCTTCTTCTTCATCGTGCCATCGAACTGGCTGAGCGGATACATCAGGACCTGATCGATGACCGGCTGAATGGCTGCGGTGTCTTCCGGTGTCGCATCCTTGAAAACTCGTGGAACGACGAACACAAGGTCTGTCTATGATCGCACTACCGCAGTGATGTCCTTGGGAAGCTCTCCGCTCCAATGCGGTCCTACGATCAGGTAGAAGCCGGGCTTGGTGCCATACTGCTGGCCAATACGGCCAATTTCGTCGGTGCGCTGATCATACATTGCGTAGACATAGAAGCGGTCGCCGAAGTCCGGCACCTGAATGACCGTTGGTTCCCTATCGAGCGCGGTAAAGCCTGCCCCGTAAGCAACGTCCTGATTGGGACAGACGATGAAGGTTTGATCCGGCTTGACATAGTTGGTGAGCATCTGGTTGTAGCCAACCGGCGCAACTGGCACTACTCCGCCGAGTAGCCCGGGTTCAGGCGCGTGGGCGAACGCCGCACGACGGTTGTGCGCGTTCACCATCGGATACCCACATGTAGGCCATCCGGCCGACAAACTGGACGTAGGCGCTGGTCATCGTGTTGCCGGGAACAGGGCCGGGAACGTCGGCCGCAGTCTTCGGTATCGGGACCTGAATTGCAGGTGCCGTCTGGACGACGGCGAACTGGGGCATCGTCATGGCGAAGGCCACGGCTGCCACACGAAGCCGTAAAAGCTGCGTCATCAATTTATCTCTCGTGGTCACCGCGTCTCAGCCTTGATGATGGAAACCAGTCTCTCGGATCAAATACCTTGGGCCATTTTTCGTGGCAGTCGAGCGGCAACGTTGATCTAAATCATGTACGGCGACCATCACATCCAGCAGCCGCTCCTTCAGCGGCTTCGGGCAACACAGAGTGCAGAATGCCGCTAGTGACAGTTCCGGATCGTCTTCGTAGTTGTACCGCTTAGCCATCAGCGCGCTAGCAAGTCATTCCGGTCGCACATCTGCGGACGGCTCGACGGGTCTGACGGACGGTGGTTCTTGCCACGCACACACCGTTAACTCGCGTCCTACCCGCGCCGCAGGCAGCAGCGACTTCTGTGATCATGCCGTTGGGCGGAGGAGTAATCGGCGCAGGTGTCATGGCTTGCGCCGATACTGCGACCGATAAGGCTAAGCCAGCAATAGCAATCAACCTAATCATTCTGCACCTCCTTTAACCGTCCAAACATCCCGACCTCTCACAGAGGGGATGGGTCCGGCTCTCGTCTGAACGCAATGCGAGCCTCCGGCGCTGGCCGTTGGAAGGCTTGAGATAGATCAAGGTCTTTCTCGGTTCAAAATGGCGCATATTACTGCGAGGACAGGTAAACTCAGGGTAGGCGTATGGGGCGCTATATCGACGAAATCCTACAGCCCGGCGAAAGGGTGCTGTATTCGACCAACGAACACTGGGTGTACTTTCTGCCTGCAATTGGGGCGTGGATCGCGGCGGTCGCATTTCTGGTGCTGTGGCGCCTGGTCGCCGCCGACGCGCTGACGTTGGTTTGGTTGGTATTGGCGGCGGTCGCTGGGCTCGCGGCATTGTACTGGACCGCGACGGCTTGGTTCCGCCGCTGGACCACCGAGACCGACGTTACCAACATGCGGGTCGTCCACAAGAGCGGTTTCATCAGGAGGCGGACCTTTGAGATGAGGCTCGACAAAGTTGAGAGCGTCGATGTCAACCAAAGCGTTCTTGGCCGCCTTTTGAACTATGGCGACCTTACCATTCAGGGCGTCGGCGAGGGTACGCAAACCATTTCCACCGTTAATTCGCCTCTCGCGTTTCGCAGCGCCATCACGACAAGACCGGTTGGCACGTAA
>NZ_SPVJ01000009.1:0-199888 GCF_004634465.1 Bradyrhizobium sp. MOS001
TCCATGCCAAGGCCCTGCATGGCAATCCCTTCGATGGGCACACGCTCGGTCCCGTAATCGCCGACATGGAGAAGCTCACCGGGGTGGAGACTCGCCGTATCCACGTCGACAAAGGATATCGCGGTCACAACCACCCGCATCGGTTCAGGGTCTGGATCTCGGGTCAGGTCCGCCGCGTCACAGCTTCCATCCGTCGCGAGATGAAGCGTCGCGCGGCTGTCGAGCCTGTCATCGGCCACGTCAAGGCCGAGCACCGCATGGACAGAAATTATCTCAAGGGACGCCTCGGCGACCGCATCAACACTGTTCTCGCCGCCGCCGGCTATAACTTCGGTCTGCTGCTGCGATGGCTCGCAGAGCTCTTGCGTGTCATCATCCGAGCCTTCTTCGAGACCGTCCCGGCTCGAAACACCGCTTGAGCCGGGCGCCGCCGCCAGTTCTTCACGAACGACTCCTGTACTACACCATGATGGCCGGGAGATGAGGTAAATAACTGGCCATCTAAAAACAGCTCGCCAAAAAAACTCAACAATTACTGCTTCTTATCTGATCCCGTCACGGATCATGTATCCGGCGCCGCGGATCGTGTGCAGCAGCGGCCGCTCAAAACCCTTGTCGATCTTGGAGCGCAGCCGCGAAATGTGCACGTCGATCACGTTGGTCTGCGGATCGAAATGGTAGTCCCAGACGTTCTCCAGCAGCATGGTGCGCGTCACCACCTGGCCGGCATGCTTCATGAGGTATTCGAGCAGGCGGAATTCGCGCGGCTGGAGCGTCAGTTCGTCCTTGCCGCGGGCGACGCGATGGGACAGCCGGTCGAGTTCGAGATCGCCGACGCGGTAGAGCGTGTCCTCGGCCGGACCGCCGCGGCGCCGTGACAGCACTTCGACCCGGGCCAGCAACTCGGCAAAGGAATAAGGCTTCGGCAGATAGTCGTCGCCGCCGGCGCGCAGACCCTTAATGCGATCGTCGACCTGCCCGAGCGCGGAGAGAATCAGCACCGGCGACGAGTCGCCCTTGTCGCGCAACGCGCCGATCAGGGACAGGCCGTCACGCTTGGGCAGCATGCGGTCGACCACCAGCACGTCGTAATCGCCGCTCTCGGCCATGGCGAGGCCTTCCTCGCCGTCGGCGGCGTGGTCGGCAATGTGTCCGACTTCACGAAACGCCTTCACGAGATAGTCGGCGGATTCGCGGTCGTCTTCGATGATGAGGAGGCGCATCGTGCGTTCGGCGGCGGTCAAGGGGGTCAACCTTCTCTGAACATGGCGCGAGCGGCAATCGCATGCAAGCCAAGCAAACGGGACTTGGGTAGGCAAAAAGGCGGGCGGTGAAGCTGGGGGGACCTCACCGCCCTAGGCCTTCCGACGGAGGGGGGCGTAATTCCACCGGAAGGTAGGCTGGGGGAGCGGACCTTACGCTGCTCCCCCGAAGGGCGTCGGCGGCGGGGGCGACTGATGCCGGCGACACCCCTCATCTCGTAGACCTCCTGAAGGCTTAGCCCTTGGCGATGGGCACGGCGACGAAGCGCGACTGGCCGCCGCTCTTCACGCGCATCAGGACGCTGTTCTTGTTGTCGGTCCGCGCCGTGTTGATGGCGTCGCGGACTTCGCCGGCGGTGCTTACGCTCTTGCCGCCGACTTCGAGAATGACGTCGCCTTCCTTGAAGCCGCGTTCGGCCGCGGCGCTCTTCGGATCGACTTCGGTGACCACGACACCTTCCTTGCCGGCGCCGGCGACGGAGTCGGCGGGCGCGACGGTCATGCCGAGCTTGGGCACGTCGGTGCCACGGCTCGCACTCTTGCCGCTATCCTTGTCGGTGTCGGCCTTGGCCTCGATCGTGTTCGGCAGCTGGCCGAGGGTGAGGTTCACGACCTTGTCCTGGCCCTTGTGCAACACGTTGAGCTTCACGGTCGCGCCGGGCGCCATGCCGCCGATGGTACGGGCAAGCTCGCGGGCGTCCTTGACGGATTCGCCGTTGACCGAGGTGATCACGTCGCCGGACTCGATGCCGGCCTTCGCCGCCGGACCGTTCGCCTGCGGCTCCGCCACCAGCGCACCTTCAGCCTTCTTCATACCGAGGCTGTCGGCGATATCGGACGTCACTGGCTGGATCTGGACGCCGATCCAGCCGCGGCTGACCGAGCCCTTGTCCTTGAGCTGGGCCACCACGCTCTTCACGGTGCTCGCCGGAATCGAGAACGCGATGCCGACGCTGCCGCCGGAGGGCGAGTAGATCGCGGTATTGACGCCCATCACCTCGCCGTTGGTGTCGAAAGCGGGACCACCGGAATTGCCCTTGTTCACGGGCGCATCGATCTGGATGAAATCGTCATAGGGACCGTTGCCGATGTCGCGGCCGCTGGCCGAGACGATGCCCGCAGTCACGGTGCCGCCGAGGCCGAACGGATTGCCGACCGCGAGCACCCAGTCGCCGATCCGCGGCTTGCTGTCGGCGAGCTTGGCGAACGGGAAGTTCGAGCTGCCCTCGACCTTGATGAGGGCGAGGTCAGTGCGCTGGTCCGTGCCGATCACCTTGGCGGTATAGGTCTTGCCGTCGTCGGTCGTGACCTCGACCTTGTCGGCGCCGTCGACCACGTGGTTGTTAGTCACGGCAAAACCGTCGGCGGAGATGAAGAAGCCGGAGCCCTGGCCCTGCACGACGCGGCCGCGGCCACCCTTCTGGCCCGGGAAACCATCCGGACCGCCGAAGCGGCGGAAGAAGCGCTCCATCGGCGAGCCGGGCTGGAACGGCGAGGAGGAATCATCGCCATCGTCGTTGCTCGCGGTCTTCTCCTTGATATTGACCTTCACCGAGATCACCGACGGTTTCACGCGCTCGACGATGTCGGCGAATCCGACCGGACGCTCAACCTTCCGGACCTCGTTGTTGACCTGCGCATGCGCCGGGCTGGAGAACAGCTCGCTCGGCGAGGTCGACGGGCTGAAGCCGTGGACGGCAATCCCGAGGCCAGCGACGACCGAAGCCATCAGCGCGATCCTGCGCGCGGAGAAAACCGACCGGCGGGGCGGCCGGTAGGACGGAAGGTTCGTGAGGTCGGGACGGTCGGTCATGCAGGAATCTCCAAGGCCTTGAATTCTTTCGGTGCCGGATGGCAGCACGTTACGGACATGAAGATGGGGGCTCCCGCCTTACCGTGCGCTGGCGGCGGGGTTAAACTTTTGTAATGAAGGGTCGCGCCGTTGCGGCAGTTTATCGCACGCCGAAAGTCGTGGCCTTACAGGAACTTAATCGAGTTCCCCTGACGAGCGTCGAACACGCCTTTGGCGAGATCAGCTCGCCCTCACGCTGCCGATGAATTCGTCGACTTCACGCTTCAGGGTTTCGGCCTGCTGCGACAGATCGACGGCGGAATCGCGCGCTTCAGCCGCCATGCGGCCGGTCTCCGCCGACGTCGAGGTGATCTGGACGATGTGGTTGGAGACGTCCAGCGTTCCATGCGCGGCATCCTGCGCGCTGCGGGTGATGTCCTGCGTAGCGTTGCGCTGCTGGGCGGTGTCGACCTCGATGCCCGACATGATCGACGAGATCTCCGACAGCGTCTTCGAGATGCCGTCGATCGCGCCGCGCGTCTCCGCGGTGATGCCCTGGATGCTGGCGACGTGCGAGGTGATCTCCTCCGTCGCCTTGCTGGTCTGGTGCGCGAGGCTCTTCACTTCGGAGGCAACCACGGCAAAACCCTTGCCGGCGTCTCCTGCCCGCGCCGCCTCGATGGTGGCGTTGAGCGCCAGCAGGTTGGTCTGCGAGGCGATCGCCTGCACGAGCTGCACGACCTCGCCGATCTTGTCGGCGGCATCCGACAGCGTGTGGATGGTGTCGCGGCTCTTCTCGGCTTGCGTCGCCGCGCCCTCGGCGCGCTGCGTCGCGTCGGTGACGCGGCGGCTGATCGTGCCGATCGAGTTCGTCATCTGCTCGGCCGAGCCCGCGACGACCTGAACGCTGGCGCTGGCCTGGTTCGCCGCGCTCGCGACCGCATTGGCCTTGGTGCTGGTGTCGTTGGCCGTCCGCGACAGCGTTTCGGCATTGCTCTTCAGGTGCGCGGCCGAGGACGCCACGCTGTCGACCACGCTGGCAACGAGATCGTTGAAGCGCTTGATCCGGGCGTCCAGGAATTTCGACCGCTCGGCCTGATGCTGCACTTCGTGCAATTGCTGCTCGGTGAGGCGCCGCCGCTCCAGGCCGTTGGTCTTGAACACTTCCAGTGCGCCGGCGAGCAGGCCGATCTCGTTGGTACCGCCGAGGCCCGGAACAGGCGTCTCGAATTTCTGATCGGCGACCTCACGCATGGCGTGCACAATCGCCGCCAGCGGATTGAGGATGCCGTTGCGCACAGCGAACCAGGTGGTGAGGCAGATCGCGACAGCGACCACCGCGATTACGCCGCAGGCGATCAGAAAATAGGAGAATGCCGCCTGCGCCTGCTGGTAGATCAGCATTGCATGCTCGCGCGCGGGGCCGCTCAGCGCGGCGAAATCCGACGACAGGCTGGTGATCTCGTTGTTGAGGTAGAGCACCGCGACGAAGCCGGTGCCGCCGCCGATGCCCAGCAGGAACAATAATGCAGCGACGACGGCGCCGATCAGGAAGCGGATCGTCAGATTGCTGTTCGTGAACATCGCTGAGGACTCAAAAATCTGGAATTGAATTTCGCGACAAGCTTCCAGACAAAGGTCAACAGAGCATGAAACACGCTGTGGCAGACGGCCTACGTATCATTACGTAGCCTAGGACGACTTCGTCTCGTCCGACATCAAGGCGGCGAGCTGCGACTCTTCATCCGCAGTGAGCGGCGGAGCTGGTAGGTCTGCACCGCTTCGCGCGCGCCGGCGGATTTGCAGCCAGAGCGCCAGGCCGCCGCTGATCAGCAGCAGCGGCGCGAGCAGCCACAACAGCATGGTCTGCCGCTCGAAGCGCGGCTTGAGCAGCACGAACTCGCCATAGCGCGCGACCAGGAAGTCGAGCACCTGCGAATTGCTGTCGCCGGCAGCGATCCGCTCGCGCACCAGCAGCCGCAAATCGCGCGCCAGCGGCGCGTCGGAATCGTCGATCGACTGGTTCTGGCAGACCATGCAGCGCAGCTCGCGCGACAAGTCGCGGGCGCGTGCCTCCTTCACGGGATCCGACATGATCTCGTCGGGCTGCACGGCGTGGGCGGCGGGCAAAGCCAGCAGCATGAGCGCAACGATCGTGACCATCATCCGCCGCATCGGATCACTCCGCCGGCTGAAGGCGCTGCTTGGCCCGCGCCGGCTTCGGTGCGCCGACCCGCAGGCGCCGGTCGGACAGCGACAGCATGCCGCCAAAGGCCATGAGCACCGGTCCCCACCAGATCAGCAGCACCAGCGGCTTGTGATAGATGCGCACCGCAATGGCGCCATCGGCAGTCGCGTCGCCGAGGGAAACGTAGAGCTGGCTCGCGCCGCGCGTCAGCAATGCGGCCTCGGTGGTCGAGGACCCGCGCGTCGTGAAGTTGCGCTTGGACGGCGTCATGACGCTGATCTTCTCACCGTCGCGGCTGACGTTGAACTCGGCGATCATCTCGCGGAAGTTCGGCCCCTGACGCTGGGACAGGCCGTCGAGCTTGAGATCATAGCCGGCGACGTGTGCAACGTCGTTCTGCTTCATGGTCGCGATATACTCGCTGTTCCAGGTGGTCTCGCAGACGATCCCGATCAGCGCGACGCCGAGGCCCGCATGGGCAAACACAGAACCCCAGGCCGAACGCGGCAGGCCGCGGGCCCGGTGCAGCGTCGTTGCGAACGGCAGGCGGAACAAACCGGTCCGTTCGGACAGATCGGTCACGGCACCGGCGATGACGAAGACTCCAAGCCCAATTGCCAATGGTGCCAGCGCACTGCCACCACGGGTCCAGGCCCAGACGATGGCGATCACAACGAGCGCGGCAACGCCCGCCGCAAGCAGCCGCTGGGTGACGCCGAGCAGATCGCCGCGCTTCCACGCCAGCATCGGCCCGAACGGCACCGCGAGCAGCAGCAACGCGAATAGCGGGGCGAAGGTGAGATTGTAGAAGGGCGCGCCGACCGATATCTTGAAGTCGAGCGCTTCCGTCGCCAGCGGATAGAGCGTGCCGAACAGCACGACCGCGCAGGCCACGCTGAGCAGAAGATTGTTCAACACCAGCGCGCCCTCGCGCGAGATCGGCGCGAACAGGCCGCCCTGCTTCAACGAGGTCGCGCGCGCTGCAAACAGCGAGAGGCTGCCGCCGATGAACAGGCAGAGGATCAGCAGAATGAACACGCCGCGCGTCGGATCGGTGGCAAAAGCGTGCACGGAGGTGATGACGCCCGAACGCACCAGGAAGGTGCCGAGCAGCGACAGCGAGAAGGTCAGGATCGACAGCAGGATGGTCCAGACCTTCAGCGCGTTGCGCTTCTCCATCACCAGCGCCGAGTGCAGCAGCGCCGTGCCGGCGAGCCACGGCATCAGCGAGGCGTTCTCGACCGGATCCCAGAACCACCAGCCGCCCCAGCCGAGCTCGTAATAGGCCCAGTACGACCCCATCGCGATGCCGAGGGTCAGGAAGATCCAGGCCACCAGCGTCCACGGCCGCACCCAGCGCGCCCAGGCCGCGTCGATCCGCCCCTCCATCAGCGCCGCGATGGCGAAGGAGAACGAGATCGAGAAGCCGACATAGCCGAGATAGAGCATCGGCGGATGCACGGCGAGGCCGATGTCCTGGAGCACCGGATTGAGATCGCGTCCCTCGATCGGCGGATTGGCGATGCGCAGGAACGGGTTCGATGTCACCAGGATGAAGAGATAGAAGGCGCTGGCGATCCAGGCCTGCACGGCCAGCACATGCGCGCGCAGCGACAGCGGCAGATTGTTACCGAAGGCGGCGACCATTCCGCCGAACAGCGCCAGGATCGACACCCACAGCAGCATCGAGCCTTCATGGTTCCCCCACACGCCGGTGATCTTGTAGATCAGCGGCTTCATCGAATGGGAGTTCTCGTAGACGTTGGCGACGGAGAAATCCGAGTTCACGTGAAGCATCACGAGCGCGATGAACGACGCACCGACGAACAGGAGTTGCGCCAGCGCGGCGGAGCGCGCCACGTTCATCAGCGCGGCATCGCGCAGACGCGCACCGATCAGCGGCACGATGGACTGGATCAGCGCCAGGCCGAGGGCCAGCACCAGCGCGTAGTGTCCGGATTCCGCGATCAACGCACTGCTCCCTGCGAGTTGCCCTGCGCGGTCGTCGCCGCGGGTTTGACGCTATCAGAAGCCTTGGCGCCGTAATCGTCCTTCCAATGCCCCTGCTTCTTCAGGGCATCGGCGACTTCCTTGGGCATGTAGGTCTCGTCGTGCTTGGCAAGCACGGTGTCGGCCTTGAACACGCCATTGGCGTCGAGCGCGCCTTCGGCCACCACGCCCTGCCCTTCACGGAACAGGTCGGGCAGGATGCCCTTGTAGGCGACCGGCAGCTTGGCGCCGCCATCGGCAACCTCGAAGGTCACGGCGAGATTATCGCCGCGCTGGAGCGAGCCGGGCTGCACTAGGCCGCCGAGACGAAACCGCTTGCCGGGCTCGACGTGCTTTTCGGCGACCATCGTCGGCGTCGAGAAGAACACGATGGAGTCGCGCAGAGCGTTGAGCACCAGCGCGGCTGCAAGCGCGAGCACCGCGAGGGAGCCGCCGATGATGGTCATACGTCGCTGCTTGCGCGTCATCGCGTATCCGTTCTCCGCTCGCCTCGTCCCGACATCGTCATCCGTCGAGCCCGAGAGTCTTGAGGCCTTCGTTGAGCTGGCGCAGCCGCGCGGCATCGTTGGCGACAGCCTGTCGGGCGTCGGTCGAAGCGCCCATTGCCCTGTCACGATCGCCCATCACGAGATAGGCGCGCACCAGGCGCAGCCAACCCTCGACATCATCGCCGTTCTGCTTCAGCCGGGTGGCCAGGCGTTCGACCATGCCGCGCACCATCGCGTTGCGATCGCCCTCGTTCATGTCCTTGGAGGCTGCGATCGTCTCGTCAGACAGCGCCGGCATCGTAGCGCCACCGCCGCCGACCCGCGCCAGCGAGGTCTGCACCAGAGGGCGCCACGGCGCATCCGCCGGCGCTTTCGCCAGCAGTGCGCGCCAGATGTTGGCGGCATCGTCCTTGCGGCCATCCTGCTCGGCGGCAAGCCCGAGGAAATAGTTCGCCTTGGGATCGTCCGCGTTCAGGCCATGCGCGCGCTCGAATTCGGTCTTGGCCTCGGCAGTCACCACGCCGCCGGCAGCAGCCGCGATCGCCTCGCCTAGATCGGCCCGGCGCTCCGAACTCTCGCCATTGTAGGTAAGCGAGTTGCGATAGGCGCGCACCGCATCGTCGAAGCGGCCGAGCCGCACCAGCACCGGCGCGAGCACGTTCCAGCCGCGCCCGTCGGTCGGATTCTTTTCCAGATGCTGCTCGACCTGCACGACGAGATTCTCGAGCGCCATGCCGGACCCGGCCCCGCGCTCCCGCTGCGCCAGGGGAAAGTCCTGGAGCCTGGGCGAGCCGAGCGGCATGTAGACGCCGATCGCAATGAGCGGCAGGCCGGCAAGCGCCAGCACAGCCGCCGCGCGGCGCCATTTGAGGCTCGATGTCGGTTCCGATACAGGCTCGCTCCCGGCCGCGGCAAGCAGCCTGCGGCTGATCTCGACACGTGCGGCCTCGGCTTCCGGCGCGGCGATCAGTCCTGCGGCGAGATCACGCTCGATCTCGGCCAGCTGGTCCTTGTAAACCGCGACCTCGCTCCCCTGATTTTGCGCGCGTCCGCTGCGGCCGAGCGGCAGAAGCACGGCGAAAATCGCCGCGACCGTCATCAGCGCGAACACGAACCATAGCGTCATCAGGCAAGCTTCCGGCGGCGCGCGAACCGCGCCCATAGGTGGCTTTACACCACGGCCGGACGATGCGGCAATTGACAATTGTCAATTCGGCGCGACCGCACACAGTCCCGAAACTGTGAAAATCCAACGGCTTAACGGATCTCGAAGTCCGCGCTTTGAGCGGCGTCCTCGCCGTGCCCGTTGAAGGCCCTCAGGAAGTATGTTCCCGGCTCGATTGCTTCAGGCAATCTGATGCGCAACGCCCCGACGGGAACGGTCGATGCGACCCTGGTGACGGTCTCAGGCAGTTGGCGGCCGCTTGCCTTCTCGATCAGCACCACCTTCGCGCCAACCATCAGCCTTTGGTATTTGGCGACAATGACGCGGTTTTCAATTTCGATGGAGCTGATAAGGGGTTTCATGCGCCCACAGATAGAAATTCCAAAATCTTGCACGGCGACCGTAGGGCCCGCCACCGGCACCGTCAACCACAAATTGTGATCACAAAAAAATGCGCTTGATCAGCTTGCCCGCGACGATTTGCGCTCGCCCGTGGCCGCGTTCTCTGCGGCGCGGCTCATCAGCGACGCGTAATCATCGCCGAACAGCACCTGGCAGAAGCGGATCGCGGCCTGCACCTGCTGCTGCCGATAGGTGCGGACCTTGTGATCGGCCGCTCGCAGCGACTGCACCAACTGCTCGGTCGAGCGTTCGACATATTGCTGGAGATCGGAATAGGTGCGCAACGTCACCTCGTTGATCGCAAGCTCGCTCGCGTAGTTGCGGCAGGTCGCGACGAAATCGATCAGCGCCGCGGTTTCCTCGACCTCGGTGCTGTCGATCCGCGCCCCCGGCGGAATGTCCTTCTCGGCGCGCTGGCGCAGGATGCGGCGAACGCGGCCGGGAACGCTGTCGATCTCCGATTGCAGCGCATTGGAGATGTCGGCCCGGATCGAGGTCAGCTGCTTGCCCCAGACGGAATCGTTGCGCAGATCGAGCTCCGTGCGAAGACCGCGCACGCCGTCATGCAGCGCCTTGAGATTGTCGGCGACGTTCTCGAAATGGCCGCGCTTGATGTCCATGCGCAGGATCGCGGCAACGCAGGACAAATCATGCAGGGCGATCGTGACGGCCACACCGTAGGGCGTGGCCGCGACGCGGATCTCGTCGTCGGACGCGGCAATCTTGATGGCGAGGCGGATGATCTGCCACGGCGCGGTCATCCGCTGCACGACCATCGACAGCGCGAAGGCCAGCATCTGCGGCGTCTGGAGCGCGGGGATGTTGAGTGTGGACGTCACAGATGCGATCTGGGCTTCGCCGAAGGTACGCAGGAAGCGCGGCAGCTTCTCGTTCAGCGTAGCGATGGCTTCCCGGACCTGAAGCACCGCTCCGATCGAATAGAGGTCCTCGATCACGTTGGGCGGGCCGACACGGGCGAGCGCGCGCGACTTGTCGCCGCCGCCGGGACCCGTCAACCCGAAGATGGCATCCGCGGCCACGGCCTGGAGCCTCGCCGCGAGGGCTTCGACCTGCCCTGCACTGTCTGAAGCCGGCATGCGCGCCAGCGCCGCCTCGAATTCGTTGACCTTGTCGGGGGCGCCATCGCGGCCGAGCCATTGCCAGATCGGATGCAATGAGGAGCGACGGATCTGGCCGACCCTGACAGGGGCGCCCGTCTCGACCAGGAACGGTTCCAGCACCTGGAACAACAGCCGCGACAGATCGTCCGTGCGCGGCGGCGCAGCCTCGTCGACTTCGGTCTTGCGGACGATCTTGCGCAGCTGCTCTAGCACGAGCGTCGCCACCGCCGTGTCCTGGCCGCGCTCGAGCGCGCGCTCGAACTCCCGCATCAGCAGCGCCTGCGACTGCGGCGGGAGCTGCGCGAGATATTCCCTCAGCCGCTCGATCGATGTCTGGCTCATGCGCTCGGGTGATGCACGATAAAATGGCAGACGTGGGATGCGTCCTGCGCGATCATAGATGGGGCCCACTTAAGAAGCCGTTTAGGAAGTCGCTCCGAAATAGCTCCGGTTTGGTCCGGATCGGTACCGGACCAGCCAAATAGTCGTGCCGGAACAAAGGATTATATTCCGGGGAGGACCAGCTCCGCCCGCAGGCCACCGGTCGGGGCGCCCGCGAGCGAGAGGCTGCCGCCATAGAGCGCGGCGAGGTCGGTCACGATGGACAGGCCGAGCCCCGAGCCGGGCTTGGACTCGTCGAGCCGCTGGCCGCGCCGGGAGACCTGGGCGCGCTCGGCCTCCGACAGGCCGCGGCCATCGTCGTCGACGATGATCCGCAGGCGCGGGCCGGCGCCCGTCTGGTGCGGCGCTTCCACCAGAACCTCGATGAAGACCTGCGAGGCCGCCCATTTGCAGGCATTGTCGACGAGATTGCCGACCATCTCCTCCAGATCTTGCCGCTCGCCGCGAAATTTTGCGGACGGATCGGCCTTGGCCTCGACCACGATGTCGCGATCGCGATGGATCTTCTCCATGGTCCGCCGCAGCGCCTCGATGACGGGCGCGACCTCCGTCACGGTCGCCACCACCGAGACGCGCGCCGCGATGCGCGCGCGCTCCAGATGATGGGCGAGCTGGTCGCGCATCACGTCCGCCTGCTCCATCACCTTGGCTGCGAACGGCTCGGTGGCGTGCGTGCCGGCCTCATTCACGATCACCGAGAGCGGCGTCTTGATCGCATGGGCGAGATTGCCGACATGGGTGCGCGCGCGCTCGACGATCTCGCGATTGGCATCGATCAGCGCGTTGGTCTCGCGCGCCAACGGCGCGATCTCGACCGGGAATTCACCTTCGAGCCGCTCCGCCCGCCCCGAGCGGATGTCGGCGATAGATTCCGAGATGCGCTTGAGCGGCGCAAGACCGAACCTCACCTGGAACACCGTGGTCAGCAGCAGCACGATGCCGAGCGCGGTGAAGGTGCCGCCGAGGTAGTAGTCGAAGCTCCGCGTCTCGTCGAAAATCTCGGTGTCGTCGCCGGCGACGCTGACCAGATATTTGCCGTCCGCGCCGAGATCGACCGGCCGCTCCACCATGCGGAGATTCTGTCCCTCCGGCCCGTCGACATAGGCGAGGCGAATGCCGGCGGCGGTGAGCTCGGTGCCCTGCTCCTCCAGCTTCGGCAGCTTCTTGTCCCAGAGCGAGCGCGACGAGCGCACCTCCGGCTTCTCGGTATCGGTCCGCGTGATCTGCCAGTACCAGCCCGACAGCGGCAGCTCGAACAGGGGCTCGCCGAGCGACTGGAACTGACGATCCGGCGGCTCGTCGGGGGTTGCGACCTCGGCGATGAGGGTGCGCAGATAGAGATTGAGCCGGCGGTCGAAGGCGCGCTCGGTGGCGCTCTTGTAGACCGACGACAGCACCACCCCGGTGATGGCCAGGATCACCACGAGCCACGCCGTCGCCGACAGGAACAGGCGATTGGCAAGCGAGCTAGCGGCCATCGGAAGGATCCCGGCAGGCGCAGGGGGGCGGGGCGTCGGACGTCATGACCGGACCAAGGCCCCTGTTCGGCCGGCCGTCAAGTCCTGACGCCTCAAGCGCCGGGAGCAGGCGGCGGGGTCAGGAGATAGCCGAGGCCGCGGACGGTCTGGATGATGTCGACGTCGAGCTTCTTGCGGATGCGGCCGACGAAAACCTCGATGGTGTTGGAGTCGCGGTCGAAGTCCTGGTCGTAGAGGTGCTCGACCAGCTCGGTGCGGGACACGACGCGCCCCGAATGGTGCATCAGGTAGGCCAGAAGCCGATATTCGTGCGAGGTCATCTTGACGGGATTGCCGGAGACGCTGACCCGCCCGGTCCTGGTGTCGAGCGTGACGGGGCCGCAACTCAATTCGCTCTGGGCATGGCCGGTGGAGCGGCGCAGCAGCGCGCGGATGCGCGCCAGCACCTCCTCCAGATGGAACGGCTTCGGCACGTAATCGTCGGCGCCGGCATCGAACCCCTGGACCTTGTCGCTCCAGCGGTCACGCGCGGTGAGGATCAGGACCGGCATGGTGCGGCCGTTGCGGCGCCAGGCTTCCAGCACCGAGATGCCGTCCTTCTTCGGCAGGCCGATGTCGAGCACAACGGCATCGTAGGGCTCATTATCGCCGAGATAATGCCCCTCCTCGCCGTCGAAGGCACGGTCGACGACGTAGCCGGCGTCGGTCAGCGCCTTGGTGAGCTGCCGATTGAGATCGGGGTCGTCCTCAACAACAAGCAGGCGCACGCTTCTCTCCAGAAATAGACTGCACAATCGATCGCCAGAGATGAGCAATTCCGGCGTGAACTGAATATGAACACGGGGAACCGGCCGCGTTACTTTTTGGTCATATAGAGCTTCTCAAGCGCCGACGCGACGGCGCCCGCCAGGCAGCCACCGGACGAGCCGGCGGGCGTGGCGGGCGCAATGTGCCGCGTTACGCGGCGAGTCGGAAGGTCCGAACCGTCCCGTCGATCGGCCGTCAGGTCCGGAAGAACACGAACCAGATGACGGCAAGGATCAGGATCGCGAGCCCGGTCGAGATGGTAAGCAGCGCCGCCACTGACGGCCCGGGTTCGCCCTGACGCGCCTCGGTGGCGGTTTCGACGATCTGATCGTGCTCTCGCGTGGCTGCCATAATGCCCTCAATCTCTGGATGTCGGCTGCGGTGGTCGCGACCTCCTCGCGGCCTGATGTCTTGAGCCAACGCGTGATTGGATATGATGTTCCGGTTTTTGCCGCTGCATCGGGCTGCAACCGCGCGCCGGGCGGCCGGTTAACGCAGTTGCAAGATTCCGCAATCCGCCTTGCTATGATTCGTTGTTCCCCGATGGTATCCTCGTCCTCTGTCCCCGTTGCGTTTGGAGTAGCCCATGGCCCCCCGCGCCAATTGGAAGGGTTTTCTGCGTCTGTCGCTCGTGACCTGCCCGGTCGCGCTGTATCCGGCCACTTCGGATACCGAGAAGGTCTCGTTCAACCAGATCAACCGCAAGACCGGCCACCGGATCAAGTACCTCAAGGTCGACGCCGAGACCGGCGACGAGGTGACCTCCGAGGACATCGTCAAGGGCTACAAGGTCGACACCGACACCTATATCGAGGTCACCAAGGACGAACTCGACGACATCGCGCTGGACTCCACGCACACGATCGAGATCGACGAGTTCGTGCCGAAGACCGATATCGACAGCCGCTATTTGATCCGCCCTTACTATCTCGTGCCTGACGGCAAGGTCGGCCACGACGCCTTCGCGGTGATCCGCGAGACCATCCGCAGCATGGACAAGGTCGCGATCGGCCGCGTCGTGCTGACCAACCGCGAGCACATCATCGCGCTGGAGCCGCTCGAGAGCGGCCTGATGGGCACGCTGCTCCGCTATCCCTACGAGGTCCGCAGCGAGAAGGAATATTTCGACGACATCCAGGACGTGAAGCTGACCAGGGACATGCTCGACCTTGCCAAGCACATCGTCGAAAAGAAATCCGGCGCGTTCGAGCCCGAGCTGTTCGAGGACCATTACGAGACGGCGCTGATCGACCTCATCAACAAGAAGCGCAGCGGTGCACCGATCGCGGCGAAGGCCGCGCCGAAGACCGGCGGCAACGTCATCAACCTGATGGACGCGCTGAAGAAGAGCATCGCCAGCGAGAAGGACATGGCGCCCGCGGCCAAGGCCGCCAAGGAGCCCGTCAGGGAGACCGTCAAGGGCAAGAAGCCGAAGAAGCGCGTCGAGGGCCAGCGCGAGATGCTGCTGCCGATCACCGGCAAGGGCGGCAAGACTGCAGCAGCCAAGGAAGCGCCGCCCAAGAAGGCCGACAAGCCGGTGCGCGCGCCGGCGCGGGCGAAGAAGGCCGGTTAGACGCAATCCGCGTCTGCCATCGCGCCGTGATGTCTCCCCTCGCCGATCGGCCGGCCTGACATGCCCTGGTCGACGGCGTTCGACGATCCTGTTCGCGTAAGCCACAAGCGCAAGCTGCTGACGCTGCAAGACGCGGCGGACTACATCATGCAGCTGCCTGAAGACTTGCAGCACGAGACGCACTGGCAGACCGCCATCGAGACCTTGATCAACGCAGCCGAGACAGGCGGCGGCTGGGTAATGTTCGCCCGCATCGCGATGTTGCGGGCGCTGAATGCGGACGGCCGCGGCCGATGAGCGCCTTGGTTGTCGTCCCTGGTAGTCATCCCGGGCAGGCATCCGTGCCGACCGTGACGAACAGGCTCAACAAACCGTTAATCGGCGCCCTCGTGTCCAGCACGACAGGGTATTCCTACGGGCGACAAAATTAACCGTTGGTTCCCCTTATGCGCAGCATGGTTCCGGCTCCGATCGAGCCAAGGTTCGCGTGCCCCCGTGCAGCAGGACGTCAGAAAGAACTACATCAGCATCGTGAACGACGCGCCTGATCACGAGCAGGCGGCGAGCACCGCGCCGCGGCCGCAGCCGCAGCCGGGCACGATGAAGGACTTCGTCGGCCGTCTCGCGACCGTGCTGAAGCGCCGCCTCCCCGCCGCACCGGGCCCGACCATCACGCCCTGACAGACACCGCGGCTTCCGCGCGTCCTTGCGGAGGGCGGTCGATTTGAATCCATTTGGATGGATCGATGGAACCTTAATTTAATGGATGCCATCGTATGTGACGGAGGCGCGGCCGCCCGGGCTTCATTCTTCCGTCGCGCAGAAAAATCTATTCGATCTATTTACCAGTCCGAAAACGACGCTGCCACACATTGGATCGGATGAAGAGGAGTTGGCAATGACTTTGCTTAGGTCTTTCCTTGCCGATGAGACTGGCGCAACCGCCATCGAATACGGCCTGATTGCCGCCGGCATTGCGCTGGCGATCGTGACCGTCGTGAACAACACGGGCAGCCAGCTCCTCAACAACAAGTTCAACTCGATCAGCTCGTCGCTGAAGTAACGGCCGCCTCGTAACGGCCGCCCTGGCCTGAGGCGACGTCCCTGCACGCGCCGGCTCGGGTGCGGCCGTCGGCGCATGCTCCTTCCGCGATCTCGTCATTGCGAGCGCAGCGAAGCAATCCAGAGTCCTCCCGCGGAGGAATTCTGGATTACCTCGCTGCGCTCGCAATGACGGTGGGTGGCCCGTAAAGCACTCAAAATCGTGTCCCGGACGCTACGCAACGTCCTTCAAGCAACCACATCCTCGCGCTCCCGCGCTTTGACGGCCTTTTGAGTCCTGATAGTCTTCGGCCCGGCGTGGTTCGACGGGCCATGCTCAATCATTGGGCCAGAGCGATTTGAAGGATTCGGATGAGAAGCGCGACGGTCTTGGCTCTCAGCCTCATGTTTGTCGGCGCCTGGTCGCACGACAGCGCGAGAGGACAGACTTCGGTCGCGCCTCCGGTTTCGCTTGCCCCGCCCAATGCATCGCCACCGCGCGCGAGCGCCAAAACTTCCAGAATTCCGCCGGCGACATCCGGCAGGGAGGCTTCGCCCCCTGTGATCGGCGGGCCTCCGCCGATGCCTAATCCGGCCGCCGACTACGATGGCTTCAGCGTAGGCACCGTCGACGACAATGACGCCTCAAGCCAGGTGACGCCGCCCGTGAGGTCACGCGCAGCAAAGGGCGCCAAGTCCAATTCCACGTCCAATCCCGATACAAATGGCCTCGGCGGCCAGTCATCGGTCGATCAGGAAGACGAGGCGCTGAAACGAAAGCTGACGATCTGCAAAAACTGCAAGTAGGACGTTTGTAGCCCGGATTGCGCTTCCGCCTTCGCTCTTCGAGCTACGGCGGACAAGTCGCCCTATCCAGGCTACGGCAGCTCGCTGCATGGCTGACCTACCGCGCCCGTCGCCCACCCGTGCTTTACCCTCCTGCAAATTCCTGATCCTCTCTCCCCAATCGGCCGGAGCAACCGGCCAAGCCTGAGGAGAGAGACGCCATGAAGCTCGGCACCGCCATTGCGGAAATCATGAAGCGCGAGGGGATCGAGATCCTCTGCGGCTATCCGGTCAACCATCTGATCGAGCACGCGGCCAAGGCCGAGATCCGGCCGGTGATGGTGCGGCAGGAGCGCGTCGGGGTGCACATGGCGGACGCGATCTCGCGGGTGACGTCGGGGCGATCGATCGGCGCGTTCTGCATGCAGCACGGGCCGGGCGCCGAAAACGCGATGGGCGGCGTTGCGCAATGCTACGGCGAATCCGTGCCCGTGCTGGTGCTGCCGATGGGCTATCAGCGCAGGCTTGCGCATATCGAGCCGAACTTCAATTCCAGCGAGGCGATGAAGGCGTTTTCGAAATCGTCCGAGCCGATCATCCTGGCTGCGGAGGTCACCAACATTTTTCGCCGTGCCTTCACCAAGCTCAAGAACGGCCGCGGCGGGCCCGTCATCGTCGAGATCCCCGCCGACATGTGGAACGAGGAGGTGCCGGAGCCGCTGAACTACACGCCGGTGCTGCGCACGCGCTACGGCGCCGATCCTGTTCATGTGAAGGAGGCAGCAGCTCTGCTCGTCAACGCGAAGCGTCCCGTGATCTATGCCGGCCAGGGCGTGCACTACGCGCAGGCCTGGCCGCAATTGAAGCGGCTCGCCGAGCGGCTCGCCATTCCCGTCACCACCAGTTTAGGGGGCAAATCATCGTTCCCGGAAACGCATCCGCTATCGCTCGGCTCGGGCGGCCTCGCGGTGCCGCGCGCGGTCCCCCAATTCCTCGCTGAGGCCGACGTCATCTTCGGCATCGGCTGCTCGTTCACGGAAACCAGTTTCGGCGTCGCGATGCCGAAGGGCAAGACCATCATCCACTCCACGCTCGATCCGAACCATCTCAACAAGGATGTGGAAGCCAAGGTCGGCCTCGTCGGCGATGCCGGCCTCGTGCTCGATGCGCTGCTGGAGGAGATCGGCAAGACCGTCACGAAGGATCGCGATGCATCAGCGGTCGCGGCCGAGATCGCCGCTTCGCACAAGGAGTGGCTGGCGAAATGGATGCCAAAACTCACCAGCAATGACGCGCCGCTCAGCCCCTATCGCGTGCTCTGGGACCTCCAGCACACCGTCGATATCAAGAACACCATCATCACCCACGATGCCGGCAGTCCGCGCGACCAGCTCTCGCCGTTCTGGAAGGCGGTCGAGCCCCTCACCTATCTCGGCTGGGGCAAGACGACGCAGCTCGGCTACGGCCTTGGGCTCGCGATGGGCGCAAAACTCGCAAAGCCCGACAAGCTCTGCATCAATGTCTGGGGCGACGCGGCCATCGGTTTCACCGGCATGGATTTCGAGACCGCGGTGCGCGAGCGCATCCCGATCATGTCGATCCTGCTGAACAATTTCTCGATGGCGATCGAACTGAAGGTGATGCCGATCTCGACCGAGAAATATCGCTCGACCGACATCTCCGGCGACTATGCCGCAATGGCGCGCGCCTTTGGCGGCCATGGCGAGCGGGTGACGCGGCCGGAGGACATCATCCCCGCGATCAAGCGCGGCATCCAGAAGACGAAGGAAGGCGTGCCGGTGCTGCTGGAGTTCATCACCAGCAAGGAGACCGAGGTGTCGCGGCCGGGCACGTGAGCCGTTTGCACCAAGGCGGGGGCACGGCGCTGGCTCCGGCCGCAGGAGATGTGATAATCGGGCTTGGTACCGCGTACGTCGCGGCGCTTAGCCGGATTATCAATGACCGCGCCTCCCCAGGACAAGGCCGCCGAGCTCGAACGGCAATTGCGATCCCAAGCGGGCGAGAATGCCCGCCTGCGAGCCGAGCTTGCCATTGCGCGCGACCGCCAGAACGCCAGCATGGAGATCCTGCGCACCATCGCCAACTCCCCGGGCGATGCGGAGAGCTCGCTGCAACAGATCGCGGAAGCGACCATGCATCTGTTCGGCGCGCCGAGCGCCACCATTCACATTGCGGAAGGCGACGGGTGGTCCAGGGTGATCCGGGTCGGCGACAGCTCCATGCGCGTCGGCGCCGGCGTGCCGCTCGCCCAGCTCAAGATCGGCGGCCGCAACATGCCCGGCACCATCGTGGCCGAGAACCGGCAGGTTCATGTTCCCGATCTCGACAATGTCGATCCGGCCATCGCCGACTGGCCCGGCATGCCTCACGCTCGCGCCGCCGGCACGCGTTCGATGTCCGGCTCGCCGCTGCGGCTTGAAGGCAAGGCGATCGGCGCGTTAATCGTCTACCGCGACCGCCTCGCGCCCTTCACCGATGATGAGATGGCGCTGCAACAGAGCTTTGCCGACCAGGCCGCGATCGCGATCGAGAACGCGCGCCTGTTCAACGAGACGCGGGAATCACTGGAACGGCAGACCGCGACCGCCGACATTCTGAAAGTGCTGGCGAGTTCGCCCTCCGACGTGCAGCCGGTGTTCGACGCCGTCGCCGCCAACGCCAACCGGCTGATCGGCGGCTTCTCCACCGCGGTGCTGCGCTATGTCGACGGCGCCGCGCACCTCGTGGCATTCACGCCGGGCGATCCGGCCGGCGACCGCGTGCTCCAGGCCTCGTTTCCGGTGCCGTTCGCGCAGTTCCCGGCGTACCAGCTCACGGCCCATGGTGAATCGGCGCAGCTGCCGGATACCGAGCTCGAGCCGGCGGCACGCGACATCGCGCGCGCCCGCGGCTTTCGCAGCATGCTGTTCACGCCGCTGATGAGCGAGGGCGAGGCCAAAGGCGTCATCATCGCCACGCGGCGGACGACCGGCGCATTCGCCGAGCATCATGTGCGGCTGCTGCAGACTTTCGCCGACCAGGCGGTGATCGCGGTCAAGAATGTCAGCCTGTTCAACGCCACCCGGGAAGCGCTGGAGCGGCAGACCGCGACCGCGGACATCCTCAAGGTGATCGCGGCCTCGCCCGCCGACGTCACGCCGGTGTTCCAGGCCATCTCCGACAGTGCCAAGGCGCTGGTCGGCGGACATTCCTCCACCGTCACCCGCGTCATCAACGGCATGCTGCATCTGGCCGCCTTCACCACCGACAACGAGGCCGGCAACGCGGAGCTGCGTAGCTCGTTCCCGGCGCCGCTTGCGGCATCCGGCATTCACAGCCGGGTGGCGACGAGTGGTGACTACGCCTTCCGTAGCGACATGCAGAACGAGCCCGACCTCACGGAGGCCATGCGGGAGCTGGCGCGGACGCGCGGCTATCGCAGCATCCTCGTGATTCCGATGTTGCGCGATGGCATTGCGATCGGAACCATCGGCGTGACGCGCCGCGAGGCCGGCCCTTTCCCGGACAAGGCGATCAGCCTGCTCAAGACCTTTGCCGACCAGGCCGTGATCGCGGTCGAGAACACCCGCCTGTTCAACGAAGTGCAGGACCGCACGCGGGAGCTCGCCAGATCGCTCGACGATTTGCGCGCGGCGCAAGACCGTCTGGTCCAGACCGAAAAGCTGGCCTCGCTCGGCCAGCTCACCGCCGGCATCGCGCACGAGATCAAGAACCCGCTCAACTTCGTCAACAATTTCGCCTCGCTCTCGGCCGAGCTGACCGACGAGCTGAACGAGGTGCTTGCGCCCGTCCCGCTCGCCGACGATCTGCGCGCGGAGGTGGACGAGCTGACCGGGCTGCTGAGGGACAATCTTGGAAAGGTCGTGCAGCACGGAAGGCGCGCCGATTCCATCGTCAAGAACATGCTGCTGCATTCGCGCGAGGGCGGCGGCGAGCATCGGCTCAGCGACATCAACGCGCTGGTCGAGGAGAGTCTCAACCTCGCCTATCACGGCGCGCGTGCCGAGAAGCCGCTCTTCGACGTGACGCTGAAGAGCGAGCTCGACCCGGCGGCAGGTTCGGCGGAGGTGTTTCCGCAGGAGATTTCCCGGGTGCTCTTGAACCTGATCTCGAACGGGTTCTATGCGGTGACCAGGCGCCAGATGGGCAGCGGCGCCGCCGGTTACGAGCCGGTGGTGATCGCCGCGACCCGCGACCGCGGCGACAGCATCGAGATCCGCATCCGCGACAACGGCACCGGCATTCCGGAAGACGTGAAGGCGAAGATGTTTAATCCGTTCTTCACCACCAAGCCGGCCGGCGAAGGTACCGGTCTCGGGCTGTCGATGAGCCACGACATCATCGTGAAGCAGCACGGCGGCACGATCGACGTCACGACAGAGCCCGGCGCGTTCACGGAGTTCACGATCCTGTTGCCGCGAAAGAGCAGCTTTCCGGACACGACCGGAGGATAGCGTGGCTCGGGAGGTGCTTTCATGAATCCAGCTCGGTTCATTCGGCGACAATTGCTGTCGCTGTCCGGCGTCGGCCTCATGCTGGGTGCGCTGTTCTTCGCTGCCGCGCTGACGCCGACGCTGATCCCGCGCAGCTATCTCACGCAAGGCGCCCTCGCCGGCGGTTGCTTTGCGATCGGCTATTTCGCCGGAATCCTGTGGCGCCGGCTGTGGCACTATCTCGAACTGCCCGAGCCTTCGGCGCGCGCAAGATCAGTTGCGAATGCGCTTGTCGCAGTCGGGTGCTTGCTCGTCGTCATCCTCGCCCTCGCGCGCACCGCCGAATGGCAGAACTCGATCCGCACCGTGATGAAGATGGCGCCGGTGGAGACCGCCCATCCGCTCAAGGTCTGCGCCATCGCCCTGATCACGTTCGTCGTGCTATTGGCGCTGGGGCGGCTGTTCGCGCTTGTCGCCCGCTTTCTCGCCGCGCGCACACGACGCCTCGTTCCGCGGAAGGTCGCGAACGTGATCGGCGTGCTCGTCGCAGCCCTGCTGTTCTGGTCGATCGCCAGCAATGTCCTGATCCGCACGGCGTTCAACGCACTCGATTCCTCCTTCCGCGAACTCGATGTTCTGTTCGAGCCGGAGCGGCCGCAGCCAACCGCAGCCGACCGGACGGGAAGCCCGGCATCGCTGGTGAAGTGGACGGAGCTCGGGCGCATGGGGCGCCGGTTCATCGCCTCAAGCCCGACCGCAGCCGAGATCAGCGCCGTCACGGAAAGGCCCGCGCAGAATCCCGTGCGCGTCTATGTGGGGCTCGGCAGCCGCAACACCGCGCAAGCGCGCGCCAGGCTCGCGCTCGAGGAGCTCAAGCGCCAGCACGGCTTCGACCGCAAAATCCTGATCGTCATCACGCCGACCGGCACTGGCTGGATCGATCCGGCCGCGATGGATACGGTCGAATATCTCCACCATGGCGATGTCGCGAGCGTCGCGATGCAGTACTCCTATCTCAACAGCCCGCTGTCGCTGCTGTTTCAGCCCGAATACGGCGCAGAGGCGTCGCGCGCGTTGTTCGCGGAGATCTACGGCTACTGGACGACGCTGCCGAAGGACAAGCGGCCGATGCTGTATTTGCACGGACTGAGCCTCGGCGCCATGAACTCGGAGAAATCCGCGGAGCTGTTCGAGACGATCGGGGATCCCATTGGCGGCGCGCTGTGGAGCGGGGCGCCATTCGAGAGCCGCATCTGGCGCTCGGTCACTGCGAACCGCAATCCGGGATCGCCGGCCTGGCTCCCGGAATTCCGCGACGGCCGCCTCGTCCGCTTCATGAACCAGAATGGACCGACGGTGCCGCCGGATACGCCCTGGGGGCCGATGCGCGTCGTCTATCTGCAATATGCCAGCGACGCGATCACCTTCTTCGCCTACCGCGACGCCTATCAGGCGCCGGACTGGATGAATGCACCGCGCGGGCCGGACGTGTCGCCGGAGCTGCGATGGTATCCTGTCGTGACGATGCTGCAGCTCGCCCTCGACATGGCGGTCGCGACCGCGACGCCGATGGGCTTTGGCCATGTCTACGCGCCCGAGCATTACGTCGATGCCTGGGTTGCGGTGACAGATGTGAATGATTGGTCCGCCGAAGCACTCGCGAAGCTCAAGGAACAGCTCGCGGCGAAGGCGCGAAAGACGAGCGCAGGTGATGCCGACGACGATCCCGATCGCGGCGGCTAACCCCTACTCCGCCATCTCCACCTGCTGCGTGACGGAGGGGCCGGCGAGTGGCCGCTCCTCCATCATGATCAGGCAGAGCGCGGCGGTGGTCATCAGCGCGGTGGCGGCGCCGAAGACGTAGCGGAAGGCGTGGCGCATGTCGTCGGCGGGAATTGCGATGGCACCCGCGGCGTGATGCTCGCCGGCCAGCGGAACGTCGGTGCCGAGCGCGATCAGCAGGATCGCCGCGAACGCTGCGACCGTGAACGAGGACATCAGCGAGCGGAAGAAGTTCATCGCGCCGGTGATGGTGCCGACTTGCGGGCGCGCGACCGAATTCTGCAGCGAGACCACGCAGACCGGAAAGGTCGTGCCGAGGCCGAGCGCAAACGCGGCCATCAGCATCAGCAAGCCCCACAGCGGCAAGGTGGTGACCGTGAGCGCGAGGCCACACAGCGCGGCCCAGGACGTGCCGATGATGGCAACGCGCTTGTAGTGTTTTGCGCGCGCCATGGTGCGGCCGGCAATCGCCGCGCCGCAGGTCGAGACCGCCGCGAGCGGAATCAATGCGAGCCCCGCCTCGCTGGCGCTGAGATGGTAGACCGACTCGTAATAGAGCGGCAGCTGCACGGTGAGGCCCGTGATCGCACCGAGCCCGCAGCCACCGGCCGTCATGGCGAAAGGCGCCACCGAACCCGTCAATAGCTTCAACGGCAGGAACGGCTCGTCGGCCCGCCGCGCGTGCCACACGAAGGTGACCGCGAGCGCGACAGCGCCGCCCACCATCGCAAGCACCGTCGGCGAGAGCCACGGATAACGCGTGCCGCCCCAGGTCAGCACCAGCATGAAGACGACCGCAGAGGCCATCAGCAGCACGCCGCCGAGCCAGTCGACCTTGCGCTTGCGGTGGAACACCGGGATCTTCTTCATCTTCGGCAGCAGCATCGCGATGGCGGCGGCCGCGAGCGGGAGATTGATCCAGAAGATCATCGACCAGTGCAGATGCTCGGCGAACACGCCGCCGATGACCGGGCCCAAAATGCCGCCGACCATCCAGACGCTGGAGAAATAGGCCTGGTACTGGCCGCGCTCGCGCGGGGAGACGACGTCGGAGATCACGGTCTGCACGACCGGCATGATGCCGCCGCCGCCGAGGCCCTGAAGGCCGCGCGCCAGGATCAGCATCGGCATGTTCGGCGCGATCGCGCACAGCACGGAGCCGGCGACGAACACGCTGAGCGAAATGATGATCATCACGCGGCGGCCGTAGATATCGCTCAGCGTCCCGAACACCGGTGCGACCGCGGTCGAGGCGAGCAGATAGGCGGTGATGACCCAGGAGAGGTTGGAGACGTCGTTAAACTGGCGCCCGATGGTCGGCAGCGCGGTCGCGACGATGGTCTGGTCGAGCGCAGCCAGGAACATCGTCAGCATCAGGCTGATCACGATGGTCCGGACCTCGTCCTGCGACAACGGCGCCGGCGGCGCGAGCGAAGGCGCGTCGTCGACGCTCAAGACCTCGCTGGGAAGGCGGGACAGCTCTTCGGCAATGTCGTCAGGCAAAGCCTGAATGTCGGCAGAACTGCTCTGCCGGTCGAACTTGTTCATCTCGATCGGAAGCCGTGAGGAGGCGCAAACGCCGCGGAGGATTCGTTCTATGCAGGCAATGTAGAGAGGAAAGTTCTTCTCAGGCAGGCACCGCGGCGCATGGGTGCATCCCGCCGCGGGGTCATCGCGATGACGTGATTCGACGTCGCAGGCGGGTCAGTCCTTCGGACGTCGCTTCAGGCGTGCCCGTTTCGGCAGCTGCGCCGGCCATTGCACGATGTGGTCCTCGAGCTCCTCGTCCGGGATCTCCTCCTCGCTGCCCTCGACCCGGCCGCGGACGGAGACGCCGGCTTCATGAACGGTGTTGGGATCGCCCGAGACCAGCGGATGCCACCAATAGAGGTCGCGCCCTTCGGCGACCAGCTTGTAGCCGCAGCTCGGCGGCAGCCAGTTCAGGGTGCGGACATTGGCCGGGGTCAGGCGGACGCAATCGGGAACCTTGGCGGAGCGATTCCGATAGTCCTTGCAGCCGCAGGTCCCGGCATCGAGCAGCTTGCAGCCGACATGGGTGAAATAGATATCGCCGGTATCCTCGTCCTCGAGCTTGTTCAGGCAGCAGCGGCCGCAACCGTCGCACAGGCTCTCCCATTCGGCCGTCGACAGCTCTTCCAACGTCTTGGTTTTCCAGAAGAATCCTTCCTGGCCTGAAGGTCGTTTGGGAGCTGCGGTCATGCGCCTCAACAAGGGTTCGAAAGAGCTACGGCTCGTTCATCTACGGCGTGCGGCCGGGACGCTGCAAGCAACGCCCAATTGAGGCCCGTAATGAACCGGGGTCAATTAGGCCTGTTGTTCAAAATCGCGAGCCTGACCATTGGTTTATGGGCCCTGCTCGGCTAGAAGGAACAGCAAGTCCCCTCGGACGCGAAACCGGCGCCTTGGGTTTGCCGTAACATTCCCTCAAGACGTCTCGGTGCCGCCCGGCCGGGTGCCTGAACGCTGTCGAACCGAGCCTCAAGGGTTCTAGGTGGTCCAGAACACACCATCCAACTGGAAGAGCCGCATCCGGAATTTCTTTCTGGACCTCGACGCGCGCATCGATTCCTCGCTGTTCTCCTCCGCCAAGGGCATCCGCGAGCTCTACGAGCGCTACTCGACCTTCATGGACCGCTTCTATGTCGGGCGGTGGAAGCGCTGGGTGTTCATCGAGCCGCTGTCGGAGGCCGCGACACTGGGCCTCGGCGGCCTGGTGGTGATGCTCACCCTGGCCATCCCCGCCTTCCGCGAGACCGCGGACGAGGACTGGCTGAAGAAGTCCGACCTCGCGGTGTCGTTCCTCGATCGCTACGGCAACCCGATCGGCAGCCGCGGCATCAAGCACAACGACTCGATCCCGCTGGAAGACTTTCCGGACGTGCTGATCAAGGCGACGCTCGCCACCGAAGACCGCCGCTTCTACGAGCATTTCGGCATCGACATCGCCGGCACCGCGCGCGCGCTCGTCACCAACGCCCAGGCCGGCGGCGTCCGCCAGGGCGGCTCCTCGATCACCCAGCAGCTCGCCAAGAACCTGTTCTTGAGCAACGAGCGCACCATCGAGCGCAAGGTCAACGAGGCCTTCCTCGCGGTCTGGCTGGAATGGCGCCTGACCAAGAACGAGATTCTCAAGCTCTATCTCGACCGCGCCTATATGGGCGGCGGCACCTTCGGCGTCGACGGCGCAGCCCACTTCTACTTCAACAAATCCGCGCGCGACGTGACGCTGGCAGAAGCCGCGATGCTCGCCGGCCTGTTCAAGGCGCCGACCAAATACGCACCCCACATCAACCTGCCCGCGGCGCGTGCCCGCGCCAACGTCGTGCTCGACAATCTCGTCGATGCCGGCTTCATGACCGAGGGCCAGGTGTTCGGCGCCCGCCGCAACCCGGCCTTCGCGGTCGATCGCCGCGACGAGGCCTCGCCGAACTACTATCTCGACTACGCCTTCGACGAGATGCGCAAGCTGGTCGACACCTTCCCGAAGTCGTACACCGAGCGCGTCTTCGTGGTGCGCCTCGCGATCGACACCAACGTGCAGAAGGCCGCGGAAGACGCCATCGAGAACCAGCTGCGCCAGTTTGGCCGCGATTATCACGCGACCCAGGCCGCGACCGTCGTCTCCGACCTCGACGGCGGCATCCGCGCCATGGTCGGCGGCCGCGACTACGGCGCGAGCCAGTTCAACCGCGCCACCGACGCCTATCGCCAGCCAGGCTCGTCGTTCAAGCCTTACGTCTACACCACCGCGCTCCTCAACGGCTTCACGCCGAACTCGATCGTGGTCGACGGTCCGGTCTGCATCGGCAATTGGTGTCCGCAGAACTATGGCCATTCCTATTCCGGCTCGGTGACGCTGACGCAGGCGATCACGCGCTCGATCAACGTCGTGCCCGTCAAGCTGTCCATTGCCATCGGCCAGAAGGAACAGCCGAAGGCGCCGAACCCGGCCAAGCTCGGCCGCGCCAAGATCGTCGAGGTCGCCCGCCGCTTCGGCCTCAAGGCACCGCTGCCCGACACGCCGTCGCTGCCGATCGGCTCGGACGAAGTCACCGTGATCGAGCACGCCGTCGCCTACGCCACCTTCCCCAACCGCGGCAAGGCGGTGACGCCGCATTCGGTGCTGGAAGTGCGCACCGGTGCCGGTGATCCGGTCTGGCGCTGGGACCGCGACGGTCCGAAGCCGCGACAGGCGATCCCGGCCTCCGTTGCCGCCGACATGGCCGGCATGATGAGCCACGTCGTCAGCGAAGGCACCGCGCGCCGCGCCGCGCTCGACGGCATTCCGACCGCCGGCAAGACCGGCACGACCAATGCGTATCGCGACGCCTGGTTCGTCGGATACACCGGCAATTTCACCTGCGCGGTGTGGTACGGCAATGACGACTATTCGCCGACCAACCGCATGACCGGCGGCTCGCTGCCGGCGCAGACCTGGCACGACATCATGGTCACCGCGCATCAGGGCGTCGAGGTCCGGGAAATCCCCGGCATCGGCATGGGCCAGAAGCTGCCGCCGCAGCCGATGGCAGCGCAGGCCAATGCGGCACCGAAGGTGCTGGAGACCAAGCCCGGCCCGCCGCCCGTGCTGACCAAGCGCGGCGCCGACGTGCTGGTGCGCGTCGAGAAGCTGCTCGATGACGCCGCCAGGACCGCGACCAAGGCGGCTGCCGACGACGACAAGCTGGCCAAGCCGGCCTCGTCGACGAGCGCGCTCGCCTTCCCGCAGAACTATGCGGAAGAGAATGCGAATGCATCCGTCCCGCGCAAGAACTGATCGAAACCCGTGCGGCTGATCCTGATCACATTGACGGCCCTTCTGCTCGCGAGCGTGGTCGGCGTCGGCGCGACCTGGATGACGACGACGCGCGGCACCGAGATCGGCGCGCTGACCATCGGCCCCTGGACCGCCCGCCCGCGCACCGGCACCGCCGACGTCGATCCCTATTCGCGCGCCACCATCGTGCGCAATGGCGAGCTGCCGATCGGCACCGGTGACGGCGTCGCCTTCACGGCGACCGCCGACGAGAAGAAGAAGGCGCTCGACGGCCGCTGCGACGTCGTCGTCTCCGGCGTGACGCCGCCGGCGCGGTTCTGGACGCTGACGCTGTACGACCGCAAGGGCCACCTCGTCGCCAATTCGCTGCAGCGCTATGGCTTCACCAGCCAGGAGATCGTGCGGCAGTCCGACGGGACGTTCGAGATCCGCATCGCCTCGCGCTCGCGCGCCGGCAACTGGCTGCCGACCGGCGGCATCGAGCGTTACGCGCTGATGCTGCGCCTCTACGACACCCCTGTCGGCGTTGCGACGCGCACCCAGCGCGATGCGCCGATGCCCACGATCAAGACGGTGGGCTGCTCATGATCCGCCTGATGTTCACCATCGTCGCGGGCGTGGTGCTGGGCCTCGTGGTCCATCTCGTCAGCGTGCTGGCGCTGCCGCGGATCGCGACACAGGACGCCTATTCGCGGCTGACGCCGATGACGAAGCTCAACGCCGTGACGCAGCTTCCCCTCGCCGATCCCAACAATTCGCCGATGCCGTTCATGGACCCGGCCTTCGCGATCGCGATCTGCCGCTATGATCTCACCGGCGGGCCGCTCAAGCTTACGGTGCCGGTGAGCCAGGCCTACACCTCGGTGTCGTTCTACACCCGCAACGAGATCGCCTATTACGCCATCAACGACCGCTCCGCCGGCAAGAAGGTGATCGAGCTCGACCTCATGACCGAGCCGCAGCATAACGAGCTGCCCGAGGACGAAGAGATCACCGCGGCCGACCGCCTGATCATCGATTCCCCTGCTACCACCGGCCTGATCGTGATGAAGGCGCTCGCCGCCGAGCCCGGCCTGATGCAGCAGGCGCAAAACTCGCTTCAGGCTGCGACCTGCGCGCCGCAGACAGAAGCGCCGGCCAAGGCGGAAGCGCCGCGCGGGCGGCGCTGAAACGCGGCCATTTCGGCGCCCTCAAAACAAGAACTGAAAAACAACCCCATGCACAGTAGCGGGGGCGTTGAAACTGTTAGCTAATCTGAACGACCGATCAGCAGCAGCGCGACCTCAGCGGCGAGACCATTTTGGCCGCCTTTGACACGTCGGGCAAAACACTGGCATGATGGCAACATCGAAAGTTCGTAACACCCGCGGCGGAGCAATCCGCCGCGTTTTTTTCATGTCGTAGCACAGGTTGCCGTGATCTAAGGATCACCGTCGTCCCCCGCCGCTCGAAAACGCAATCCACTGCGTCGGGTACCTGGCGGAAAGTCCCTGCCCCCAGTGTCAGTCCACCTAGCTCAATATCTCGGGCGGTGCGAGTGCGCCCACTCGCGGGCATGCGCAATGGGCGCGCGCGGCGGCAGGATCGCGCGCAGCTTCTGCGTCGTCGGCAGGCTCTCCATGCGCTCCCGCCATAGACAGAACGCCGGATATTTCGGGTACATGGCCTTGCCTTCCTCCGTCAGGCTGAACGCAAAGGTGCTTGGCAACAGGTAGAAATCCGCGATCGAGAGTTCTGGACCGAGGAGGTAGTCCCGACCATCGGCGAGCTCGCGCTCGATGGCCACGAGTGCGTTCTCGACCTTCGGCAGTGCGTGCGCCACCACCTTCTCGTCGGATGCAATCCCGAGCTCGGGAAACACCAGCCGCTCGTGGGTCACATGGTAGATCATGTAGGGATAGACGTAGGAATCGACGACACCGATCCATTGATTCATGCGAGCCCGCGCGTGCGGGTTCTGCGGCGTCAGCCGTGCTCCCGCGAACACCTCGTCGATGTAGCCGACGATGGCGCGCGTCTCGTAGACGGTGAAGTCGCCGTGCCGGAAGATCGGAACGCGGTTGAACGGATGGAGCGCGAGATGCTCGCTCCTGCCCATCACGGGCTCGAGGTCCTCGAAGCGGTAGGCCACGTCCTTGTGGGTGAGGACGAGCCGCACGATGTTGACGAACGTGCTGCGGGGAAAGCCGTAAACGATGGTCTCGGACATCTTTTCTCCTCCCGGTTCGCTTGCCGTCGATCGGGCTCGATCAGCGCCAGAACGGCTTGTTCGCTTGCTCCAAGGCCTCTTCCCGAGTGAGCCCGAGATCGGCAAGGAGATGGGGATTGTCGGCAATCGCGCGAAGATCGTCGCGCTGATTTACCCGCTCGATGCGGGCAAGCCATCCGCCGATCAACGCCTGCCATGAATTTTGCTTATGATCCGCAGCCGTCGCGCTGCGTCGAACTCGCGCCGGAAAACCGCGATCGGCAATAGGTATTGACATTTATTGCCTCCAAATCCCATGATTTCGTGTCGTGGCCGCCTGCATAGGGCCGGCAGGGCAAAGTCCGCAAAGCATCGTTTCTCGGGCCAGCCCCAATTTTTCTCATGAAGTCCCTCAGGAAGGTGCGTCATGCGCCCGCGTTTGCCACCGCTGAACGCACTAAAGGCCTTCGAAGCCGCAGCCCGCCACGAGAGCTTCACGCGGGCCGCCGAAGAGCTGTGCGTCACGCAAGGTGCGGTGAGCCATCAGGTCAAGGCGTTGGAAACGGAGCTCGCCATCAAGCTGTTCAGCCGCGAGCGCCAGCGCCTGATCATCACGGAAGCGGGCCGCGACTATCTCGCGGTGATACGCGATGCGCTGGATCGAATTGCCACCGGAACGGAGCGGCTGTTGCAGCGACAGAACGCAGGCGTGCTCACGGTCAGCACGTCCCCGGATTTTGCCGCCAAATGGCTGGTGCATCGCCTCGGCCATTTCGCGGAAGCGCATTCGGGAATCGATCTCCGCGTCTCGGCAACGATGCATCACGTCGATTTTGCGCGTGAGGAGGTCGATCTTGCGGTCCGCCATGGCGATGGAAACTGGCCGGGCCTCGATGCCACAAGGCTCTGCACGGAACGGCTCTTCGCCGTATGCAGTCCCAAGCTGCTGTCGGGACGCCGCCGCATCGGCGGGGTCGCGGATATCCTGAGATTTCCCCTGATCCACCTCGACAGCAGATCCGACTGGGCAGATTGGCTACGTGGCGTCGGCATTGACGACGCCGATGTCACGCATGGTCCGGTGCTCAATCGCGCCAGCATGGTCATCGATGCCGCAATCAACGGCCAGGGCATCGCCCTGGCCCGCACGACATTAGGCGCCTGGGACCTGATCAATGGACGGCTGGCGCTGCCCTTCCCGGAGTCGGTGCCATTGTCGAAGAGCTATTGGATCGTCTGCCCCAAGGCGACCGCGTCACTTCCGAAGATTGCGACATTTCGTGACTGGCTGCTCGCGGAGGCGTCGAGCGACCTGCGCCTGCTTAAATCCGTCACCGGAACACCAAAGGCAGCGAGGCGGCGATAAGGCCTCTTTCCGGCGATTTTCTCGTCCGCGGAGAATAGTCCGAGGTGGTAAGCCGCCGGGGATTCGGCTGATATCAACGCAGTCCGAACGACAGCACCGATGCGATCAGCGACAATCCCGCGAGCAGCAGAAGCGCCAGCACGGTCCTGCGGAAGTTCTCATCGTTGATCTTGCCGAACAATTTGAAACCGGACCAAAGGCCGGCGACCATGAAGGGAACGCCGAGCGCATAGAGCACCAGCGTCTCCCTGGTAATGGTACCGGCTACGGCCTGAGAGCTCGAGATGACAACGAACGCCACGAACAACACCGGCTGAAATACCGCGCGCTGCACGTCCTTGGGCCAGCCACGCCATTGGCAGGAAATCGTCGAGATGACGCCGCCGAGCCCTGTCAGGCCGCCAAGCAAGCCGTTGGAGACGCCAATGGCGATATCGGCCCCGACTCCGATCTTTACCGGAGCGAATACGGGCTTCGTCAGGCCGTAGATTGCGTAGAGCACCAGCAGGACCCCCACACCAAATCGGAGGTAGCTGGGGTTCAGGTAAGCGAGAATGCTGACGCCGATCGGGATGCCGATGACAGTTCCGAGCGCGAGCGGCCAAGCCTTCCGAAGGTCGAGGAGACGTCGCAGCTTGAAGATGCCGTAGCCCTGCGTGAGCAAGCCGTAGCCCGCGATCAAGGTAGCGGTCTGCATCGGCGTGATGATGTGCAGCCATACGCCCGACACCACGAGGCCCATGGCGAATCCGGAAAAGCCGCTGACGAAGCCGCCAGCGAGCGCGGCAAGAGCGAAGAGAGCGAAGACAGGTCCTTCCATAGCTCGTCTCCCCAAGAACAATGCAGGCGAGCACTTGGATGGATATCCATCTGATGGGGAGGTCGCGGGTCCCCGCAGTCGATCGCTCGTTTGGCAATACCTCGGCGTCCTATCCCCCTCCCGCCTCTTTCAGGATTCCCCGGCGTATCGATCGTACAATTTGGCGGCGTTCTCCCAGCGAATGGCCTCCATGTAGACGTCGACATAGCGGGCGGCGGCAGCGCCGAAATCCATGTGATAGGCGTGCTCATACATGTCGAGCACCAGCACCGGCCGACCGCCGGCGAGCGTTGTGGTATGATCTGCGGCCCATTGATTGATGAGCCACCCGTCACGGGGTGAATAGGCAAGGATCACCCACCCCGAGCCGCCGCCTTCGGCCTTGCCCATGGCTGCGAATTCCGTACGCCAGCGCTCGATGCTGCCAAAGTCGCGCGCAATCGCATCGGCGAGAGCGCCGCTCGGCCTCTCGGATCCACCAAGACCGTCGAAGTAGATCTCGTGCAGGATCATCGAGTTCGTTGCGATCAACTCCTCGCGCTTCAGGCCGTTGATGAGAAAGTTCGGCGCCTTGGCGAAATCGAGCTCTGCGAGCTGAGCGCCAATCGCGTTGAGCCGCTTCACGGCTCCGCCGTAGTTGTTCTCGTAGTGGCTGACGAGCACCTTTTCGGAGATGCCGCTGATCGACTTTGGATCGAACGGCATCGGCTTGGGTTCGTAACGCATCGGGCGTCTCCTCCCTCGATCTTTGGCTCAACTCTTCGTGCTGGCAGTCTTGTCCAAGGCCGCGCGCAAGCCTTCGGCGAGCTTCACAGCATCGTCGTTCGCCCAGAAGTGCATGAAGAAAAGCCGCGGCTGCTCATCCAGCATGTGGCTATGCAGCGCGGTCACCTCGATGCCGTGCGCGCGCAGCGCCAGAATGACAGGGTTGACCTCGTTGCCCGTCAGTACGAAGTCGCCCGTGATGGCCGCCTTCCCGCCCTCGGTCGGCTGGAAGTTGATACCGATCGCAACGCCCATTGGAGCGACGGGGGTCAATGGCATGCCGTCTTGCGTGATCGGATCACGTCGCTTCACGTTGAATTGGTAGACGCCTCCGTTGGCCTGTCCCTTGCTGCCGATAATCTGGTCGAGCTTCGCGGTGTCGAGGTCCACGGCCGGCGGCGGGCTCGCCGGCGCTGCGACGGTCAATGGAGTCTTGCTTTCGGCGAGTGCATCGTGGATCGCAGCGGCGAGCTTGACCGGGTCCCCGTGCCCGGCAACATGCATGTAGAACGTCGCCGGACTCGCGCGCAGCAGATGATTGTGGATGGCCGTGATCTCGAGGCCGTTCGCGATCATCTTCGCCATCACAGGATTGATCTCGGTTTCGAGCAGCACGAGGTCGCCCATGACCATGGCGCCGCCGTGCCCAGGCTTGAACGCAACCCAGCCGCCGAGCGCCAGCGCCGGCTTGATCGTCACCCCGTCCAGCGTCACGGAGAGATCGCTGCGGGGAAAGCCGTAGCGGTGGACGTCGTCCGAAACGGCGGGCTTGCGGCCCAGCGTCTCGTCAACCTTCTGCCAGTCGATGTTCTGCGCTTGAGCCGTCGAGACCGAGCCAAGGAGGCAGGCGCCGAGACCGATGAACGCGAAGAGTGTGTTTCTCATTGATGTGCTCCTAGGTCTTGAAGCAGCTGCGGCTAATCACGCCCCGAGATCGATCGCATCGGTCCATCAAGCGGGAGGCCCAATCCTGGACGTCGCGCGAGCGTCGCCCGGCGCCGGGTATCAGGCGGGGGTCGGCTGAGACGTCCCCGTCAATGCGCGCATCGATAAGCGCCGGCGTATTCGCCGTGCCGATCAGTCTAGATAATCTGCCGGAAGAAATGGGGATGTATGATGCTGACATGCTGCGCCCTTGGTGATTAAGGACGCGATACTTGGGCATGTCGCCTCACGGGGAGATCGCACATCCCCGTAGCGGCGAATTAAAACCCGGATGGCCGAACTGTCAACCTGCTTAAGTCGGGGAATGCAGAAGTCATCGGAGGCACGTCACGAGGATTGCGCCGACGGTTTGGAACCTTTGGCACGTCGAGCAAAAGACCGGCATACCGGCAGCATCTAAAGTTCGTAACACCCGCGCGGAGCAATCCGTCGCGGTTTTTTTCATGTCGGAGCAAAGCGAGCCATGATCGAAGGATCGTCATCGTCTCCTGCCGCTCGAAGCCGATTGGACGTAAGTTTGCAACGCCCAAGATTCTAGACTAGCCTGTTCTTCAGCCCCACGCCCTGCCGTAAGCAGGTGTGAAGCTCCCCGCCACGACGGATTACGGGCAAGTCTAGTTTCGCGCACCAGCGCATTTTTTCCGTCGTGACCATGCGAAACAATTCCGCCGCGTTCGGCTCGGGCGCAATCATCGGTACCTTGGGCGGCCTCATCGGCCTCGGGGGCGCCGAATTTCGTCTGCCGCTACTCATCAGCTTGTTCAGGTTTCGCGGTCTTGAAGCCGTGGTCCTCAACAAGGCGACGAGCCTGATCGTGGTGGCCAGCGCGCTGCCATTTCGTGCCCGCGCCGTTCCCTTTGCCGAAATATATGCGCATTGGCCGGTCATCCTGAATCTGCTGGCGGGCAGCCTTGTTGGCGCCTATGCCGGAGCATCCTGGGCGACGCGCCTCAAGTCCGAAACGCTCTACAAGGTCATAGCCGTCTTGTTGCTGCTGATCGCAGGTGTGCTTCTGTTCGCACACAGCACTGCGGCAGCACCCGCCCCGGCGCTGACTGGCATGTACCTGATTATCGCGGGCGTAGCGGCAGGCTTCGTGATTGGCATCGTGGCGTCGTTGCTCGGCGTTGCCGGTGGAGAGTTCCTGATCCCCACCCTGATCCTGCTGTTCGGCGCGGACGTCAAGCTGGCAGGCAGCCTCTCACTCGCGGTAAGCCTTCCGACGATGCTGGTGGGCTTCGCGCGCTATAGCCGCGATCAGAATTTTTCAGTGCTCCGCGCCAACTGGCAGTTCATGCTTGCAATGGCGATCGGATCGATCGTCGGTACATTCATCGGCGGCTTGCTGCTCGGCGTTGTCCCGAATTCGATTCTTTTGCCGGGATTGGCTGCGATCCTGGTCATCTCAGCCGTGGAGATATGGCGGCACGAGTAGAGCTGGCTCAGCCGTGATGCGTTCGATCCATCCGCGCCCAGAGCAGCGCGAACGGACCGAGCGCAATGCCGGCCGCAAGAACGACGAACGCCAGCAGCCAGGCCGGTCGCGCTCTGTGGGCCGCCGGCGGCGTCGAGCGCGGCGCCGGTTCCCCAGGCTCCGACCGCCGACAGACCGAAGCCGACCGTCGAATGCAAGGCCAGGGTCGCGCCGCGATGTTCGGAAATCGCAGCGGCAGACATGCCGGCAGTCAACGCACCTGAATCGGCGGGCACGGTCAGGCCATAGGCGAGCAGCAGCAGTGCGAGCACCCATGCCGGCGCCGTCGCGCTGAGCCCGATGATAAGTGCGACACAGGCCGATGCGATCATGACGACCGTGATCGCCCGATGGCGGCCGAATTTCAGCGCGGCCTCGTTGCCGAGGATGCTTGCGGGCATCGAGATCACCGCGAAGCAGAAGCTCAGCACGACGGGACTCAACCAAGACGGCGCGCCCTGGTGCGCAACGACGAACGTCCAGAACCCGACCAGCCAGGTGCGGATGCCGTAAAGCTCGAAGCAGTGCGCGCCGTAGCCGAGGATGTAACCGAGCGCCTCGCGGTTGGCGAAGACGGGCGCGAAGTTGAGCAGACGCCCCGCCTTCGGCGCGGGCCGCTGCTCCCGCATCAGAAGGCACGCGATGACCATGGCGACGGGGCCGAAGCCAGTGACGAGGAAGGCGATCCGCCAACCCCAGCGGTCGGCGATCAGTTGCGCGACCAGGAACGAGAGGCCGACGCCGACGGAGAAGCTCGACGTATAGAGAGTAACGGCGCGCGAGGTGTCGCCGGCGGGAAGCCGGTCCGTCAGCGCCTTCAATCCCGGCATGTAGGCGCCGGCAAAACCAAGTCCTGCAAGGGACCAGATCGCGGTCGCCGACCAGAACCCTTGCGCGAAGATTCCGAACGCTGCGGTCGCGAGCCCGCTGACGATCGAGCCCCAGAGCAGGACAATCCGCGCGTCGATCCGGTCGGTCAACGTCGTCAGCACGGGCACCGCGAGCATGTAGCCGAATGCATAACCGCTTGCCATCAAGCCGCCTTCGGCCGCCGACAGTCCCCACTCAGGCATCAGGTGCTGCGCCAGATTTGCGGACAACGTCACATGCGGCAACAGGTTGCCGACCTGCCCTATGCACATCACCGCAATCAGAGACCGGCCGCCGAGCTTACGAATTTTGTTCTCCCACCTGAAGCGGCGCTGAGTTTGCCCGCTCCGTACGAAGCAGCAAGAGAGCGAAGAAGGCCGAGACCGAGACGAGCGCGCTGATCCACAGCGCACTGCTGCCGAAGTGCTCCACCATCAGCCCCAATGCGAGCGGCGCGGCGGCACCCGTCAGTCTAGAAGGCAGCGAGATCATGCCGACCCGCTTGCCGAATCCGGCCGGCCCAAACAGCGCCAATGGAAGCGTCCCACGGGCAATGGTGATGATGCCGTTGCCCGCTCCGTACAGCACCGTGAAGGTCGACGCGAGCAAGGGTCCGCCCATCACCAGCGCAACGACGCCGATCGGATTCATCAGCATGGCCAGCCTCGCCGACAGCAGCGGGTGAAACCGGGCGAGCCATCCTGCTTCCAGCAGACGCGCGCCGACTTGTGCAGGCCCGACCAGCGCGCCCGCGAGCAGGGCCTGAGCCGGTGTCGCGCCGAACGCAACCAGCATGGTCGGCAGAATGGCCGAGATGCCCGAACTGACGAAGCTAGCTGCCGCGAACATGTAAGCCAGCAGCACCATCGCGAAGGTCTCGCTCTGGCGTCCGGATTGCTGGATTGCACCCGGCCCCGGTCGAGCCTGCTGGTCCAATGGGACGGCGCGCGGCAGCGAGAGATTGAGCGGCAACGCAACAGCGATATGGATCGCCGCCCATATCTGACAGGCGACGCGCCAGCCGTACTCCGACGCGAGCCAGGTCGTGAGGGGCCAGCCGAGCGTGCTGGCGAAACCGGCGATCAGCGTGATGCCGGTGATGGTTCGTCGTGCATTGGTACCGTAGATGCGCGCAAGCGTCGCAAAGGCCGCCTCATAGAGGCCCATCCCCATGCCGATCCCCAGCAGCGCCCAGGCCGCAATCAGCACCGCCATGCCATGGGCCACGGACAGCAGGAGCAAGCCTGCCACAAACACGAGGTTCGAGATTGCGAGCAGGCTGCGCCCGCCAAACGTATCGATGGCATGCCCCACGCGCGGGCCGAGCAGGCCAGAGATGACGAGCGCTCCCGACAGCGCGCCGAACACGTAAGTCGGCGCGAGACCGAGATCGCGCGCAATCGGCGCAGCCAGGATGGCCGGGAGATAATAGCTCGACGCCCATGCAACCGTTTGCGCGGTGCCGAGCGCGGCGACGACGCCGAGCGGGCCTCGGGCTTGGCCCGCGAGAACTCGCTTCATGAACAACCACACCCCGAACCGCCGGCCTTCTTGGCTGTTTCGTCGGCAGAACAGCAGGCGGACAAATCCTCCTTCGCCGGCCCGCCGCAACATCCCGATGCGGTCCCGGCGGCCTCGACACCGCCACGTGTGCAGACGCCGGTCTCCGGCAGCACAAGCTCCACCCTCGCCGCCGCCTCCTTGTCGCCAGCGAGATCGGCCGCAATCGAGCGAACCTGCTCATAACCCGTCATCATCAGGAAGGTCGGAGCGCGGCCGTAGGACTTCATGCCAGCCATGAAGAAGCCCGCTTCATCATGCGCGAGCTCGCGCGCGCCGTGTGGACGCACCGTCCCGCAGCTATGCTCGTTGGGATCGATCAGCGGCGCCAGAGCGACCGGTGCCTCGATGGCGGGATCGAGCCGCAGACGCAGTTCAGACAGAAAGGAGAAGTCTGGACGGAAACCCGTCGACACGATCAGTTCGTCCACGACCACGCTTCGCCCACCGCAACAGGACCCTGCCGCGATCTTGAGGCGACCTTCGGAGTCCGAGAGGTGCGTGACGCCGAATTCGGTTTCGACCTTGATCTTCCCGGAGGCCACAAGTGCGGCGAAGGCACTGCCGAGTTCGCCGCGTGCCGCGAGTTTATCGTTACGGCCGCCGCCAAAAGCCTTCGCGGGATCGGCGCCGCGCAACAGCCAGACAGGCTGCGTACCCGGCACTTCGCCGGCGAGATACACGAGATCAATGAGAGTACCAACCGCGGAGTGGCCCGCGCCCAAGACAGCAACGGTCTTGCCAGCATATCTGGAACGAGCGACACCCCGGACATCCGGCATGCCATAGGCGACACGGTCGCCGTATTCGGGCTCGCCGATCGCCGGCAAGCCATTGCGGCCGGCCGGATTGGGGGAGAACCATGTGCCTGAGGTATCGATCACGGCATCTGCACGCAGAACCTCGGGCCCCCTGCCGTTCTGGTAGCGGATTTCAAAAGGCGCCTGCTCGCGCCCCCTGGTCTTCGCCTTGTCGAAGCCGACGCGGCTGATGGCCGAGACGCGGCTGGAGGTCCGGATCACATCGCGCAGCGACGTTCGCGTCGCAAGCGGCGTCAGGTATCGATCGAGCAGTTCGCCGCCGGTCGGATAGGATTGCGGGTCCGGCGAATTCCATCCCGTCGGTGCAAGCAAGCGCGCGGCGGCCTTGTCGACATTGTACTCCCACGGCGAGAAGAGCTGGACCTGCTGCCACTGGCGGACGGCGTGTCCGGCTTCGGGTCCGGCCTCGAGCACAATGGGAGACATGCCGCGCTCGAGCACGTGCGCGGCCGCAGCCAGGCCGACCGGTCCTGCCCCGATAATGGCAACTGTCTTTCCGCCGCTCATTTCGCTACTCCGATTGTTCTAGAATCATCGAATAATTCGGCACAAAAAAATCAGGCCGCCGTCTTGGCATCCTTGCATTCGGTTTCGTCCGCACAGCACTCCGACACCAGGAAATCCACCAGGCCCCGCATCCCGTCGTAGTTCGCGTGGCAGACCAGGGTCGTGGATTCGCGGACCTGACTAATCAGCCCGACCGCAACCAGAGACTTGATGTGATGAGATAGCGTCGATGCCGGGATCTTCAGCTTGTCCTGCAAGCGGCCGACGGGCATGCCCGATCGGCCAGCGCGGACCAGGGCCCGATAGATCTGAAGCCGTGTCCGGTTACCCAGGGCTTCCAAGCGTGCTGCTGCGTCGTCGATCTTCATGACCATAAGATGCGCCGATCCGCCCTCGCCGTCAACCATATTTCTAGAATATTGGAAATATGGGAGAGACCGCCCCCCGGCGGGGCGGCTTCAGCAGCACTTTCCGTTCTGCTGGATCGGCGGACAAGGGACCGATCCGTACGAACAGAAGACGCAGCAATCGCCGCTCGTCGGCTTGAGCCGGGTCCCGCATCCCTTGCAATCGTAGAAGAACTGACAGGCGTCGGTCGGCATGGTTTCGGCTGACGCGTGATGACAGACCGGACACGTAATGACCGATTGGGTTTGCATTGCCGGCTTTCCTCGATCGCAAGACAGGATGCATTCTAAACGCGCCCAGTTCGGAAATTCAATTGACGCTTTATCATCATTTCTATAAATCTGGATATATGGAAACTGAAGAAGCAGTCCTCGCGCTCGCTGCCCTGTCACAATCGACCCGTCTGGAGGCCTTCCGGACGCTGGTCCGACACGAGCCCGATGGCCTTGCGGCCGGCGACCTCGCACGTCTGCTGGAAGTCCCCCCGAATACGCTTTCGGCTCATCTCTCGATCCTGACGCGTGCCCGCCTCGTCACCTCCGAGCGACACAGCCGTTCGATCGTCTATCGCGCCAACCTTGCGGAGTTCAGGGACGTCGCGGTTTTCCTGCTTCGGGATTGCTGCGGCGGCCGGCCCGAGGTTTGCGAACCGGTCGTCGAGAGCCTTCAAGCCTGCTGCTCGCCAAAGCGAAAGGAGCGAAGCCGTGCCTGACCAGATGTACAATGTTTTGTTCCTGTGCACCGGCAATTCGGCGCGCTCGGTCCTCGCCGAGTCGATCCTTCGCAAGGACGGAGCCGCCCGCTTTCAGTCCTTCTCCGCCGGCAGCACCCCGAAAGGGACGGTCCACCCGCTCGCGCTGCGCACGCTGGAAAGCATGGACTACCCCGCCGACGGAATGCGCTCGAAGAGCTGGCTGGAGTTCGCCGCTTCCGATGCGCCGGTGATGGATTTCGTCTTCACCGTTTGTGACGATGCGGCCGGTGAATCCTGCCCCATCTGGCCGGGACAGCCGATGACCGCACATTGGGGTATCGAGGACCCCGCCGCAGCCGAAGGTACCGATCTGGAGAAACAGGCAGCGTTCGTCACCGCATTCCGCTACCTCAAGAATCGGATCGACACCTTTGTGAGCCTGCCGCTCAGGAGCATCGACAAGCTCTCCCTCGGCACCAAGCTGCGCGAGATCGGACGCTCCCAGGGCGCAACACATTCAACGCCGAAGGCCGGCTGATGGACAATTTCGATCTTCCACGGCGCCTCGCAGCCGAAGCGCTCGGCACCGGCATTCTCGTCGCCACCGTCGTCGGCTCCGGCATCATGGCCGAGACGCTGACCAAGGACGTGGCGCTGGCGCTTCTGTGCAATACCCTGCCGACCGGAGCCATTCTGGTTGTCCTGATCACCGTGCTCGGTCCGATCTCCGGCGCGCATTTCAATCCCGCGGTGACCCTCGTCTTCGCCGGCAAGCGCGAGCTTCCGGTCAACGAAGCCGTGCTCTACGCGGTCGCGCAGATCGCCGGCGGCATCGCGGGAACGATGGCCGCGCATCTGATGTTCGGACTTCCCCTGCTCGATCTCTCGACGAAGGTTCGAACGGGCGGGCCGCAATGGTTCGCCGAAGCGGTCGCCGCCTTCGGTCTGGTCGCGACGATCCTGGCCGGCATCCGATTTCAGCGGACCGCGGTTCCCTGGCTGGTGGGCCTCTACATCACGGCAGCCTATTGGTTCACGGCCTCCACGTCGTTTGCAAATCCGGCGGTGGCCATCGCGCGGTCGCTGACGAACACGTTCTCGGGCATTCGTCCGACCGACCTGCCCGGATTCATCCTTGCGGAGCTCTGCGGAGCATTCGCCGGCATGCTGTTGATGAACTGGCTGCTCGGACAGTCGAAGTCGCGCGGCCCTGTCCCAATTGCGGAGACGACCCGATGAACGTTACGATCTACCACAACCCCGATTGCGGCACCTCGCGCAACACGCTGGCGATGATCCGGCAGAGCGGCGCGGAGCCCACTGTCATCGAATATCTCAAGACCCCGCCATCGCGCGAGACGCTCAAGCAGCTGATTGCAGCGATGGGCATTCCGGTTCGCGCATTGCTGCGCGAGAAGGGCACGCCGTACAAGGAACTCGGCCTCGCCGACCCCAAATGGACCGACGACCAGTTGATCGACCAGATGCTCGCGCATCCCATTCTCATCAACCGCCCGATCGTCGTGACCTCGAAGGGCACGCGCTTGTGCCGCCCTTCCGAAGCCGTCGTCGATCTCCTCGACAATCCGGTCGGCCGGTTCACGAAGGAAGATGGCGAGGTGGTCGAAGCGCGCCAGGCAACTCACCGCCCCTAACGCTCCTCAGTCGAAATCCGCCGCGGTTTTTTTCACGCCGGAGCGGCGGTCGCCATGAAAGACGATCTCCGCTGGCCCGCCTATTCGGCGGCTTGCGACGCGCGCACGGTCCATTCGTCGGCAGGAGCCGATCGCTCGCCCGATGGAAGCCCCCGTCCCTTCACCAAGCCGAAAATTGCGGGGATCACGACCAGCGTCAGCAGTGTCGATGACGTCATGCCGCCGATCATCGGCACCGCAATGCGCTGCATGATCTCCGATCCGGCCCCGGTGCTCCACATGATCGGCAGCAGACCGGCCATGATGGCAACCACCGTCATCATCTTGGGCCGCACGCGCTCGACCGCGCCCACCATGATGGCGTCGTGGAGATCCCGGCGCGTCAGTGGCCTCCCTTCGGCGCTGCACCTGGCTTTCACCTCGGCCAGCGCATGGTCAAGGTAGATCAGCATGACGACACCCGTCTCGGCGGCGACGCCTGCGAGCGCGATGAAGCCGACCGCGACGGCGACGGACAGGTTGAAGCCGAGCCACCACATCATCCAGATGCCGCCGACCAGCGCGAACGGCAGTGACAGCATCACGATCAGGGTCTCGGTCATCGCCCGGAAGTTCAGGTACAGCAGCAGGAAGATGATCGTGAGCGTCACGGGCACGACGATCTTCAGACGGGCGGCGGCGCGCTGCAGATATTCGTACTGGCCGCTCCACACGACGTAGGTGCCGGCGGGAAACCGGATGCTCTCCGTCACGGCGCGTTGCGCGTCAGCGACGTAGCTTCCGATGTCGCGATCCCGGATGTCGACGTAAATGTAGGTCGCAAGCTGGCCGTTCTCCGTCCGGATCGACGTCGGCCCGCGCGCGGGCTCGACCTTCGCCACCTCGCCGAGCGGCACGGCGCCGCCCGACGGCATCGGCACCAGGATGTCGCTGGCGATGGCCTTGGGGTTGTCGCGAAGGTCGCGCGGATAGCGCATGTTCACGGTGAACCGCTGCCGTCCCTCCACGGTCGTCGTGACCGTCTGACCGCCGAGCGCGGCCGCGATGGTGTCCTGGACGTCCTGGATCAGGATGCCGTAACGGGCGAGCGCCTCACGGTCGGGAACGATCTCGAGATAATAGCCGCCGATGCCGCGCTCGGCGTAGGCCGACGAGGTGCCGGGTACGGTCTTGATGACGCGTTCGATCTGCTTCGCGAGTTGGTCGATCTCGGCGAGGTCATTGCCCATGACCTTGACGCCGACCGGCGTGCGGATTCCGGTCGAGAGCATGTCGATACGTGCCTTGATCGGCATGGTCCAGGCATTGGAGACACCCGGAAACTGCAACGCCTTGTCCATCTCGGCGATGAGACTGTCGACGGTTACGCCGGAACGCCACTGCTCCTTCGGCTTCAGGTTGACGATCGTCTCAAACATCTCGGTCGGAGCGGGATCGGTCGCAGTAGCGGCTCGTCCCGCCTTGCCGTAGACCGAAGCGACCTCCGGAAACGACTTGATGATGCGGTCCTGCATCTGCATCAGCTCGGCCGCCTTGGTGACCGAAATGCCGGGCAGCGTCGTTGGCATGTAGAGCAGCGTTCCCTCGTTCAGCGCCGGCATGAACTCGGTGCCAAGCTGGCGCGCCGGCCAGATCGTCACCGCAAGCACGACGAGCGAAGCCAGGATGACCAGCGTCTTGGCGCGCAGAACCCCCTTGATCACGGGACGGTAGATCCAGATCAGGACGCGATTGATGACGTTCCTGCTCTCGGGGACGATCCTGCCGCGGACGAAGATCACCATCAGCGCCGGCACCAGGGTGACGGACAGCAACGCCGCGGCGGCCATCGAGAAGGTCTTCGTGAACGCCAGCGGGCTGAACAATCGGCCCTCCTGCGATTCCAGCGTGAAGATCGGCATGAACGACACGGTGATGATCAACAGGCTGAAGAAGAGCGCGGGGCCGACTTCGGATGCCGCGTCGATCAGAACCTGCACGCGCGACTGATCGGGCCTCGCCCGTTCCAGGTGCTTGTGTGCGTTCTCGATCATGACGATGGCGGCGTCCACCATGGCGCCGATCGCAATCGCGATACCGCCGAGGCTCATGATGTTCGACCCCAGCCCGAGCAGCTTCATGGCGCCAAACGCCATCAACACGCCGACCGGCAACATCAGGATCGCGACGAGTGCGCTGCGGACATGCAGAAGGAACACGATGCAGACGAGCCCGACGACGATGCTCTCCTCGAACAGGGTATGCTTGAGGGTATCGATGGCCGCGTAGATCAGGTTCGACCGGTCGTAGACCGGCACGATCTCGACCGATTTCGGCAGGCTGCTCGCGATCTCCCTGAAGCGCTTCTTGACGTTTTCGATGACGTCGAGGGCATTGACGCCGAACCGCTGCAGCACGATGCCGCTCGCAACCTCGCCCTCGCCATTCAATTCGGCGATGCCGCGCCGCTCGTCGGGCCCGAGCTCGACGCTGGCGACGTCCCGCAACAACACCGGCGTGCCGTTGCTCGTCTTCAGCACGATGTTGCCGAGATCGTTGATGCTCTTGATGTAGCCCTTGCCGCGGATGACGTATTCGAACTCGGAGAGCTCGACGGTGCGGCCGCCGACGTCGGCGTTGCTGGCGCGGATCGCCTCACGTATTTTCTGCATGCTGATGCCGCGGTCGCGCATCCGCTGCGGGTCGAGGACCACGTTGTACTGCTTGACGAAGCCGCCGACGCTGGCGACCTCGGCGACGCCTTCGGCCTTGGCCAGCGCGAATTTCAGATTCCAGTCCTGGATCGTGCGCGTGTCCGCCAGGTTCAATTCCTTCGATACCACGGCGTATTGGTAGACCCAGCCGACGCCGGTCGCGTCGGGTCCGATGGTCGGGGTGACGCCGGCGGGAAGCCTGGACGCCGCGCCGTTCAGGAATTCCATGACGCGCGACCTCGCCCAATAGATGTCGGTGCCGTCCTCGAAGATCACGTAGACGAAGGAAACGCCGAAGAACGAGAAGCCGCGTACGACCTTCGATTTCGGCACCGTGAGCATCGCCGTCGTCAGCGGATAGGTGACCTGATCCTCGATCACCTGCGGCGCCTGGCCGGGATACTCGGTGTAGACGATGACCTGCGTATCCGAGAGATCCGGGATCGCATCCAGCGGAAGGTGAACCAGGGCATAGAGGCCGGCGGCGGCCGCGAAGCCGGTCCCGAACAGCACGAGCAGCAGATTGCGCGCCGACCAGGCGATGATGCGGGCGATCATTTGTGATCTCCCGTTGCATTGCCAGGGCCGGCGTCGGTGGCCTGGGATGCCGCCTCGCCAAACCCCTTCAGCGCCGCCTTCAGGTTGCTTTCCGCATCGATCAGGAAGTTGGCGGAGGTCACCACCGCCTCGCCGTCCGCGAGACCATGGCGCACCTCGACATAGCCGCCGCCGCGACGGCCGAGCTTGACTTCCCGCGGTTCGAAACGCCCTTCCCCCTTGTCGACGAGGACGGCCTGCCGGCTGCCGGTGTCGAGCACCGCGCTGTCCTGTATCGCCAGGACGGGCGCGGCATCGGCCGTGTCGATATCGGCATCGACGTACATGTCGGGCAGCAGCACCGCGTCCGGATTGGCAAGCTCGATCCTGATGCGAACGGTTCGCGTGTCGCGGTTCACCTGCGGATAGACGACGGCGATTGTCCCGGTGAAGGTTCGGCCGGGGAAACTGCGCGCGCGCACCGCGACTGACTGCCCCACCGCGATGTTGCCGAGATCGCGCTCGGCCACGTCGACCAGCGCCCAGACCACCGAGGTGTCCGCGATCCGGAACAGGACGTCGCCGGGATTGGCCCGCATGCCTTCGATCGCGTTGCGTTCGAGCACGACCCCGTCGCGCGACGCAGACCAGCGTATGGCCACGGGCGCGGTGTGCGTCTTGTCCATCTCCGCGATGACGGACTCGGGAACGTCGAGATTGACCAGCCGCTGCCGCGAGCCGCGGCCGTACATCTCGACACCGCCGACCGTCCTGGAGGTGATCGTCGCGAGATATTCCGCCGCCGCGGACGCCACCGCCGAACTGTAGATTTCCATCAGCGGCTGGCCGGCCTTCACGCGCGTGCCGGTCGTCACGTCGGCGACCTTCTGCACGAAGCTCTCGGCGCGCATCGCGATCACCGACACGCGGCGTTCATCGAGCTGGATCGTGCCGGGCGCCTTCACCGAGACCCGGATCGGGCGCCGCGCGACGGGCTCGGACTTCACGCCCGCGCGCTGGATCTTGCCGGGCGACAGCTTCACCGTGCCGTCGTCGGTGTCGTCGCCTTCGTAAACGGCGACATAGTCCATCCCCATCGGATCCTTCTTTGGGACGGGCGACGTGTCGGGCAGCCCCATCGGATTGCGGTAGTAGAGGATTTTTCGCGGCGAAGCCGCTTGCGCCTTCGGTAGCGCCGGCGCGACGGCCGCTCCATCGTCGTCGTAGACCGGCACATAGTCCCGCCCGCGGTCGTCCTTCTTCTGACCCGCAGACCAGAGCGGCGCACCGCTTGGATCGCGGTAGTAAAGCGGCGTTCGCTCCGCGCCAGCCGCAGCCGATGATATGTCGGCCTCAGCGAGCCAGCCCGCACCGTTCGAATGCCAGTAGTAGCCGGCCAGGACCAGGCCACCGCCCAGCGCAAGAGCCGTCAGGAGACGCAGCGTTTTCATATGGTGTATCCGCGCGCCCGGGAGCGCGCGTCCGTGTGAAGGAAAAAGGGGAATGTCGGGCGCCGCCGGGCAGCGCCCGAACGCTCACTTGACCGCCGTGACGATCACCTTGCCGGTGACGGTCTCCGGTTCGCCCTGCACCTTCACGGACAGCGTCATCTGGTAGCGTCCAGCCATCGGCAGGTCCGTCTTGAAGGCGTACACACCCGGCTCCCTGGACGGCAGCGGCGCGACCGCCGATTCCATCTCGGCCATCCCGTCCGGGGCCATGTCGAGGCGGCTTTTGAAGATGACTGCGTCCGGTATCGGCTTGCCGGTCTGCTTGTTCGTCAGGCGAACGGCGAGCGTGACGTCTTCGCCCTTCTTCATCTGCGGAGTGACGGGCTCGAAGGCGTAGTCGCCCGCGCCCGCCATCGCGGCGGAAGCGGCAAGCGAAAGGGTGGCGGCGAGAGCCGCGGTGCTGATTTTGGAAAGCATTGTCCTGTCCTCATGAATTGATCTTTCGCCGTGGCGCGTGAAGCGCGCACGTCAGTCGTCGTCGCGAGCAGGCACGCCGCTCGCGTCTCGGGCTTTGCGAGATCAGATTCGAGGAGGTCGGAAAGGAGGACTGCCGCCGCGGAAGGAAACGACCTGATCCGGGGGAATAGCCATCGTGCTGGCCATGACGGCGAGACGTTCGAACGCCACGGGCCTGACATCACCGAGCGCGATGATCCCACCGACGCAGCAGAAGCCCATCCCGCACTTGTAGCCGCCGCTATGGGAGCCCGTTCCCTTCATGTCGGGACAACAATCGTCCATCGACATGTCGGCGTCGCCGCTCATGTGCATGGCCGTCTGCATGCCATCCGACGACATTGCGAGGTTCGCCGCGGACGCGCCAACCGGCAGCATCGCCAAGGATATGGCGATGGCGACTGCCAGGATGGTACGGACGAACTGCATCAATATCGACTTACCTTGTCGGGCCGGAACTCGGCCTCAGTAGCATACTCGGACACCAAAGGCAGTTATTGATCGTGGTCAAGCGTTCGTTACCCAGGCTCGTCCGGAGGCCGGGTTGGACGTTTCGACGCGGTCCTTCGGACTATCGTGCAAAACAGCAACACAAGGCCACCATCGACCGACCGGCCCGTCCAGCAGCCCGCGCGGATGTTGACGCGCTCATCCCCTGATGCCAGTTTCGTGATCGGTAGTGTCCGCAAGGACTCTTCAAGGGAATGCGGTGCGTCCACCTCAGTGGGCAATTCCGCGGCTGCCCCCGCAACTGTAGGCGGATAGCCGACGACCAAACGAACCACTGGAGCCCCGCTTGGGCCTCTGGGAAGGTGGTCGAAGGCGATGACCCGCGAGCCAGGAAACCTGCTACCAGCCATGGTCACGCGCGAACGCATTGGGCGGGGTGCCCTGATGTCGGACAAGTAGCCGGTGCATCCGCCGCCTGGGGCGAAGGTGGATGACTAAGGCAACCGCGGTGACGGTTTGTTTGCGTCGCCGCAGAGCGTTGTCGTGCAAAATCTTCATTTCCGTGCTGGCGCAAGGCCAGCGTTATCGCGTGCTTTCCTGATTACTCTGCTCTCGTCGGTGTCCTTGTCGTCCGCGGCGCTCGCGCAAAGCGCGGCGCAGGACAACCGCTCCCGGGAGGTCGGCCCGGTGATCGTGTCGCCGCCTGCGCCGCGACAGGCTCCTGCCGTCAGCCCCGGCACTCAGAAGCAGCGCGCGGCCCGGCGCGCCGCGGGACGCAATCGTGGCGCCCCTGCTGTCGCCGTTCCGGCCGCGCAAGCTCCGAGCGGGCCGGTACAGACGCCGCTCAATACGGCAGCCGTCACCGACGTCGGCTCCCGGCTCGGCATCACGGCGCGCGAGATGCCGGCGACCGTCGAGGTCATCGGTCAACAGACGATGCAGAACCTGGGCATCCGGACCACGACCGACGTCGCCAAGGCTGCAGTCGGCGTCACCGGCGGCGATGCGCCCGGCGCGCCCGCCATCTTCTCGATGCGTGGCTTTTCCGGCGACCAGATCTCCACGCTCTACAACGGAATCCCGATCGGGCCGTCGACCATGACCGGCCGTCCCATGGACGTGGCTGGTCTCCAGCAGGTCGAGATCATCAAGGGACCGGACTCGCTGGTGGCGGGCCTCGGTGCGACCGGCGGCGCCATCAACTACGTGAACAAGGCGCCGCACACCGGACCAATCGTCAACGACGCCTTCACTTCCTACGATTCCTTCAACGGCTATCGCGCCGGTTACGGATCGGGCGGCAGCACGCTGATCAACGGCCTCGACTACCGCTTCGACATCAGCCATTTCAACAACAAGGGCTTTATCGACGACACCTATTCGAAGCTCAGCAACGTCTCGGGCCAGCTGAACTATCGCGTCAACGAGAACCTGAGGATCTGGGGCGCGACCGAATACAGGCAGGACAACGACCGCTTCTACTGGGGGACGCCGCTGGTGCCGGCGAACGCGCCGGGCATCGTGCCGACGTATGGCGTCGTCTCCGGCCTCTGGAGCAACTATTACCTCGGCGGCGGCACGCCGGTCCCGGTCACCATCGACGCGCGCACGCTGACCACGAACTACAACGTGCTCGACAATCACAGCGGCGCCAACGAGCTCTGGCTGCGCAGCGGCTTTCAATGGGACATCACCAACAACATCTCGCTGAAGAGCCTGGTCTATGGCTATGACGCCCACCGGCACTGGTTCAACAACGAGATCTCGTCGTTTGACCAGACCGTAGGCAATTTCGCAGGCGCGCAGAGCATCTACCGCGAGCGCCTGGCGCTCGATCACGCGCAGCGGCTCTACGGCAACATCACCGACCTCACCGTCAATTCCAATCTCGGCGGAATGGACAATCGCTTCGTCGCCACCGTGGCGGCGAGCAGCAACCAGTTCAACGTCTCGCAGGACACGCTGTTCTTCAATGACTACGTCGACCTCCTCAATCCGGACCGCGGCCTCTACGGCCCGCGCAGCGACGAGAAGATCTACACCCATCTCGACACCGCCTCGCTGTCGTTCGAGGACCGGCTCAAGCTGACCTCGACCTTTGCGCTGATCGGCGGCATCCGTTTTGAGAATATCGAGCTGTCGCGGACCCGCTTCGACGAGAATGGCCTCCTGAAAGCCAACTATCCTTTCTCGAAGACGTTCAATCCGGTCACCGGACGCATCGGCTACACCTGGGACATCGCGCCCGGCGTGATGCTTTACAGCCAGTACGCGACGGCAGCCGACCCGACGGTGGCGAACATCTTCATCCTCAGGCCCACGACGCCGCTGCTGCTCACGACGTCGCGGACCTACGAGACCGGCGTGAAGCTGCTGTCGGCCGACAGGCGCGCGGAGGCCACGTTCTCGGCCTTCGACATCGAGCGCAAGAACGTCTACGTCCCCGAAAGCGGCATCCTCTTCAACGTCGCCGGCAAGATGGCCTCCAAGGGCGTCGAGATCGCCGCCGCGGTCAATCCGGTCGCGGGCCTGAAACTATGGGGCAACGTCGCCTTCGTGCAGTCGCGCTTCATCGACTTCACCTATGTCGACGGCAATGGCGACTTCCAGTCCTATTCGGGCAAGACGCCGCCCAACGTTCCCAACTTCATCGCCAACGCCGGCGCCTCCTATCGCTTCGACACGAAGCTGCCGGTCGAGATCGGCGGCCTCGTCCGTCACGTCGGCGACCGCTTCAACTTCCAGGACAATCTGGTCACGATGGACGCCTACACGATCTTCGACGCATACGCGTTCGTCGATATTCCAAAAGCCTATTTCCCGGGCGTCGACCAGACCCGGATCAGCTTTCGCGTGAGGAACCTGACCAACAAGCTCTACGCGGCCTGGGGCGATCCGGGTTACACCGACCAGATCATCCTGGGCGCGCCGCGCAGCTACGAGATCGCGGCTTCGTTCAAGTGGTAGTCGCGGATCACCTCGCCCGCGCCGTGGCAGGAGTTGTCACGCGACAGTAGGACGCAATCGCAAATCGATTGCGCCGTTGAAGCCGCAGGTCTCGAGAGCTATCGATCAACGAGACCTGTCTTCCATCGGGAGGAACGCATGAGCACCATCACCGGCGGTTGTCACTGCGGCGCGATCCGCTATCAGGTCGAGGGCGAAGCGATCGTGCACGCGCTGTGTCACTGCCGCGATTGCAGGCTTCACGCGGGCGCTCCCGTCGTCGGCTGGACGATGTACGCGGACGATGCCGTCAAGGTGACCAAGGGCGAGCCCAAGGTGTATCACTCCTCGGAAAATGCCCGGCGGCACTTTTGCGGCGACTGCGGAACCGGCCTGTTTTATGTCAATGCCGACATGTTGCCCGGGGTCATCGACGTCCAGAGCGCGACCTACGACGATCCCGATGCCGTACCGGCGACGATGCACATCCAGGTCGCAGAGCGCCTTCGATGGATGGAGCGCGCGCACGAACTGCCGACATTCGACCGCTATCCTCCGCCACCGTAGCGGCGCGCGCGAAGCGTTCGCCGTCTAGATGGAACCGCACAAGCACCATCTTGCAACGACCGGACGATTTCACGTACATTCATCGGCGTGGGGACGAAGCAGACTCCCCGTGAGACCTCGGTCCAAGCTCTGCGCAGCACGCCATTCGTGGAGCTTGCGCATGGATACCGAACGCCACCCTCCTCTCCGCCATACCGTTGCCATCCTCTCCCGCGGCGATGCAGCCGCGCGCCGGGACGCGACGGCGCAAAACAGCCGCTTCGTTCGCGTTTTCGAAGCACTCGCCGCGGTCGGCATCGAAGCCCGGCCGGTGATCTACGACGAGATTTTCGCCGACGCCGCGCGCGATCAACTGCTCGCCGTCGATGGCGTGCTCGTCTGGGTCGATCCGATCCATCAAGGCAAGACGCGCGAGGCCCTCGACCCGCTGCTTCGCGACGTTGCGGCGCAAGGGCCGTGGGTAAGCGCCCATCCCGACGTGATCCTGAAGATGGGCGTCAAGGACGTGCTCTACCGAACGCGTCACCTCGGCTGGGGAGCCGACACGCACCGCTATGACACCGCCGCAAGCTTCCGCGCCGAATTTCCTTCGCGCCTTCAGGCGAATGGTCCGCGCGTGCTCAAGCAAAATCGCGGCAATGGTGGCCAGGGGGTGTGGAAGGTGGAGGCCCTGCCCAACGTGGACGCCATGGTTCGCGTGCTGCATGCCCAACGCGGCAGTCTACCCGAGGACATTCCGCTCGATGCCTTGCTCGCCCGCTGCGAACCGTATTTCGGATGGGGCGGCTGCATCATCGACCAGGCGTTCCAACCCCGCCTACCCGACGGCATGATCCGCTGCTACATGAGCGGCGCCAAGGTCGCGGGCTTCGGGCATCAATTGATCAAGGCCCTGATCCCGCCGCCGCCGGAAGGCCCCGACGCACCCGAGGCTCAGCCGGGCCCACGGATCATGCACGGACCCGCTGCTTCGCAATTCCAGGCGCTCCGAAGAGCGATGGAGGACGAATGGACGCCGCAGCTGATGGGCACGCTCGGCATCGACGAGCCGTCGCTGCCGGTGATCTGGGACGCCGACTTCCTGTACGGGCCCCGCGACGCCGCCGGCACCGACACCTACGTCCTGTGCGAAATCAACGCGAGCTCATGCTTCGCGATTCCCGACGACGCGCCGGCGGCAATCGCCCGAACGGTGAAGCACCGCCTGCTCCGGACTCAAGCAGTGCGTTCGGGCGTATAACCGGCGGCCTGGCTTCGACACCCTAATGCGCAGCGCAGCGGCAGCTTTCATAGGCGACGGGATCGTGGCTATTGACGATGCTCACGCGGTCGCCGTGGTTGAGCTTCAGCGCGCGCAGCCGCGCCTGGTTGGCGATCCGCATCTTGCGATCCATGTCGCCGCGGCGCTGGAAATAACCCAGCATCAACGGCACGCGCGGCGATGGGTCGAGCTGGGCGTGGTGGAAATAGCTGTCGCCGGCATGCAACAGCCATTTGTCACCTGATCGCACCGCGATGCCGCAATGGCCGAGCGTGTGGCCGGCGAGCGGGATCATCAGGATGTCGGCTTCCTTGTCGCCGAGCGCGCGCACGCCCTTGAAGCCGAACCAGTCCTGGCCGGCCTCGCCATAGAAGGTCCAGCCCGGCCCATGGCTCCACTGCCCCGTGACATAGCGCCCTTCGGGCGGCGCGGGCTTGCGTAGCACCGCCATGTCGTATTCGGCGCGGTGGACGTGGATCGCGGCATGGGGAAAGTCCGGCACGCCGCCGGCGTGGTCGCGGTCGAGATGCGTCAGGAGCACGTGGCGCACATCGCCGGGTGAGTAGCCGAGCGCCTTCACCTGCTCGACCGCCGTCTCCGCCGGGTCCAGCCTCGGCGCGGTCTGGCGCAGCCATCGGCCACCCAGCCGATTGGGCGTTGCGATATCGCCGAGACCGATGCCGGTGTCGACCAGAGCGAGTCCGTCCCTCGTCTCGACCAGCAGGCAATGGCAGACCAGGCGGGCGCGCTGGAACAGGCCGCCGGTGCCGTTCACAAGGCGGCGGCCCATGGGGCACATCGTGCCGGTGTTGAGGTGGTGGATCTTCATGGCGCTTCCCTGCCTGTTGTGAGCAGGGCGCTGCTTGCCACCGGGCAATCCATAAGTAAAATATTGAATATTGATACTATCTCTAGGCATAACCTATGGACATCCGCGAGCTTCGCTACTTCGCCGCCGTGTATCGCGAGCGCAAACTGACCGCGGCGGCACGCGCTTGCTTCGTGTCGCAGCCGTCGATCTCGACCGCGATCACCCATCTGGAGGCCGAACTCGGCACCACGCTGTTCATCCGGCACAAGAAGGGCGTCGCGCCGACCGCCTCGGCCGAGCAGTTTCATGCGCTGGCCCGCCGCATCATCGACGAGGCGGACGCCGCACGCAGCCTCTTCAGGAAGCCGAATACGAAGACCACCGTCACGCTGGGACTGATGCGCACGCTCGACATACCCCGAACGATCGCGCTGCTGAAGCCGCTGACGGCGCGCACCGACATCGCGCTCCGCCTCGTCGGCAGCGACGAAGGCGCCGATGCGCGGATCATCTCAAAGAGCATGCTCCGCGCCGACGAGCATTTCGTCGCGCTGTGGAGCGAGCGCTATGTCGCCGCACTTCCGCCCTCGCATCCGCTGACGCTGAAGGAGAAGCTGCGGGCTGCCGATCTCGCCGGCGTCCCCCTGATCGACCGCTGCCATTGCGAGCAAAGCGAATTCTTCGGCCGGAGTTCACAACGAAGGCAGACCGCGGCGATCGCGCAATCGGAGGATTGGGCGATGGCGCTGGTCGCGGCCGGCGTCGGCATTGCGATCGTCCCGGAAGGCGTGGCGCGCGGCAATCCCGATGTCGCGGTGCGCGAGATCGAGGTCAGGGTCAAACGCGAGGTCGGGCTTGCCTACCGCGCCTCAGAGCCGCTGGCGGATGCGCTGAAGGATTTTGTCGGGAAACTTCAGAAGCAGCGGCGCAAGCCGGATCCGACCGGCCCACGGCGCAACAAACGCAGGAAGTCCTAGCCCTTCGAGATGACTGCGCGGCCATAGGGCGGCTGGGCCGCAACCGGCGGATTGGCGGTCTGGGCTGCGAGTTCGCCGATCAGGCGGTCGGCATCGGCGGCCATGCCGTCGGGCGCCTGGATCACCAGACGCTCCAGCGCCCAGCGATAGGACGAGACGCGCTGCTCGAGGCACAGCTGCACCCACTGGATGATCAGCGAGTTCTCCCGCATGCGCGCGACCGCATCCTCCCTCTCCCTTGGCGAGAGCTCGGAGACGCGCGCCATGGTCGCATCGCGCTTCCTGTCGAGATCGATGACGCGGATCGCGGAGCCGAAGAACGGCTCGAAACGGGTGATGTCGTTGCGCACGTCCTCGATCAGCTGCGCATAGCGCGAGGAATGCGAGCGATGCGGCTCGTCGATCAGCGTGCGCCCATACATAGTGCGGTCGAACACGACCTTCTGCTGCCAGGGCGACGGCAGCGCCTTGTAGTCGCCGAATACGCTCTTCCAGGCGGGCCGCGACAGCGGCGGCTCGATCATGGGATAGGCAAGATCGCGAAGCTGGCGCTCCGCGTCGGTGAGCTGGAATTGTGACGACTTCAGGCCAACGCTGCCGGTGGCCTCGGCCCCGAGCCAGCGATGCATGTCGTCGCTGCGCATGTCAGCGCGGGTGCGGCCGAAATCGCCGCCGCTGCACGCGCCGAGCGTCGCACCGACGAGTGCGAGCAGGACGGCCGTTACGACAGGCCGAATCTGGCGGATGGCATCCGGCATTGCAAAAGCCGGACGCTAGCGGCGACGACGACGGCGCCCCGGTGCTGTGCCCTGCTCCGGCCCGCGATCGCCGCTGGTTTCTTCCGTCTGGCGCTCGATGCGGATCACGGGGAGGATCAGAATCGTTCCCGTTTCCGTACGCGGCGTGGCATCCCCCGACGAGCCTGCCCGGCGACCGGCCGGAAATTCGATAATGGTCCCCATATCAGCTCTCTATCAATTGCCGCGCGACCGAGCGCGCTGGTGCAACGTGCGTTCATTAAGATCAGTTCATGGTTAACGGGGTGTAAACGCGCCTGCCGGACCGTAACTTCACGGGCGGCCTCCCGCGTCCCGTTGCGGGACGACAACACCTGAAATGATGGGGTCGACTTCACGCCTCGTTTTCCTTAACGAGCCTTTAAAGGAACCTGCGTTAGGCTCGCGGACGAGTATCTCTTCCAGGTCGCGTATCTCTCCATGACCAAGTCGCTGTTTCCCGGATTCGACGGGCTGATGAGCCTCTCCCGTCGCGAAGGCGTTGATGTTCGCCCGACGCTGCTGCGCGTGCTGACGGACCTCTATGTCCAGGCGCCCACCCACAGCGACGACGAGCAGCGCCAGTTCATCGAGCTTGCGACGCGGCTGATCGACCAGGTCGACGATGCGACGCGCGCGGCCGTCAAGGCGAAGCTTGCGATCTATCCGCAGACGCCCGTCCCGGTCCTGCAGAAACTCGGGCTGGTCGCGACCCAGGAAGGCCGCAGGGTTCCGCTCGCGCGCGAAATTCGCAGCTCGCAGCAGGCGGCTTCGCCTGCTCGCACGCCGACCGACGCCGAGTTGCGCATGGCCGCCAACATGGCGATGCAGCCGAAGGAAGCGGCCGAGATCCACGAGATGTTCTTCCGCGCCGATGCGACCCAGCGCGCGCTGGTCCTGCACAATCTGGGGCAGACCCCGCTGAGGGCCGCGCCGCGGATTCCGACCGTGCGTGCCAAGCGCGCGATCCAGATCCTGGAGATGGCGGCAATCGCCAACGATGTCGAGAATTTCACCTACGAGCTCGGCGACAGCCTGATCCTGCCCTCGCGCGTCGCAGCGCAGATCGTCGACGATGCCGGCGGCGAAGCGCTCGCGGTCGCCGCGCGCGCGCTCGACATGCCGAGCCCGAACTTCCAGCGCATCCTCCTGTTCTTCAAGCCGGAGATCGGCACGTCGGTCGATGCGGTGTACCGGTTGTCACGGCTCTACGACCGGCTCAGCGACCGCTCCGCGCTGGTGATGCTGGCGGCCTGGCGCGGCTCGACGCTCGCAGTCACGCGCGCAAAATACCAGTCGTCGCTGCATGAGAGCGAACGCCAGCGCGCGCGTGCGGGCGCCAATCAGACCCGGCCGGGCGTGCAGCCGGGCTCCGCGCCCGCGGTGCGGACGGGCACCGACGGATCGGACCGCTAGGTCTTCGCCAATTCGAGGAAGTGACGACCTTTGCGGTCCTCGGTCTCGACGATCCAGGCGTCCGGATCGAAGCGGATTTCCTTGGTGAGGCGCTCCTCGACCGCTGGCTCAGGCATCGGCTGCGCGGCAAGTGGCACGAAGAAGCGATCGACCGGCCGGCCGTCGTCATAGACGGTCTGCGGCGCCGGTACGTACAGCATCGCGTTGCCGTCGAGCAGCGACACCTTCACGAATACCGCGCCCGCCTCCTCGGCACCGCGACGACGCACCGCCCCGAACACGCCTTCGGTCTGGCACCGGCGCAGGTAGGCGGAAACCCAAATGTTTGATTTCAAACGCATGAAGAGCACGATAGGCCAGTGCTGCAATCAGCACCAGCCTTCGCACAACAATGACGCTTATTCGACGGGGTGGCCGATCGCGGCTCCGAGCTCGCGCAGCAGGCGGTCGGAGACCTGACCCGTCACCTGCATCTTGTGCTCGCGCTCGAATTTCTGGATCGCGGACTGCGTCTCTGCGCCCATCGTGCCCGTGATCTTCAAATTGCCATAGCCGTATTCGGACAGCGCGCGCTGCACGCCGGCGATACGCCGCGCGGCCGGACTCTGCGCGACGGGAATCGGCGCCGGCGGACGCGCGATGGCGACGGATTGCGGCGGCGCCGACGTCGTTTGCTTGACCAGATTGGCCATCGGATCGCCCGCGCGCGGCGTCGATGCCGTCGCCTCGACCGGCTTCTCGGGGGCCTTCTCGGCGGCGCGCTCGACAGGCTTGGGCTCGGCGCGGAATTCCGTCGCTCTCGGCTCCAGCGGCGAGGTATCCGCGCCGACGGGGCGCGGACGCGGCAAGGGGTTCGACAGCGGCACGGACGACGGCGCGGGAAGATTGATCACGGTGCCGAACATCGGCGCCGGATGCCGGCCGGTCTGAAGGAACAGCGCATTCGCAACGATCGCGCTGACTGCGGCGACGCCGACGAGACCGGCCAGCGTGTCCTTGGGACTGTGCAGCAGGATGCGCATCGCAAGATTGCGCTCGGTCTCGACATCGATGACCGCGGCCTTGGCGCCACGGCGGCGCGGAGCGGCTTCGTCCTTGGCAGACTTCTTAGGCACTTTTCTTCACCAGAGCGGGTTGGTCGTGAGATTGGTCCTGAAGCTCCTGGCGCGGCACCGGTGTCAGCGTCGCGATCTTGCTCTCGGCCGCCATTCTATCGGACGTCTTGGCCTGCGGCGGCGTGTAGACGAGCGGCAATCTGACGGTGACGGAGGTGCCCTCGCCGAGCCTGCTTTGTACAGTCAATTCGCCGAGATGCAACGCCACCAGACTCTTGACGATCGAAAGCCCGAGACCCGTGCCTTCGTGACGGCGCTGATAAGTCTTTCCGGCCTGGAAGAACGGCGCGCCGATGCGCTTGAGATCATCCGCCGCAATGCCGACACCGGTGTCGCTGATGCGCAGCGCGAGCTGCGATCCGGACACCGCGGCCGATACGGTGACCTGACCACCGCGCTCGGTGAACTTGATGGCGTTGGCGACGAGATTGAGCACGATCTGCTTGAAGGCGCGCGGATCGCCGGTCATGACAGGCAGGTCCTGCGGCGCATCGGTGATGAGGTCGATGCCGTTCTCCCGCGCCTTCAGCGCCAGCAGATTGCAGCAATGCATCAGAGATGCGCGCGGCGCGAACGGTTCCGACGCAATCTCGAAATTGCCCGATTCCATCTTCGACATGTCGAGGATGCCGTTGACGACCGACAGCAGATGCTGGCCGGAATCGTTGATGAGCTGGGCATATTCCTTGCGCTGGGCCGCACCCAGCATCAGGGTCTGCTCCTGCGCGATCATCTCGGAGAAACCGATGATGGCGTTGAGCGGCGTGCGCAGCTCGTGGCTCATGGTGGCGAGGAAGCGCGTCTTGGCGGCATCGGCCGTTTCCGCGGCGCTGCGTGCCTGATCGAGCGCCTGCTCCGCGAGCTTGCGATCGGTAACGTCGCGCATCACGCCGACGACTTCCGCCTCGCGCGTGGCGTCACCGTCAATATCCTGGCGGCCGATATCCTGGTCGAGCGGCCGGCAGCGCATCTCGACCCAGATGAAATCGACCTGGCCACGCTCCGATCCGGCCGGCTCCCGCCGCAGTCGGAACTCGACGCTGCGCACGTCGCCGCGCGCGGCATCGGAGAGCGCGGTGAGATAGGCCGGACGATCGGCGACATGGACGCGGTCGAACAGGCCGTGGCCGAGCAGCTGCGCGACAGGCATGCCGAGCATGGCTTCCACCGCCGGCGAGATGAACTGCACCGCGCCGTTGCGCCGATGCCGCGAGATCACGTCGCTCATGTTGCGCGCCAGCAGGCGATAGCGCTCTTCCTCGCGCAACAGCAGCGCAACGCTGGTGCGCGCGAGCGATTCCGCGCCGAAGGCGAGGCCCGCGGCATAGAGCGTCGCCGAGGCGACGCCGAACGCCATCAGCACGCCGCGTTGTGCGGAGCTGGCGTCTCCGGCCGGCAGCCAGCCGAGCTGGCCGGCAAGGATCAGGACGCCGGCGCAGGACAGCGCAAGCAGGGAGGCGAAGGCCGCGACGCGGCGCGAGGCCGACAACGCGGCTTCCAGGGGAACCACGACCAGCCAGATCGCGGCGAATGATTCGATGCCGCCGGTGGTGCCGGCAACCGCCATGATCAGGCCGGCGAGCGCCAGCGACGACAGCACATGGGCGCCTTCATAGCGGCCGGTGCGCGACAGGAACCATGACAGGAGAATGGGGGCGATCAGCCACGCGAAGGCGGCGACCTCGATCGCGCTCGGCGCACCGCGCGTGGCGAGATAGACCGGGAATGCGGCAAACGCGGCCAGGCTGCCGAGCAGCCGCGGCGCCATGAAGGCACGATGGCGCGCTCGCGTCAGCGCGTCGTAACGCGCGGAGGGATGCAGCAGTGCATCGAGACAATCGCGGATGATACTCAAAACTGTCACGGGTCTCGCGCTTCGGCCCACTCGTCGAGAAGACGTGCCGGAACGCCTCCTTATCGTTGAGCCACCGTGTCAGAGCGACCTTAAACGAGTGCTAAGGCAATGCGGCCCGCCGCCGGACACTGTGTCATCGCGGAGATTTTTAAGCGATTTGACCACGTCATCATCGGGGATGGTGAACACAGGGTTTCACCAGTCCCCGCATGGTTTCGAATTGGTGGACAAGCGGCGCCGGCGGAATCACGGGGCTCCGGCGTCAATCGAAAATTTACGACGTGGCGGTTCGGGAAGATTCTTGCGCAGATTTTCCGCGAATTAAGCGGAAGGCAATCACTTGCGATTTATCGAGAGTTGCTAGGTCCGGCGCCTCGCGGGCATCGCCGCGGCGGGATCTAACATACAGGTCGATAAGATGCGCTTTCTGCTCCGCATCACATTCTGGCTCGGGCTGGTGCTGGTGCTCCTGCCGCGGGACAAGACGCCCGAATCGGAGAAGCTGCCGCAGATCGGCGCCGCCGATGCGGTGCAGGCTGCGACCGCGGCCGTCTCCGACGTGACCCAGTTCTGCAAGCGCCAGCCGGCGGCCTGCGAGGTCGGCGGCCAGGCCGCGACCATCATCGGCCAGCGCGCCCAGGACGGCGCGAAGAAGATCTACCAGATCATCAACGACAAGAAAGAGCAGCTCGAGAAGACCGACAAGAAGGCGCCCGATCATACCGGCTCGATCGCGCTGGCCGGCGAAGGCGATGCCGCCTCGGGCGAGGCGCCGCGCGACACCCTGAGCCAGGACGACCTCGCGCTGGAATGGCGCGGCCCTGCGGCGGCGCCGGCGAATTAGCGCCCAAACCCTATCGATTTCGCCTCCTCGCATCCTTATATTGGCCTGAACGGAAACATTGGGCCAGCATGACGACGATCGACGAAATCAGGGACAATTTCGAGCTTCTGGACGAGTGGGACGACCGCTACCGGTACGTCATCGAGCTCGGCCGCACCCTGGAACCGATGCCCGAATCCGAGCATTCGGCCGAGAACAAGGTGAATGGCTGCGTCAGCCAGGTCTGGCTCCAGAAGCTGGTCGATCGCGATGGCGGCGCCCCGATCCTGAAATATCGCGGCGACAGTGACGCCCACATCGTGCGCGGGCTGGTCGCGATCGTGCTCTCGCTTTACTCCGGCCGCACGCCGCAGCAGATCCTTGCGACCGACGCGATCGCGGTGTTCAACGAGTTCGGCTTTCGCGATCATCTGACGCCGCAGCGTTCCAACGGCCTGCGCTCGATGGTCGAGCGCATCAAGACCGACGCGAAAGAGGCGCTCGCGGAAGCCACCTGAAGCGGTTACTTCCGCTTCCGCTGCTGCTGTCCCAGTCCCATCTGCTTTGCCAGTTGCGAGCGCGCCACCGCGTAGTTCGGCGCGACCATGGGATAGTCGGCCGGCAGGCCCCATTTCTCGCGATATTGCTCCGGCGTCATGTTGTACTGGGTGCGCAGATGGCGCTTCAGCGACTTGAAGCGCTTGCCGTCTTCCAGACAGACCAGATAGTCCGGCGCGATCGACTTCTTCAGCGACACCGCCGGTTTGGCCGGCTCGAGCGGCGCGGTCTCGGTGCGGCCTGACGAGACGCGCACCAAGGCGCCATGCACCTGGCTGATCAGGTTCGGGATATCGGCCGCCGGCGTCGGATTGTTGCCGACATAGGCGGACACGATGCTCGCCGTTAGCTCGATGAAATTCTTAGCCCCGTTATCCGACATGGGCCCGACCTCTCCCTGACCTTGCGTCTCGCCGGATTGACGACGCCGAAGTATTTCGTGTCAACAATACATTCGGCCGAAATAAGACGACTGACGAATATGAGCTGATTACTGACGAAGTGACAAGAACGATGGCGCTCTACTTGGACGCAGCGGCCTCAGGACCGCTGGTCGAGATGGGCGCGCAGTTCGTCGATCGAGGCGAAGCGCATCATGCCTTCCGGCATCTGCGCTTCGATCGAGCCATCGGAATAGAGCGAATAGGCCATGCCGTCGACGATACCCGATTTGAGCACGGTCACGGGCGCCTGCTCGACCGGCGTCGGTTCGGGCGGAGGCGGCGGGCCGGGCTCGGTAAAGATCGACGGCGAGCGCGGCGGCGGGCGACGCCCGGCGGCCGGCGGTTCCGGTGGCCGCATACGGTCCGGCCTCGGCCAGGCATCGTCGAAGCTCGCCGGCTGACTCTCCGGGCCGGCCGGTTCCGTGGGCTCGTCATGAGGCTGCGGCGGCAAGCTCTCTGTCGCCTTCGCCTCCGCGCGCTCGCGCTCCTTGCGGGAGGACGATGCGAACAACAGGTTGCGGCGGCGCGGCGCTTCCGGAGCCGCAGGCGGTGTCGGAGCTTCCGGCTCCGGCGGCGGTTCGGCGCGCGGACGCTCGCGCGCGGCGGCCTCGCTCTGCCACGGCGGCAGACCCGCGGCCGGTGGTGGCTCGGTTTTCGTCGCCGATGCCGGGAACGGCTCGGACACTGGCACGCCAGGCACCGCGAGGCCTGGCAGCACGGGCCTGACCCGAACCTCGCCCGGCGCGGCCGATCCGGCCAACCGGCGGGCGATGCCCTTCAGTTCCACGACCACGACGTAGAGGCCGGCCAGTAACATTCCGGAGCAGACGCCAATGGTGCCGGAGATTATGAGGGTGCTGCCGAGGCTGGCCTCCCTAACGGTGAAGCCGAACAGGATCGTAAGGAGGCCCGCCAGGACGGCGAAAATCCCCACAATCAACAATGCCAAGCTCATCGAACTCACCCCTGGTCGCGCAGCCGTGCGCGACACCCGTTGCGCCACGATACCGTCATACGGTGTTCCACGCCAACGGCGAATTAGAGCCTGCGTTCCTAAAGGGAAGGATATCAGGGACTTATTCACATTCCCTTCAGCTACGGCCCGCTACTTCTAACTTGCTCTCAACTGTCTGGATTTGCTGCGTCGCATCAGGATTTTAGCCATAATGCCCAATTACTTGGTAATGGAACTGCGCTATAGGGATTCCGGGGAAGTGGCCCGCGGGCACCAGCAGGGCCAAGAGGGGATTCCGGGTCACCAATAGCCATGACATCCATCACGACTTCGGCGATCGACACGCCTCTGCGGCGCTCGGTTGAACGGACTTGCGACGATCTCGCCATGCTGGTGCTGGCTGCGGTCGCCGTCATTGCAGGCTTGACCTTCCGCGACTACGGGCTCGGCTGGGACGATTACACCCACGCTGAATATGCCGACCTGCTGCTGCGCATGTTCGGTTCCGGCTTCAGGGACACCGCGGCGCTCTCCTTCGCGAATCTCTACATGTATGGCGGCGGCTTCGACATGGTCGCGGCTCTCCTGCACAAGGTCATTCCGCTCGAGCTGTTCGAGACGCGACGCCTGCTCGGCGCCACGGTCGGCGTGATCGGGCTTGCGGTGACGTGGCGGCTCGGCCGCCGCATCGGCGGGCCCCTTGCCGGTCTTGCCGCACTCCTGCTGCTCGCGCTCTGCCCGATCTTCTATGGCCACATGTTCATGAACCCGAAGGATGCGCCCTTCGCGGTGGCCATGATCATCCTGATGCTGGGCCTCGTCCGCCTCGCCGAGGAATATCCGCAGCCGTCGCCGCGCACGATCCTGATTGTCGGCCTGGGTGCCGGCCTCTCGCTCGGCTGCCGCGTCCTCGGCGGCCTCGCGCTGGTCTACGCCATGATCGGCTTCATGCCGCTGTTCCTGGAGGAGCTGCGCACCGAAGGCGCCCGCGAAGCAGCCCGCCGCTTCGCCCATGTCGTCTACGTGCTGCTGCCCGGCCTCGTGTTCGGCTATCTCGTGATGGGCCTGATCTGGCCGTGGTCGATCATGGAGCCCGGCAATCCCTTCGAGGCCCTGACCTATTTCTCGCATTTCTTCGAGAAGCCCTGGAAGGAGATGTTCGACGGCGCGATTGTGTCCGTGCCCGACATGCCCTGGTCCTATCTGCCGACGCTGTTCGCGCTGCAGCTTCCCGAGGTCATGCTGGTGCTGATGGGCGGCGCCGTGGTCAGCACCTTCGCGATGCTGCCGCGCCGCGAGGTTCCGGCGCGCCGCAAGACCATCCTCCTGATGCTGACGCTGGCGGCGACCCTGCCGCTCGCGATCGCGATGGTGAAGCGGCCGGCGCTGTACAACGGCATCCGCCACTTCGTCTTCGTGATCCCGCCGATGGCGGTGCTCGGCGGCGTCGCCTTTGCCTGGGCCATGGAGCGCCTGCGCACCAACCACCGCACCTGGCAGCCCGTCGTGCTCGCGACCTTCTGCTTCGGCCTCGCGCTCTCGCTGGCCGAGATGATCCGGCTGCATCCCTATCAGTACACGCACTTCAACCACATCGCCGGCACCGTGCGCGGCGCCGACGACCGCTTCATGCTGGACTATTGGGGCCTTGCGCTGAAGCAGGCCTCGGACGAATTGCGCGAGCAGATCGTCGAGCGGCAGGAAGTGGCGCCGGGCAACCGCAAATGGAAGGTCGCGGTGTGCGGTCCGCAGCGCCCGGCCCAGGTCGCGCTCGGGCCCGACTTCACCATCGGCTGGGATTCCAACGCGGCCGATTTCGCGATGACGCTCGGCGAGTTCTACTGCAAGGGCCTCACTGCGCCCGTGATGGTCGAGATCAAGCGCGACGACGTGGTGTTCGCCCGCGTCTACGACATCCGCGGCCGCAGCATTTCCAGCCTGCTGTCGATCCCGGCGCCGTAAAATTCTTCTCCCTTGTAGCCCGGATGGAGCGAAGCGAAATCCGGGGACAGCGGCCCCCGCATTACGTTGCGCTCCATGCGGGCTACGCGTGGCTGCTGCGATTTGACCGCCTTGCCGCCAGCCTCACCCGCGACTACGCTCCCTCCCCGCAACAACGATGTTCGGAGAGATAAGCCATGTCGCCAGCGGAAGCGCGCCTGAAGGAAGTGCCGTCGAACATGACGGAGGCGGAGTGGCAGCAACGGGTCAATCTCGCCGCCTGCTACCGCCTCGTCTCGCTGTATGGCTGGGACGATCTGGTCGACACCCACATTTCGGCGCGCGTGCCCGGCCCCGACCATCACTTCCTCATCAACCCCTACGGGCTGATGTTCGACGAGATCACGGCATCGAGCCTCGTCAAGGTCGACCTGCACGGCAACCAGCTCTCCGAGAGCGAGTACAGCATCAACCCGGCCGGCTTCACCATCCATTCGGCGATCCACGAGGTGCGCGAGGACGCAATCTGCGTGCTGCATCTCCACACGCTCGACGGCACCGCGGTGTCGAGCAGCGCGGAAGGGCTGCTGCCGCTCAACCAGACCGCCCAGCTCGTCACCCACGACCTCGCCTATCACGACTATGAGGGCATCGCACTCGACCACGACGAGCGGCCGCGGCTGCAGAAGGACCTCGGCGACCACAACCACATGCTGCTGCGTAACCACGGCACGCTGACGGTCGGCCGCTCGGTCGCCTCCGCGTTCGAGCGCATGTACCACCTCGAGCGCGCCTGCTCGATGCAGGTGCGCACGCGCGCGCTGGGCACGCCGGTCTATCCGGTCGAGGAGATTGCGATCGAGAAGAACACCGAGCTGCTCGCCAACCGCGACCGCGCCGAGCTGCGCGCCACCAACCTGGTCTGGCCGCCGCTGCTGCGCAAGCTCGACCGCGAGCTGCCGGGCTACCGGTCTTGAGATTTTCTGGATTTCGTGTAGGGTAGGTCTCAACACCCTCTACACGTTTCGGAATGAAACGCCGCCCAATTCCGGGCGGCGTTTTTATTTGGCCCCGCCGTCATTGCGAGGAGCGAAGCGACGAAGCAATCCAGACTGTGCCCGTGGAGGGATTCTGGGTTGCTTCGCTACGCTCGCAATGACGAGGAGAGAGTCTTCGTAGGGTCGGCAAAGCGACTTGTCCGCCGTAGCTCGAAGAGCGAAGGCGGAAGCGTGCCCACCTCTTCCATCGCGATCGCGGAGAGATGGTGGGCACCGCCTTTGCCCACCCTACGGCACCGCGCCTATTTCACGTCCGCGAGCGCCGCGAGGATCCGCGCCCAGGAGCGGATACCCTTCTGGAAACTGCGGAGGTCGTATTTCTCGTTCGGCGAATGGATGTTGTCGTCGTCCAATCCGAAGCCGACCAGCAGCGAGTCGAGCCCAAGCGTCCGCTTGAAATCGGCGACGATCGGGATCGAGGCGCCCGAGCCCATCAGCACGGTCTCCTTGCCCCACTCCTCGGTCAGCGCCTTGCTGGCGGCCGCGAGCGGTTTCATGTTCCAGTCGAGCGCCACCGCGGGCGCGGCGGAGTGATCGCCGAACTCGACCTTGCAGTCGCCGGGGATACGCGCCGTCACGTAGTCGCGAAAAGCCTTGCGGATCTTCTGGGGGTCCTGCCCTTCGACCAGGCGGAACGAGACCTTGGCCGAGGCATGCGACGGGATCACCGTCTTGGAGCCTTCGCCGATATAGCCGCCCCAGATGCCGTTGACGTCGCAGGTCGGACGCGAGGAGGCCTGCTCGATCAGCAGCCGGCCCTTCTCGCCGGCGGGGATCGACAGACCGATCGGCTTGAGGAACATCTCCGGCGTGAGGTTGAGCTTCTTCCACTGCTCCAGGATATCAGGCGGCAGATCCTTCACGCCGTCATAGAAGCCGGGGATGGTGATGCGGTTGTCGTCGTCGAACAGGCCGCCCAGGATTTTCGTCAGCACCCGGATCGGGTTCATCGCGCTGCCGCCGAACACGCCGGAATGCAGATCGCGATTGGCGGCGGTGATCTTCAGCTCTTCATAGAGCAGGCCGCGCAGCGACGTCGTGATCGCGGGCGTGTTGCGGTCCCACATGCCGGTGTCGCAGACCAGCACGTAGTCCGCTTTGAATTCGTCCTTGTTGGCCTCGATGAAAGGGACAAAGTTCTTCGAGCCGACCTCCTCCTCGCCTTCGATCAGGAAGGTGATGTCGATCGGCAGCGAGCCCGTCACTTTCTTCCAGGCGCGACAGGCCTCGACGAAGGTCATGACCTGGCCCTTGTCGTCCTCGGCGCCGCGCGCGACGATGATCTTGCGGCCGTCGGCATGGTCGGTGACGACAGGCTCGAACGGCGGACGGTGCCAGAGATCGAGCGGATCGACCGGCTGCACGTCGTAATGGCCGTAGAAAATCACATGCGGCCGTCCGCCCGCCCCGGTCTTGCCGACGATGGCGGGATGGCCGGCGGTCGGGCGGACTTCAGTGGCGACACCGAGGCTCGCGATGTCCTTGGCGAGATGCTCGGCCGCAGCCTTGCAGTCGGCGGCAAAGGCCGGATCCGCAGAGATCGACTTGATCCGCAACAGCGAGAACAGACGCTCCAGGCTGTTGTCGAAATCCTTGTCAATGTGATCGAGCACCGATTGAAGCTGCGCATTGGCCATGGTCGTATTCCTGACTTGTGAGTCTCAAGAGGTACCGGGTTTTAGCGCCGCCGCCGCCTCGGAGCCAGCCGCAACCGGCGGATGCCGGATGTGCCATGCGAGGCTACCTGCAAGAATGGCGGTCGCGACAAGGTTATTGCCCCAGGCCTGGATGACATTGGGAAACCACGGCAGCGACAGCAGCATGAGGATGCCGGCAGCGCCCAGCGCGAGCCAGGTTCCCAGCCGCACGCTCGGTCGCGCGTCGAAAGCGGCGCGATGCATCAGCACCGTCATCGGGAAGAACAGCCACATGAAGTAGTATTGCCGCGCCAGCGGCGATGCCACCGTCATCAGGCAGAACAGGATGCCGAGCTCCTCCGCATCCGAGCGCGCCGTTCGCCGCGCTTGCGACGGCATCACCGCGAGGAAGCCGAGCCCGAGCAACGCCGACAACGCCAGCACGATCAAGTTCGCCGTCTTGTAGTCGACGTCGATGACATTCATCGTGCGCGGTGACTTGCTGGGATCTTCCTGATTGTAGTTGATCGGCCGGACCAGACGGTGCGTGACGGCAATGAGGGACTGGTTGACCCACGACCAGTTCTGCTCGTCGCGCTGGCCAAAGCCCTTTTCCGAGCTCGTGCCGACCATGCCCTGGTACCAGGTCTTGAGCTCGGCCGCGTTGCGCTCGAAGCCGCGGATCGGTGCCGGCACGACATAAAGAAGGATGCCGGTGAAAGCGACCGTCGCGACGGTGGCCGCCCACTTCCTGCGCCAGATCAGATAGGGCAGCACCGCGATCGGAAACACCTTGATGGCGGTAGCGAGCGCGAACAGGAAGCCCGCGAGCCAGGACCGCTGACGCTGCAACAACCAGAAGCCCCACAGCATCATCGCCAGCAGGACGAGGTTCGGCTGGCCGAGGTCGAACATGTCGAACACGAAGGTCACGGTGACGATGGCCGGCAGCGCTTCGAGCCACGGGCCGGGCCTGCGGCCCGATCCCGTCATGGCATTGGAGAAGTTGCCCGTGTACCACCATGCCACCACGTTCAGGATCGACAGCACGACATAGAGCGGGATCTTGCCGAACCAGCTCGGGATCGCCAGCAGGATCGCCGGCAGCGGTGGATAAATGAATTCGAAATACTCGCCGATCTCGTCGGGATAGAGCGATCCACCGTGCAGCACCTGCTGCCCGGCCCAGTACCACAGCCCATAATCCTTGGTCTTGCCGTGGCCGAAGATCTCGGGAACGAGCACGTCGGCGGTCAGGAGGACGCAGCAGAACAGGAAGAGCAGATCGAGCGGCGCGCGCAGCGACAAGGCTCTGTGCGGGCCGAGTTTGTCTGATAGATTCGGTGATGTCACATTATGTCCCGTCGGAAACAAATAGCACGTAGCAGACCGACGGACGCTTGGAGAACCCCCCTCACCTGAATTTATGGTGTTCGGCCTCGCCCGGCGTGCGGGGCAATCGCATCCAAATACTCGCGAGATTTCGTCATGCCCGGGCTTGACGCAGTGGAGGCTTTAGTGCCTCAAATCCGGCTTCCCTGCCTACCTTCGCAGCAGCCCGCCGAGCGCGCCTCGCACCAGGGTGCGGCCGATCGAGCCACCGAGCTGGCCGGCGACCGACTTGCCGAGATTGGCCGCCATCCCCCCGATCACCTGGTTGGTGACCGATCGCGTCACGTCGCGCGCAATGACCTGGCCCGCCGACAGGCGGCCGCGCTTGACGTTGGTGCCGAAGATGGTGCCGACCATCGAGCCGATCTGGCCGAGGATGCCGCCGCCACCTCCGTCGGCCGCACCGGCATCGGCAGTCGCAGCCGTGCCGGCAATCCGCTTCTGGATCATCTCGTAGGCGGATTCGGCATCGACAGCGGTGTCGTATTTGCCCTTCACCGGGCTCGCATCCATGATCGCCTTGCGCTCTTCCGGCGTGATCGATCCGATGCGGGCCGATGGCGGCCGGATCATGACACGCTCGACCATCGTCGGCGTGCCGTTGCCTTCGAGGAAGGACACCAGCGCCTCGCCCTTGCCGAGCTCCATGATCACCTTGGCGGTGTCGAGCTTCGGGTTGGGCCGGAAGGTCTGGGCCGCGGCGGCGACCGCCTTCTGGTCGCGCGGGGTGAAGGCACGCAGCGCATGCTGGACACGGTTGCCCAATTGCCCGAGCACACGGTCGGGCACGTCGACGGGGTTTTGCGTCACGAAATAGACGCCGACGCCCTTGGATCGGATCAAACGCACCACCTGCTCGATCTTGTCCATCAGCGCCTTCGGCGCGTCGTTGAACAACAGATGTGCCTCGTCGAAGAAGAACACCAGCTTCGGCTTCGGCAGGTCGCCGGCCTCGGGCAGCTCCTCGAACAATTCTGACAGCATCCACAGCAGGAATGTCGCGTAAAGCCGTGGACTCTGCAGCAGCTTGTCGGCAACAAGGATGTTGACCATGCCGCGGCCGTCGCGGTCGGTCTTCAGGAAGTCCTTCAGCGTCAGCGCCGGCTCGCCGAAGAATTTGGTGCCGCCCTGGTTTTCCAGCACCAGAAGCTGGCGCTGGATGGTGCCGACGGTGGCCTTGGTGACGTTGCCAAAACCCTGAGCCTCCTTCTTGATGTCGGCAAGCGGGCCTTCCTCGGCGTCCGCCCCCTTCTTGCCGGCATCCGGCACGATGGCATCGAGCAGCGCGCGCAGATCCTTCATGTCGATGAGGGTCAGCCCGTTGTCGTCGGCGACGCGGAAGGCGACGTTGAGCACGCCTTCCTGCACGTCGTTCAGGTCGAGCATGCGCGCAAGCAGAAGCGGCCCCATCTCCGTGACGGTCGCCCGCACCGGATGGCCCTGTTCGCCGAACACGTCCCAGAACACTGTCGAGAACTGGTCGGGCTGGAACGTCAGCCCCATCTCGGTGGCACGCTTGACAATGAAATCCCTGGCCTCGCCGACCTCGGAGATGCCGGAGAGGTCGCCTTTGATGTCGGATGCGAAGACCGGAACGCCGGCGCGCGCAAATCCTTCCGCCATGACTTGCAGCGATACCGTCTTACCGGTCCCGGTTGCACCCGTGACGAGGCCGTGGCGATTGGCAAGCGCCAGCGTCAGCCATGCCTGCTCGTCTCCCTTGCCGACGAAGATCTTGTCGTCGGTGTCGCCGAGCTTGCTGTCCTGTGCGGTCATGCTTCTCTCTGATCTCTCTGCCGTGTTTCGCCTATTGAAACTCGAATGCACCTGCTCCGTAGTTTAACGCATGTCGCGTGCGGATTAAAACCGTTCAACGCGCCCCGAGCATGCGACATTGTCGGAAACATACCGCCGACATCAGCCGAAAGTAGGAATGACGCGTTCGCACCGCGGCAATTTTTCGCTGAATCCATCTCCGCTCTTGCATCGTTGCAACACTTTTCGCGCCTTCGAGAGTGAATCGGAACCTTGCGTACGTTCATCGCTTGTATTTCACATCGCTCCGGATCAAGATCATTTCGGAAGCAATACTCGGGCATGCAAACCGGCTGAGGGGCGGGCCTTATGGACGAGCTGATCGGGCGGCTGGCGTCGAACGCCAGCATAGATGGTGCTGTGGCTGAAAAGACCGTCGGCATTATCCTGGGCTTCCTCCGCAGCGAAGGTCCTTCCGAGAACGTCGAAGCGCTGATCGATCAGATTCCCGGTGCAGAAGCGGCGATAGAAGCGTCCAGGAGCGGCGGCGGACTGTCGCGGCTGATGGGCGGCGGCCTGATGGCCGTCGGCACGCGCCTGATGGGCCTGGGACTTGGCATGTCCGAGATTCAGAACGTTGCCCGTGAACTTTTCCGCTACGGCCGAGACAAAATCGGAGCGGATCAGATGGGCAAGATCATCGCGGGGACGCCGGGCCTCAGCCAGTTCGCCTGAGCGACGCTTTTCATATCGAGTATCATGACATATCCGATCTCCGAGATTGAGGGCCTGCCAGCCTTTGCCGCCAACAAATTGAAGGCGCAAGGAATCCGCACGACCGACGCGCTGCTCGAGGCGGCCTCGACCGTGAAGGGTCGCAAGGCGCTCGCCGCCAAGACCGGCATCAGCGAGCAGCAGTTGCTGGAATGGGCCAACGTCTCCGACTACATGCGCATTCCCGGGATGGGCCGGGCCAAGGTCGGCCTCGTCCGCGCCGCCGGCGTCACCACCGTGCGCGAGCTCGCCTATCGGAATCCGGCACGGCTGGCCCAGAGCATGCGGGAAGCCAACGTGAAGAAGAAGCTCGTCCGCATCCTGCCCTCGGAAAAATCGGTCGGCGACATCATCGCCAAGGCGAAGAAGCTGCCGCCGAAGATTACGTATTAGGGCATCTCCCTCGGCATACGACCTGCCGCGTTAGCTCTCGGTGTCATACCCCGCGAAGGCGGGGTATCCAGTACGCAGCGGCTCCTCCATATCACCGCACGGCCTCGGAATACTGGATTGCCCGCTTTCGCGGGCGATGACAGCGGAGGCGATCGATGCTCCGCGAACACATCGACATTCGCCCCCAATCCCACCTTGAATCCCCCCTCCCCGACCGCTAAAGCGGGCCGCATGAATGCCTCGCCCTCCCCATCCGTCCCGCCGGCCGGCTCGGCCGGGCCCGACGTGCTGCGGACGCTGCTGGAGCGGCCGATTCCGGCAGTGATGGGCGTGCTCAACGTCACCCCGGATTCCTTCTCCGATGGCGGTGAGTTCATCGCGCCCGAGCTGGCGCTTGCGCGGGTGCGGGCGATGATCGAGGCCGGCGTCGACATCATCGACATCGGTGCCGAGTCCACCCGGCCCTACACGGGCGCCCGGCCGGTGACGGCGGCGGACGAGCTGGCCCGGCTGAAGCCGGTGCTGTCAGGCGTGGTGGCGTTGGGCGTTCCCGTGTCGATCGACAGCATGAAGGCTGAGGTGGTGGCCTTTGCGCTCGACCAGGGCGCTGCGATCGCCAACGACGTCTGGGGCCTGCAGCGCGACACTGGCATGGCACAGCTTATCGCCGCGCGCGGCGTCCCCGTCATCGTCATGCACAACCGCGAGGCCGTCGATTCCGCCATCGACATCGTCGCGGACATGAAAGCGTTCTTCCTGCGCTCGCTCGATATCGCCGCCAAGGCCGGCATCGCGCGCGACAAGATTGTGCTCGATCCCGGCATCGGCTTCGGCAAGACGGCCGAGCAGAGCATGACCGCGCTGGCGCGGCTGCGCGAATTCGACACGTTCGGCCTGCCGATCCTGGTCGGCGCTTCGCGCAAGCGCTTCATCGCCTCGGTGTCGCCCTCGGAGCCGAAGGAACGGCTCGCCGGCTCGATCGCCGCGCATCTGATCGCCGCACAGCGCGGCGCCAAGATCATCCGCACCCATGACGTCGCCGAGACCTTGCAGGCCCTGCGGGTCGCGAATGCAATCGAGAGCAAGCAATGACCGATACGATCTTCGTCACCGGCCTGTCGATCCACGCCCGCCACGGCGTGATGGATCACGAGACCGAAGTCGGCCAGCGCTTCGTCATCGATCTCGAGCTCTATACCGATTTGTCGGAGCCGTCGCGTAGCGACCGGCTCGCCGACACCGTGTCCTACGCCGAAGTCGTGGCGACCACGACGGCGGCGTTCAAGAATACAAATTACAAGCTGCTGGAGCGAGCGGCCGGCGCGGTCGCCGATGCCATCCTGTCGCACTTCCCGCGCATCCGCGCCGTGAAGATCACCGTGCACAAGCCGCATGCGCCGATCGCCGCAATCTTCGACGACGTCGGCATCATGCTGACGCGCTCGCGGCATCCGTAAGATGGCGAGCGTGCTGATCGCACTCGGCGGCAATGTCGGCGATGTCCGCGCGACGTTCCGGAAGGCGATCTCGCACATCTGCGGCATGGCGCAAGCTGCGCTGATCGCGCGCTCCTCGGACTATGCGACGCCGCCCTGGGGTGACGAGGACCAGGATCCCTTCATCAATGCCTGCGTCGAGATCGAAACCAGCCTCGATCCGCATGCGCTCTTGTTCGTGATGCATAAGGTCGAGCAGAAATTCGGCCGCACACGGAACAAGGAGAGGCAATGGGGCCCGCGCACGCTCGATCTCGACATGATCGCCTATGACGATGTCAGCTTGCAGAAACCCGACCTGACCTTGCCGCATCCGCGCTTGTTCGAGCGCGCCTTCGTGCTGGTGCCGCTGGCCGAAATCGCGCCCGACCGCGTGATCTCAGGCATTCGTGTGCGTGACGGGCTTGCCAGCGCCTCGACGCAAGGCATTGAGCGGCTTCCGGATACCGGTTAACCAAAAACAACCGTTTGCAGCGACGGCCGGCCGTGGCAATTTCGCCCGCGAACAACAAGATTTTTGGGAGCCCTTGGCCGTATGACCTCCGTGACTGACGACCTGCCGCTGGCGGCGGATTTCCCCAAGGCCACGGTCAACGACTGGCGCAAGCTGGTCGACGGCGTGCTGAAGGGCGCGCCGTTCGAGAAGCTGGTCGGCAAGACTTATGACGGCCTCAAGATCGACCCTCTCTATCCGCGCGCCCGGGGCGTTGCGCCCGTGGTGGGACGGCCTGCCGCCGCGCCGTGGCAGATCATGCAGCGGATCGACCATCCCGATGCGGCGCTCGCGAATGCGCAGGCGCTGACCGATCTCGAAAATGGCGCGACGGGGCTCGCGCTGGTGTTCGCCGGCGGCAGTGGCGCTCACGGGTTCGGGCTGGAACCTTCGGCCGATGCGGTCGCCAAGGTTTTCAAGGATATTCATCTCGATGCCGGCATCGGCATCGAGCTCCAGATCGGTCCGCAATCGCGGATGGCGGCGATCCATGTCGCGGAATATGTGAAGAGCAACGGCCTCGATCCCGCCGCCTGCAACATCCGCTTCGGGCTCGATCCGCTTGCGGCCGGCGCGGTGTGGGGTCACAGCCCCTACACATGGGACGAGATCGTTCCGGCCGTCACTGGCGCCATCAAGGGGCTCGCCGCGCTCGGCTTCAAGGGACCGTTCGCGTCCGCCGACGGGCGCGTGATCCACGATGCTGGCGGCTCCGAGGTGCAGGAGCTCGCGTTCGTGCTGGCCTGCGGCGTCGCCTATCTGCGCGCGATCGAGGGCGCCGGCGTTCCACTGGAGCAGGCGCAGGACATGATCTATGCGCGGCTCTCTGCGGATGCCGACCAGTTTTTGACCATGGCAAAATTCCGCGCACTGCGGCTGCTGTGGGCGCGCATCGAGACGGCGTGCGGGCTGACGCCGAAGCCGCTGTTCATTGCCGCCGATACGGCCTGGCGCATGCTGACCCAGCGTGACCCTTACGTGAACATGCTGCGCGCGACCATCGCGACATTCGCGGCCGGGCTCGCCGGCGCCAATGCGATCACCGTGCTGCCGCATACGCTGGCGCTCGGGCTACCTGATCCATTCGCGCGGCGCGTGGCGCGCAATACGCAAGCCCTGCTTCTGGAAGAAAGCAACCTCGCCAAGGTCAGCGATCCCGCCGCCGGCGCGGGCGGCATCGAGACATTGACGGCGCAGCTTTGCGACGCCGCCTGGGCGCTGTTCCAGGACAGCGAGAAAGCCGGCGGCGCCTTCGCCGCGCTTCAGCAAGGCCTGTTCCAAAGCAAGGTCGCGGCCGCGCGAAAGGCCCGCGACGCCAACATCGCAAAGCGCCGCGACGTGCTGACAGGCGCCAGCGAGTTTCCCAACCTGCATGAGCGCGAGACGGCGGTGCTGACGGCGACGCCGGTCAAGCTCGCTCCCTACGGCGAGCAGAAATACAAGTTCGATGCGCTGCCGCCGATCCGGCTGGCGGAACCGTTCGAGGCGTTGCGCGACAAATCCGATGCGGCGCTGAAGGCGCGCGGTGCGCGGCCAAAGGTGTTTCTGGCCAATCTCGGCACGCCCGCCGATTTCACGGCGCGGGCGACCTTTGCCAAGAGCTTGTTCGAGGCCGGCGGCATCCAGGCCGTCGACAGCGAGGGCTTTGCCGATCCGGCCAAATTGGCCGCCGCATTCAAGGCCTCCGGCGCCGAGCTCGCCTGTCTTTGTTCCAGCGACAAGGTCTATCCGGAACACGCCGACGCCGCGGCGAAGGCCCTGCAAACGGCGGGCGCGCGACATATCTATCTGGCAGGCCGTCCGACCGATGCCGAGGCGGCACTCCGTGCGGCCGGCGTCACGGGTTTTGTCTTCGCCGGAGGCGATGCGCTTGCGACACTGCAAGACGCCTACCGACGGATGGAGCAGGCATGAGCGAGGCGGGCAAACCAGTTTTCACCGGCGGTTGCCAATGCGGCGCGGTGCGCTTTGCGATTTCGGCAACCCCCAACAGGGTTTCGATCTGCCATTGCCGTATGTGCCAGAAGGCGAGCGGCGCGCCGTTCGCGTCCTTCGCCGACATCAACCGGACGGACTTCGCCTGGAGCAAGGGGCAGCCGGCGTTCTTCCGCTCCTCCTCGATCGCTGATCGCGGCTATTGCGCCGCCTGCGGCACGCCGCTGAGCTTTGGCCGCATCGACGGCGACCGGATCGAGATCATGACCGGCGCCTTTGACCGCCCCGACCAGCTGGTGCCGACGCGCCAATACGGATCCGAATCCCGGCTCGGCTGGGTGGTCGGAATCTCCAATTTGCCGAGCCAGACCACGCAACAGAATTACGGACCGGAGAAGATGGCGACCATCGTCAGCCATCAGCATCCGGATCATGATTGAGCGTCTAATGATATGGTTGAAACCATGAGCCGCATTCCTGATTTCGCCGACGTCGCCTTCGAGCGCATCGCTACCGCCGCGCCGTCAGGCAGCGCCGAGCCGTGGCTGACGCCCGAGGGCATTCTGGTGAAGCCCGCCTATGGCGAGGCCGATCTCGCCGGGCTCGATTTCCTCGAGACCTATCCGGGCATCGCGCCGTACCTGCGCGGCCCCTACCCGACCATGTATGTCAATCAGCCCTGGACCGTCCGGCAATATGCCGGCTTCTCCACGGCGGAGGATTCCAACGCATTCTACCGCCGCAACCTCGCGGCCGGACAGAAGGGCCTCTCGGTCGCCTTCGACCTCGCCACCCATCGCGGCTATGACAGCGACCATCCGCGCGTCGGCGGCGACGTCGGCATGGCCGGTGTTGCCATCGATTCCATCTACGACATGCGCACGCTGTTCGCAGGCATTCCGCTCGACCAGATGAGCGTGTCGATGACCATGAACGGCGCGGTGCTGCCGATCCTCGCGCTCTATGTCGCCGCCGCCGGCGAACAGGGCGTGCCGCCGGAAAAGCTCTCGGGCACCATTCAGAACGACATTCTGAAAGAGTTCATGGTGCGCAACACCTATATCTATCCGCCCGCGCCCTCGATGCGGATCATTTCGGACATCTTCGCCTATACCTCCACGAAGATGCCGAAATACAATTCGATCTCGATCTCCGGCTATCACATGCAGGAGGCCGGCGCGACGCAGGACCTCGAGCTCGCCTATACGCTCGCCGACGGCGTCGAATATCTGCGCGCCGGTCTTGCCGCGGGCCTCGACGTCGACCGCTTCGCGCCGCGCCTGTCGTTCTTCTGGGCGATCGGCATGAACTTCTTCATGGAAGTCGCCAAGATGCGCGCCGCGCGCCTGCTCTGGGCGAAGCTGCTGAAGCCCTTTAACCCGAAAGACCCGCGCTCGCTGTCGCTGCGCACGCATTGCCAGACTTCGGGCTGGTCTTTGACCGCACAGGACGTGTTCAACAATGTGATGCGCACGACGGTGGAGGCGATGGCGGCCACCCAGGGCCACACCCAGTCGCTGCACACCAACGCGCTCGACGAGGCCTTAGCGCTGCCGACCGACTTCTCGGCCCGCATCGCCCGCAACACCCAGCTGTTCCTGCAGCAGGAGAGCGGCACCACCCGCATCATCGATCCCTGGGGCGGCTCGTATTATGTCGAGCGGCTGACGCGCGACCTCGCGGCGAAGGCCTGGAGCCACATCCAGGAGGTCGAGGAGCTCGGCGGCATGGCCAAGGCGATCGAGGCCGGCGTGCCCAAGCTGCGCATCGAGGAGGCCTCGGCCAAGACGCAAGCCCGGATCGATGCCGGCAAGCAGGCGGTGATCGGCGTCAACAAGTACAAGCCGACGGATGAGGCTCCCATCGACATCCTCAAGGTCGACAACACCAATGTCCGCCGCCTCCAGATCGACAAGCTGACGCGGCTGAAATCCGAGCGCAACCAGACCGACGTCGACGCGGCGCTTGCCGCGCTGACGCGCTCGGCCGGCGAAGGCAACGGCAATCTGCTCGCGCTCGCGATCGACGCAGCACGGGCGAAGGCGACCGTCGGCGAAATCTCGGACGCGATGGAAAAGGTGTTCGGCCGGCACCGCGCCGAGATCAGGTCCATCACCGGCGTCTACAAGCGGGAGGCGTCCAGCATGGGTAACCAGGTCGAGAAGGTTCAGGCGCTGATCGACGCCTTCGAGGAGGCGGAAGGCCGCCGGCCGCGCATCCTGGTCGCCAAGATCGGCCAGGATGGCCACGACCGCGGCCAGAAGGTGATTGCCTCGGCCTTCGCCGACATCGGCTTCGACGTCGACATCGGGCCGCTGTTTGCAACTGCCGATGAAGCTGCGCGGCAGGCGGTCGAGAACGACGTGCACATCCTCGGCGTCTCCTCGCTCGCCGCCGCCCATCTCACCGCAGTGCCTGAACTCAAGGCCGCGCTGAAGAAACAGGGCCGCGACGACATCATGATCATCATCGGCGGCGTGGTGCCGCCGCAGGATTACGACGCGCTCTATGCGGCCGGCGCCGAAGCCATCTTCCCGCCGGGCACGGTGATCGCGGAAGCCGCCGAGGAGCTGATCCGCAAGCTGAATGCCCGGCTCGGGCATAGCGAGGCGGCGGAGTAGATGGTACGCTGGCCGTATCACCGGCCGGATTGTCTCCATGACACGTGATGAGGTCATCGCTGCGATACGCCAGAACGCTGATGCCATCAAAGCCAAGGGCGTCTCGAAGCTCGCCATCCTCGGCACGCGGGACGGCGACGATTATCACCCGCACAGCGACATCGATGTCCTGGTCGAGGTCGAACCGGAGGCCTCTTTCTCGCTGCTCAACCTGATCGACGTCGAGCAGATCATCGAGGATGCGACCGGCTTGCAGGCGCAGGCGACTGTCCGGCGCTCCGCCTCCCCCCACTCTGCGCAGCAGATCGCAGACCACATCCTCGAAATATTCTGACGCTCACGTAAGGAGCACTCCCATTGAAGTTCATGATCGGTTTGAGCGTCGCCATGGCGCTTAGCGCAACGTGCGTGATCTCCGCCCTCGCCGCGGACCCCAAGCCCGACGCCATCATCAAGACCAAGAGCATCGACGCCCGCGTCTTCCTCGACGACAGGATCAAGGCGGATGCGGCGCTCGCGGCGGATTGCCTGGCCGAAGGCAGGAAGTGGCTCGACAAGAACGCGGCCGAGGCCGCCGCCTCGCGCAAGGAAGATCCGCAGTTCTTCAAGGACGGCGGCTGGGATTTCGAGCGCAAATATGCGATCCGCTCCGTTGTTGCAGATCGCTATGTCAGCGTCCTGCGCAACGACTACATGGACACTCATGGCGCCCATCCCAACTCGGACGTGAACACGATCCTGTGGGACAAGAGCGAGGGCAAGCGCATCTCGATCCGCCCGTTCTTCACCGAGACCACCGACAACGGGGCAACTATGAAGGCGATGGTGAAGGCCGTGATCGCTTCGCTGAGAGTCGAGAAGAAGAAGCGCGACACCAGCGAGACCGCGACCGACGAGTGGTTCAAGAGCGTCGAGCCGAGCCTGCTCAAGATCGGCGCGGTGACGCTCGCGCCGTCAACCGAAACGGGCAAGAGTTCCGGGCTCACCTTCCACTATCCGCCTTACGCGGTCGGCCCCTACGCCGAGGGCGAATATGTCGCCTTCGTGACGTGGGAAACGCTGAAGACCTATCTCACGGCGGAAGGCATGCGTATCTTCGGCGGTGCGCGACCGAAGGGCGACGCGGCGGAGCCGCAGTGATGATGTTTTGAGCAGCGACACATTGCTCACAACGCTGTGGTAGCGCTACCTTGCAGCGGCGCCGCAAAGCCGACTAGAATGCCTTCATTGACAAGAGCGCCCGGTGTCACGGGCGCCGCTGGGAGGCATTGATGTCCAAGATTTCGCGCCGCACTTTTGCGGCCTCTTCCGCCGCGATTGCCGCATCCGCCGCATTCGGTCTCACACCCGCACGCGCACAGGCGTATCCGGCCCGGCCGGTCACCGTGATCGTGCCCTGGGGCGCCGGTGGCGGCACCGACGCGACTGCGCGCATTGTCGCAGCCCTCCTGGAAAAGGATCTCGGCCAGCCCTTCAACGTCGTCAACCGCACCGGCGGTTCAGGCGTGGTCGGCCATAGCGCGATCGCGACCGCGCAGCCGGACGGCTACACGATCGGCATGCTCACCGTCGAAATCTCGATGATGCACTGGCAGGGCCTCACCGAGCTGACGCCGAAGAGCTACACGCCGCTGGCGCTGATGAACGAGGACCCGCCCGGCATCCAGGTCTCCTCCTCCTCGCCCTACAAGACCGTCAAGGAGCTCGCCGAAGCCATCAAGGCGGCGCCTCCCGGCAAGTTCAAGGCGTCGGGCACCGGTCAGGGCGGCATCTGGCATCTCGCGCTGGTCGGCTGGATGCAGGCGATGGGCCTGCCCGCCAACCAGGTCGCCTGGGTGCCGTCGAATGGCGCTGCGCCCGCGATGCAGGATCTCGCCGCCGGCGGCCTCGACCTCACGACGTGCTCGGTGCCGGAGGCGCGCGCCATCATCGAGGCGGGCAAGGCAAGGAGCCTTGCCATCATGGCGCCGGCGCGCAACCCGATCTTCAAGGACGTGCCGACGCTGAAGGAGGCGATGGGCATCGACTACGCAACCGGCGCCTGGCGCGGCATCGGCGCACCGAAGAACCTGCCGCCGGAGATCGCAACGAAGCTCACCGCAGCGCTGAAGAAGGTCTACGACTCCGCCGAGTTCAAGGACTTCATGAGCAACCGCGGCTTCGGTACGGTGTGGGGCGATGCCGGTCAGTTCGCAAGCTTCATGGACAAGGGCGACGCCCAGATGGGCGAGGCGATGAAGGCCGCCGGCCTGAGCAAGGCGTGATCCGGACCTGCGATGCTCTGATCGCCTCCCCCCGCTTGCGGGGAGAGGCCGGAATTCGCGCGAAGCGCGGGTTTCGGGTGAGGGGGACTCTCTACGAGTCCAATTCTCACCTCCCCCGCGGAGAGCCCCCCTCACCCCAACCCTCTCCCCGCGCGCGGGGAGAGGGAGAATACCTCGCATAGGATTCTCACATGCGTCTTCCCGACTCCGTCACGGGATCGTTTCTCGTCGTGCTCGGCGCGGCGGCTGCCTATGGCGGCTGGATCCTGCCGCCGGTGCCGGGGCAGCCGGTCGGCCCCAACGTATTTCCGCTCGTGATCGGCATCGGGCTCGCGCTGTGCGGGCTCGCGATCGTGTTCGGCATCGGCCATTCCTTCGAGGAGGAGGAAGAGCTGGTCCCGCTCGAGGACGGCCAGGTGGCGGCCGCACCGCCGCCGCAGGGCAAGCTCTACGGCCTGCGCGCCCTGCTGCCGCCGGCGCTGCTGCTGTTCTACGTCGCCGCCGCCGACCGGCTCGGCTTCATCATCACCGCGGCGATCATGGTCTACGTCACCTCGACCGCGCTCGGGGCGAAGTGGAAGCTGGCACTGCCGCTCGCGGCGCTGTCGCCGTTCGCCATCCACCTCATCTTCGGCAAGCTGCTGCGCGTGCCGCTCCCCGCTGGCCTGTTGCCGACGCCCTGGTGATCCCATGCTCAAGACCCTCATTGAAGCATTCGCGCTGATCTCCACCTGGGAGGTCATCATCGCGATGTTCGCAGCCTCCGTGTACGGCCTCGTCATCGGTTCGCTGCCGGGCCTGTCGGCGACGATGGCGACCGCCCTGCTCGTCCCCGTCACCTTCTACCTCTCGCCGATCGCGGCGATCTCAACCATTGTCGCAGCCTCCTCGATGGCGATCTTCTCGGGCGACATCCCCGGCGCGCTGCTGCGCATTCCCGGCACCCCCGCCTCGGCAGCCTATGCCGACGAGGCCTACGCCATGACGCGCAAGGGCCAGGCTGAGCTGGCGCTGGGGGCCGGCGTCTGGTTCTCCGCCGTCGGCGGCATTGCCGGTGTGCTGTCGCTGATGATCCTGGCGCCGCCGCTCGCCGAGATCGCGCTCTCGTTCTCGACCTTCGAATATTTCTGGCTGGCGCTGCTCGGCCTGATGTGCGCCACTTTGGTTGCGCGCTCCTCGCCGGTGAAGGCGATCGCGGGCATGTTCCTCGGCTTGCTGGTGTCCTGCATCGGTATCGAGAATCCGGGCGGCGTGCCGCGCTTCACCTTCGGCATCACCGATTTGTTCGGCGGCATCGAGCCGATCCCGGCGCTGGTCGGCGTGTTCGCGGTGGCGCAGGTGATGCGCGCGATGCTGACGCCCGAGCCGCCGCCGCTGCCGCGGCGAAAATTCGGAAGCATCATGGCCGGCCAGTGGAAGCTGACCAAGAAATATCACTGGCAGATGACGCGTGGAAACATCATCGGCATCATCATCGGCGTGCTGCCCGGCGCCGGCGCCGACATGGCCGCCTGGGTCTCCTATGCGATGTCGAAACGCTTCTCCGAGGAGCCGGAGAAATTCGGCACCGGCCACGTCGAGGGCCTGGTCGAGGCCGGCGCGAGCAACAATGCCAGCATCGCCTCGGGCTGGGTGCCCTCGCTGCTGTTCGGCATCCCCGGCGACACCATCGCCGCGATCGCGATCGGCGTGCTCTACATGAAGGGCCTCAATCCCGGCCCGACGCTGTTCACCGAGAAGGCGTCGAGCATGTACGCGATCTATCTGATGTTCATCATCGCGAACATCCTGATGATCCCGCTCGGCATCGCCATGATCCGGATCGCCGCCTACATCCTGCTGGCACCGCGCTCCGCCATCATGCCGATCATCATGCTGTGCTGTGCGGTCGGCTCATTCGCGATCGGCAACAACATGTTCGGCGTCGTCACCGTCGCCGCCTTCGGCATCATCGGCTATGTCATGGAGGCGAACGGCTATCCGGTGGCCGCGATGGTGCTCGGCATCGTCATGGGCACCATGGTCGAGCAGGCTTTCGTGACCTCGCTGATCAAGTCGGACGGCAGCATCCTGCCGTTCTTCGAGCGGCCCGTCGCGGCGATCCTCGCCGCCATGGCGATCGGCGCGCTGCTCTGGCCGGTGCTGGTGTGGGTCTGGCGCAAGGTGAAGCCGGTGCAGACAGCGGCGGCAACGACTCGGTGATATCGGGCGAGCGGCCCTCGCCTGCCCCGCCGGGGCGTTGTAAAGCAGGGCATGACTGAGAAGAAGGCCTCGCTGGACATCAAAACCCTCGCCCGCGACTTGCGCTCCGGCAGTCGCGCAGCCCTCGCCCGCGCGATCACGCTGGTGGAAAGCCGGCGCGGCGACCATCAGGCGCTGGCGCGCGAGCTGGTGCAGATGCTGCTGCCCGACACCGGCAAGGCGGTTCGCGTCGGCATCACCGGCTCGCCCGGCGTCGGCAAGTCCACCACCATCGACGTGCTCGGGACGTATCTCATCGAGCAGGGAAACAAGGTCGCGGTACTCGCGGTCGATCCGTCCTCGGCGCGCAGCGGCGGCTCGATCCTCGGCGACAAGACGCGGATGGCGCGGCTGTCGGCCTCCAATGACGCCTTCATCCGTCCCTCGCCATCGTCAGGCACGCTCGGCGGCGTCGCCGCCAAGACGCGCGAGGCCATGCTGTTGTGCGAGGCCGCCGGCTTCGACGTCGTGCTGGTCGAGACCGTCGGCATCGGCCAGTCCGAGACCGCAGTTTGTGACATGACCGACTTCTTCCTCGCGCTGATGCTGCCGGGCGGCGGCGACGAGCTGCAAGGCATTAAGAAGGGCCTGGTCGAGCTCGCCGACATGATCGCGATCAACAAGGCCGACGGCGACAATCTCAAGCGCGCCAACATCACCGCCGCCGACTATCGCGGCGCGCTGCATATTTTGGCGCCGCGATCCGAGCATTGGCACCCGCCGGTCGAGACCTATTCGGCGCTGACCGGCGACGGGATCGCAAAACTCTGGCAGAAGGTTCTGGATCACCGCAAGGCGATGAACGCGTCCGGTGATTTCGCCGCACGGCGGCGCGAGCAGCAGGTGAAATGGATGTGGTCGATGCTGGAGCAGCGCATGCTGGCGCGGCTGCGCAGCGAGGCGTCGGTGCGGACCAAGGTCAGGAAGATCGAGGCTGAGGTGGCCGAAGGCCATCTCACGCCGGCACTCGCCGCCGAGCAGATTCTGGAGTTGCTGCAATGAGCGAAAAGCTCCGCATTCTCCTCACCGGCTTCGGACCGTTTCCCGGCGCGCCCTATAACCCGACCCAGCCACTGGTGGCGCGGCTGGCGCAATTGCGCCGTCCGGCGCTCGACGATGTCGCGCTCGCGAGCCACATCTTCCCGGTCACCTATGCCGCGGTCGACCGGCAATTGCCTGATGTGCTCGCGAAGGAACAGCCCGACGCGCTGCTGATGTTCGGCCTCGCCTCGCGTACGCCTTACCTCCGCATCGAGACCCGCGCACGCAATGCCGTCACCATGCTCTGGCCCGATGCCGCCAACACCCGCTCCAGCAAGCGCGGGATCGCCGGCCATGCGGACGCGATGACGTTCGGTCCGCACACGGCAAGACTGCTGCGCGCCGCGCGCCTCACCGGCATCGACGCGCGCGCCTCGCGCGATGCCGGCGCCTATCTCTGCAACTATCTCAGCTGGCGCGCGATCGAGAATGTGAGGGCGGGCGGACCGCAGCTTGCGGCGTTCATCCACATTCCCCTGCTCGCCCGCAGCGGCGCGGTGCGGCGCAAGGGCGCAGCCCGGATTACGCTGGAGGAGCTGGTGGACGCGGGGGAAGCGATGCTGATGGAGCTGGTGGGGCTGGCAAGGAAGCAGCGGAACACTCAGATTTCGTAGGGTGGCAAAGGCGCGTCGCGCCGTGCCCACCATACATCCGCATTCGTGTAACAATGGTGGGCACGCTTCCGCCTTCGCTCTTCGAGCTACGGCGGACAAGTCGCTTTGCCCACCCTACGGCACCGTCTTTGCGGTAAACATTTAACCCTACCGCGAACAATCCTCACCGCCCCAGCCACCCTGCGCTACCTAGTCGGTCGCGGACCTCCCGCGTCCGCCGAAGGATGCGTCATGGACCTCAATCGCCGTCATCTCATCGGAGCTTCGACCGCAGGCATCGCGGGCGCCCTCGCCATGCCGGCCGACGCCGCGCGCGCGGCGCCGCTGACGTCCCTGCTCGGCCGCGATGCCACGCAATACGGCGTGCGGCCCGGCAGCAGCGAGGACCAGACCCGCGTGCTCCAGCGCGCCATCGACGACGCTGCGCGGGCACAGATGCCGCTGGCGCTGCCACCCGGCATCTACCGCAGCGGATTGCTGCGGTTGCCGAATGGCGCCCAGCTGATCGGCGTGCGCGGCGCGACAAAAATCATCTTCACCGGCGGGGCCGCAGCGATCCAGAGCGACGGGTCGGACTCGATCGGCCTGACCGGCCTCATCTTCGACGGCGGCGGCATCCCGCTGCCGACGCGGCGCGGACTGATCCATGTCCTCGGCGGGCGTGACGTCCGCATCACCGATTGCGAGATCACCGGCTCCGGCGGCAGCGGCATCTGGCTCGAGCAGGTGTCCGGCGACATCTCGGGCAACATCTTCACCAACATCGCGGTGACGGCAGTCGTCTCGTTCGACGCCAAGGGCCTCAGCGTGTCCCGCAACACCATCATCGGCACCAACGACAACGGCATCGAGATCCTGCGCACCGCAATCGGCGACGACGGCACGCTGGTCACTGACAACCGCATCGAGGACATCAAGGCCGGCCCCGGCGGCTCGGGCCAGTACGGCAACGCCATCAACGCGTTTCGCGCCGGCAACGTGATCGTGCGCGGCAATCGCATCAGGAACTGCGATTACTCGGCGGTGCGCGGCAATTCGGCGTCGAACATCCACATATCAGGCAACAGCGTCAGCGACGTGCGCGAGGTCGCGCTCTATTCGGAGTTCGCGTTCGAGGCCGCGATGATCGCCAACAACACGGTCGATGGTGCCGCCGTCGGCGTCTCGGTCTGCAATTTCAACGAAGGCGGCCGCATCGCGGTGGTCCAGGGCAACATCATCCGCAATCTGATCCCGAAGCGGCCGATCGGCACCGCCCCCGACGACGATGCCGGTGTGGGCATCTACATCGAGGCTGACAGCTCCGTGACCGGCAATGTGATCGAGAACGCGCCGTCCTATGGCATCGTCGCCGGCTGGGGCAAATATCTGCGCGACGTCGCGATCACGGGCAATGTGATCCGCAAGGCGCTGGCCGGCGTCGGCGTCTCCGTGGTGTCCGGCGCAGGCACCGCGCTCGTCAACAACAACATGATCTCGGAAACCCCGCGCGGCGCCGTGGTTGGGCTCGATCACGCCCGTGCAGTGACGTCGGATCTGTCGGCCGACGGCGCACAGCGCTTTGCGCAGCTGGTGGTCGGCGGCAATGCGGTGCGGCGGTAGCTGCCGCCCTCATCCCGGAGCCCAAACGCTAGAACGCGTTCCTCAGCAGCGGGTACTTCGCTTGCAGGCCGTCGAGGCTGAAGGTGAATTCGACGACGCGCTCGGGAGCGGCGACAATTTCGGCGGCGGGCGGGGCGAACTGCGGCAGAAGCGTTGCCATTACAGCAGGTGTGGCGGGCGGCGCCTTCACGGCAGGTGCGGCGAACGCCGCCTTCACGGCAGGCGTGGTGAACGCCGCCATTGCGGCAGGCGCGGCAACCGGCGACCTCACGGCGGGTGCGGTGAGCGGCGCCCGCGCAGCGGGAGCCTTGAGCGGCGCGACAGCGGCGGGCGCAGTGAACAATGCCACCGTAGCAGGCGTCGCTCGCGGCGCGAGCGGGGCTTCGGTGATTTCGGCAAGGACCTCCGGCTTGGGCGCGAGCCTGACCGGGACGGCGGTCTCCGCGGCGATGTGGACGGCCTTCGGCTGCACGGTCTGGGCCTGCTGGTCGCGCGGAAACACGCGGGGCATGGTCGCCGGCGACCAGCCGAATACGGGCGAGACACTCGCGGCCGCCGCGGCCACGTCACTACCGGTCGCGAGCGCGCGCCAGGTCTGGACGGCGCGCTTGGCTTCCTGGATGTTTTCGAGGAATGCGAGCTCGGAGTGATAGCGGCGCCAGCGTCCGGTCTCGAACATTTCGGAGAGATGTTCCAGCCGCTGCTCGGCGAGAGCGCACCAGCGTGCCGCAATGTCGCGGCCACGCGCCACGTCGCGAACAGCCTCTTGGCGATGTGTCATAAACCAGCCCGTTGGGAGAAAAATACGGACGCGACGCAACGCACACGAATCAATTTAGACGCGACATGAATATTTTGTGGAAAAGTTTTGACTTGTCCAGCAACGACACGCCGGTCGTCGTCAATCACCGTAGTCGTGCGGACAATTGCTGTGTTTTCGAGTCAAGCTTCGCACAAGCATAACCGGCCTGCGGGGCGACTCCCGGACGCCGACAAGGGGCGCCGCCACGTTCGCTCAACCAGAAGCTGATCGTGCCGAGCGATTCAAGAAATCAGACGCCTGAAAAGAAAAGACCCGTCCGGGGGGACAACCGGACGGGTCGAGCCATATGGGCGCTTGGGGTGGATGGGCGCTCGCGCCTGATATGACTTATGGGGAGGGATGACCGCTCCCACATAATTTGGTCGTGGCAGCCGGCTGAACGTTCAATGCGGCGTTCGATTTCTTGGCCCTCGCACGGCGCGCAAAGTTGTCGCAGCCGCTATCGCGTCGCCGGCCTATCCGCCTGAGAAATCGTGGATTTATCGTCTGCGCTCGACAGCGAAGGTTGTTCGATCGCGCGGATGCCAGGCTCGTCGCGACGCTTCTCGGCATCTTCACGTTTTGTTGTACCGGACGCAGCCGCAACAGGCGTCGCGCTGTCGGCGGGAACGGCCATCACTGCGGCAAACGCGTCGGCCTCACCGTCGCCGAACAGATCATCACGGCCGGGTGAGCCGAGGTCGCGCGCGGTCTTCGCCAGCGTCATGCGCAGCGCCTCCGGCTTGAGCGTGTAATTGCGCTCGAGCAGCAGCGCGGCGACGCCGGAGATATAGGCGGCCGAGAACGAGGTCCCCGAGGTCATCTGGTACTTGCCGTCGGGCGCCGGCAGGAAGATGTCGACGCCGGGCGCGGCCAGCGCGATGTAATTGCCGCGGTTGGACGCCGAGAACAGCTTGTCCTGCTGGTCGGTCGCGCTGACCGCGATCACGTTGGGATTGGCGGCTGGATAGAGCGGCGGCGATTTCGCGCCGGCATTGCCGGCTGCCGCGATCAGCACCAGCCCGCGGGCGGCGGTCGCCGCGATGGCGCGCTCGATCACGGCATCCTTCGGACCGGCAAAGCTCATATTGACGATCTGCGCGCCGTGCTCGGCGGCGTAATTCAGTGAGCGCAGGACGATGTAGGACGAGCTCTGGGCTCCACCCGTCGAGCCGCCAAAGGCGCGGATGGCGATGATGCGCGCCTCGGGCGCGCTGCCCATCAGCTTGGCATGCGCCACGATGGCGCCGGCAATGCCGGTGCCATGGACATGCGGGCCCTCGGCGCTGCCGAGCGCATCAAAGTTGTCGACGATGGAGTGGGCGAGCTCGGGATGTTGGGCGTCGATGCCGGAGTCGATCACGGCAACCGTCACGTTGGCACCGTGCGCCAGCGTATGCGCCTGCGGCAGGCGAAGCCTGGCCAGCGCGTATTGCGCGGGATCGCCCTCGGTCGGCACTGACGATTTCTGATCCTGGAGCACGTAGCGGAAGTTCGGCTGGAGCGAGCGCACGCTGCCGTCGGCGGCGAACTCACGCCGCACCGTCTCGGAAGGCCTGCCGTCCGTGATGCGGAACAGGCCGAACGTCGCCCCGATCAGCGGGAAATTCTCGGATGAGACACGCGTCAAGCCGTGGCGACGCGCAAGCTCGTCGGCTTCAGTCGCCGACAGCGCGCCGTCGATCTCGGCCACGAATTCGTTGGCGAAGGTGCGCAAGTCGACGGCGGCCGGCGTGCTGTTGCCCCGCCCCTTCCCGGCGCTCTTCTTGCCCGATTTTCCCGCGCCATCGCCGCCCGCGCCCGGCTGCGCCAGGCATTCGCCGTCGGCGTCGCGATAGGGGGCGGTGCAGGCCGGATAGAGGTTCGGCGAATAGCGCGCATAGGGCAGCACTGGGGTCGGTCGCATCCGCGCCGTGGTGGTGGTACGCGGGATAGCAGGGATAGAACGCGGGCCGGGGCCGACGCCGACAGCCCGCGCACCAACACCGGGGCTGACGCGCGCGGCGATGCTGGGAGAGATGGTCGGGGTGCGCGTGGGGACGCTGATCGTCGGCGTGCGCATGATCGCCTGCGCCTGCGCAACCTCGACGCCGAGACCGGCGAGCAGGAGTGCAGCTCCGACCGATGAAGCGTAGGCCCCGGCTCGCGACTTACTCTCGGACTTGCGCGTCATCGGTGCAGCGGCGCCTTACGGCGCCGCGACGGCGAGGTTGACGAACTTCTCGCGCGACATCCTGCCGAGCAGCGAGGCGAGCTCGTCCCGGCCCATCGCCTTGTCGAACTGGAGACGGAACATGCCGCCCTTGGCATCGCCGATGATCGAAGCCTGGTAGCTGTCGAGCAGCGCGGTGATGTCGGCGACGCGCGCCTCGGGCGTGAAGCGCACCAGCGCGCGCGCAGGTGGAGCTCCAAGCTCACGCGTGATCGGCGCGCCGACCGACAGCGAAGCGGTCTCGAAGGTCGCGGGCTGGGTCTTTATCAGCACGGCGCCGATGATGCCGGCCTGGAGCAGCAGCGCGATGGCACCCAGGCTCGCCGACCAGGCCAGCGTACGCGGCGACAGGCTCGAGAAGAAGGTCGCGATGCGCGCCGAGAGCGGCAGCGAACCGACCGGCCGCGCCGGCTCGGCGTCGATCGCGGCGAACAGCTTCTGCATCGCCCGCGCCGACGGAGCCCCCAAGCTCTCGTTCAGATGGATGGTCTCTTCGTACTCGCCGCGGATCGCGGCATATTGCTTTGCAAGCGCCGGATCACGCGCCAGCGCTTCCTCGACGCGGCGAGCGTCACGCGTGTTCAGCGTGCCGGCGGCGTGCCAGGGCAGCAGCAGTTCAATTTCACTGGGCTCTTGCTCCAGCATCTTTTTGCTCAATGCCATCATGGCCAGCCTCGCTCAACGCCGGCTGCCTTCAGCAGTTCGGCCAGTTTCTTGCGCGCATAGAACAAGCGCGTCTTCACAGTGTTCTCCGGAATACCGACGATTTCGGCCACTTCTTCCACGGATTTCTCGTGGTAGTAGACGAGATCGACGATTTCCCGATGGTCCGGCGAGAGGCCCGTCAGACACTCCCGCAACGCTTCACTGGTATCCTTTTTCTGCACCGCGATTTCCGGATCGTCAGACGAATCCTCGATCGCGTTGGCAGCTTCGTCGTCCAACCCAACGTCCTTCCTGCGCCGGAGCGCAGACAGGGCCTTGAATCGGGTGATTGCCAGCAGCCAGGTGGAAACGGCGGATCGACCCTCGAACTTGCCGGCTTGACGCCAGACGTCGAGAAACACCTCGCTGATGAGGTCTTCCGCCGCCTGCTCGTCCCGCACGAGCCTTAGCCCGAACCTGTAGACCCTGACATGGTGCCGCCCGTACAGCACCTGCATGGCGAGCCGGTCACCTTGAGCGATCCTGGCGATGAGGACCTCGTCCGAAGCCGCCTGTGTCACGCTCAATGCCCGTCTCGCAAAGTTGGTCGGGTCGGCGCGGCGGACGGTTCGACGGGCGGGGCGAAATTCTTCAGCCTACCGCAGTCACACGGGGGTCTGTGTGATCTACCCCACATACGCGAATTTTCCTTTTGCCACCCGCGGCGGTTGGCCGGCTCGCTCGATAACGGTAACATAGTAATGAAGAATTCCCTGCGCAATGCCGTCCGGCGCGGACGGCCCGACATGATGGAACCATAGCAGCCCTGCACGACGTATGTCTCACCAAGCCCTGCTTTGGCTCGACCCCGTCGCCAACGATGCCTAATCGCCGGCAAATTTCCCCGCCGGCCGCTGTCACCCTGTTGCGCGCTGCACCGTTTGGATTCGATTTCGAAGGATACCAAACCTAAAGGCTTGCCGCGTAGATTTTTGGGCGACATTCACCCTTGGCGGGACAATGAGCACGGCCGCGACGACCTTACCGGAGAGGAATGCCGCTGAGGTCGCGGATCTCGTTCTCATGCCCGACGCGGCTGCGCCCGAGGTACGAGCACGCCGGGTCCGGCAACGCCGGCAGATGTATGTCGGCCAGGTCGCAAGCTACTCGCTCGGCGCCTTCGTGCTGCTGATCTATGCCCATGACGGCGTCGTCCCGATGAACGTTCCGTCGCTGTTCTGGGTCGGCGGCCTGATGATCATCGGCATCTTCGTCGTGATGTCGGAAGCCGGCGTCGGCGACAGACACAGCGACCATTATCTCACCGTCTTCCAGATCTCGGCGCACATGGCGCTGCAGTTCATCTTCCTGGTGTCGGTGCCGACCCTCGGCATCGCCTTCATCAGCGTGCTGTTCCTGATCTTCGCCTTCGGCACGCTGCGCATGACCTCGGCGCAGGCGATGTTCACCTGGGCGATCGCGACGACCTGCCTCGCGGCCGTCTTCCTCGCCTCCGACCTGCCGATCGGCATGCCAGTCGCCACGAAGCTCCAGCGGACCGCCTCGATGCTGTGCTTCGTCCTGGTGATCGGCCAGTGCGCCTTCCTCGGCCTGTTCGGTGCCACACTGCGAAAGGTCCTGTACCGGCGCAGCATCGAGCTGAAGGCCGCCTATCAGCGCATCGAGGAGCTCGCCGAGCTCGACGAGCTCACCGGCTCCTACAACCGCCGCTGCATCATGCGGCTGCTCGATGCAGAGGTCGAAAAGTCGCAGCAGGCGTCCGCACCTTGCGCCATCGCGCTGATCGACCTCGACTGGTTCAAGCGCATCAACGACGCCCACGGCCACCCCGTCGGCGACGAGGTGCTGCGCACCTTCGCCATCACCATTTTTGCAAATATCCGCCCGGCCGACTTTTTCGGCCGCTATGGCGGCGAGGAATTTCTGCTGCTGCTGCCGGGCACCGACGGCGGCGCAGCTGGGCGCATGCTCGAGCGGCTGCGCGGCATCGTCGCCGATCTCGACTGGAGCGCATTTTCCCCCGGCATGCGGGTGACGATTTCCGCGGGCGTCGTGACGCTGCGCGACAACGATACTGCCGACACGTTTCTCGCACGCGCCGACAGCGCGCTTTATTCCGCCAAGGCGCAAGGGCGCAACCGTATTGCAACGAGCTGACTAATCCATTTTTTCCTGGCTGCGCAGAAGCCGCAGCCGGACCGAACGCTCCAGGACAGGGCCATGAGATCGAAATCCGACAAACCATCCGAGAACCTGCTTGATGAATTGCAGACCGCGCTCTCGCACGGCACCGTCGCGCGCCGGGTCGAGGCCCTGCGCCGCGTCACCGATCTCTTCATCAACAATGCGGTGGATTATTCCGACGAGCACATCAGGGTGTTCGACGACGTGTTCCAGTGCCTGATCGAGCAGATCGAGACCTCGGCGAGAGCGCTGCTCGCCAACCGTCTCGCGCCGATCGCGGCCGCGCCGCCCAGGATCATCCGCACCCTCGCGCTCGACGAGGTGATCGAGGTCTCCGGCCCCGTGCTCTCGAAATCGGAACGGCTGGACGAGGCGACCCTGATCGAGATCGCGCGCACCAGGGGCCAGGCGCATCTCAAGGCGATCTCGCTGCGGCGGGTGCTGTCGGAAGCGCTGACCGACGTGCTGGTGGCGCGCGGCAACGAAGACGTCGTGCAATCGACCGTCAGCAATCCGGGCGCGCAGCTCTCCGAGGGAAGTTTTACCGACCTCGTCACGCGCGCCGAACGCGACGATGACCTCGCCACCTGCATCGGCCTGCGGCCCGACCTGCCGCGCCATCACTACCTGAAGCTGATCGCCAAGGCGTCCCTGAGCGTGCGCAGGAAGCTCGAGACCGCGCATCCGGAGCTCGCGGACGAAGTGTCCAGCGTGGTCCAGGAAGCGACCCATCGGGTCCGCGCCGCCGCCATGACCAGGCAGACCGAAATGGCGCGCGCGCTGGTGAGATCGCTGCACGAGGACGGTCGTCTCAACGAGTTTCAGGTCACCAGCTTCGCCGAGCAGGGCAAGTTCGACGAGACAAATGCGGGGCTCGCAGCACTCGCGGGCGTCGCGGTCGAGACCGCCGAGAACATGATGATCGAGAGCCGCAACGAGGGCGTGATGGTTCTCGCCAAGGTCGCGGGCATGCAATGGTCGAGCGTCCGCGCGATCATCGCGATGCGCGAAAAGCTCTCGGGCGGCTCGAAGACCGACATGCTGACGCTGCGCGATGCCTACGAGGCCCTGCGCTCATCGACCGCGCAGCAGGTGCTGCGCTTCCACCGCATGCAGCAGGGCACGACGCCGGCGGCGTGAGGCCGCCGCCGCTAGTAGCGCAAAACTTTCGAACCCGCGTAGGCGCCGATCGCGGTCACGAGTGCCGTCGCGATCGTGTACCAGGTCGCGACGAACAGCGGCGAGTCGTCGGTGCAGTGCGAGGCGTAGAGCGTTGCGGCAAGGCCGGCCGACAGCAGGCCGGCGAGCGCGCCGGCGAGTGCAGGATGCGACGGCGCGCCGTGGCGCAGGCCGAACAGCGCGCCCGCAAGCAGCGGCAGCGACATCGCGGGGATCGCGAGCATGCACACCCGGGAGTTCTTGCCCACCAGCCGCATCGTCATCGGCATCGCCGGGGCCATCATGGTCTCGCCGCCGATCGCAACCGCAAGCAGGCCGACGGGAAGCAGCAGCAGCCAGCCCCAGCCGCGCATCAAGGCTTCGGGCCGCGACAGATGCAGGCTGACGATGATCGCGGGAATCGCAAGCGACAGCGTGACCGCGAACTTCGTGTCGAAGAACGGATTATGCATCGCGGTCATCACGTCGGGCCGCACGCCAAGGAAGCTGGCGAAGATCAGGATCGAGAACGGCGCCGCCACCAGCAGCGCCATCGTCAGCACGGCACCGACGCGCGGCGCGCGATGGGCGTTGTCGGCCGCGAGCGAGCGAATGAGTTGATCGGTATCCATGACTAGTGGTCCCGCAGTTTGGCAGTCAGCGCCGCAAGTCCGCGATGCAGCGCGACCCGCACCGCACCTTCGCTCATCGAAAACTTTGACGCCGTGTCCTTGATCGAAGCGCTGTCGACGGCGATCGACTGCAGCACGTCGCGCTGGCGCTGCGGCAGCGTGTCGAGCTGCGTTGCGACCTCGGCCGCCGAGGCCGTCTCCTGCGGTGCCTCGCCCGGCAGCGTCTCGGCGAAATCGTCGATGTTGACGAAGACCCGCCGGCCCCGCCGCCGGAGCGCATCGATCAGCTTGTTGCGCCCGATCGCAAACAGCCACGGGGCGAAGGGGGCTTCGCTGTCCCAGGTGTGCCGCTTCAGATGCACCGCCAACAAAATCTCCTGCACGATATCCTCGGCCTGGTCGGGAGGCTGCCCGGCCCGCGCCAGACCCCGCCTCGCGGCAGCGCGCAGCACAGGCGTGACCGCCTTCAACAGGCGATGATACGCCGCATCATCGCCTGCCATGGCCGACCGCATCAGGCCGGTCCACTCGTCCTCACGTCCGCGCACGCGCCCTCACCATGCAATTCGGCAGCTCTTTCAGTTTGTTACGCCGGCACCAGAAAGATCACGACTTCGTGATCTGCGCCGTGCCTCGCCACGCGATGCGGCCGTCGAAACCCGCGACGGCTCATAACACCGATCGGTCCCGTCCGCATCCGGCGGCCGGTTGCGAGGCGGCGGTTTGCCCCGCTTTTGCCCGGGATAGCCCGAAGATTCCCATTTTTTGCCCCGCTGTGGTCACGCCCCAGGGGCTCTGTTCGGTCCCGGGACAGGCGGAATTGGGGAGATCGTCAACATGATGAAAGCCAGCGGGCGCGCCGCACTGATTCTTCTTGCCGGCCTTTTCGTGCTGGTCGGAGCCGCTGCACAGGCGGCACCGAGTTCAGCCGCAAGCAGCCAATCGGACAGCGCGGGCAACCAGGCCGACGCAGTCAAGCCGAGCAAGCAGCGGCGCCATGCATCGCGCCACCGCGACAGCGGCAAGACGGCGCAGAAATCCGACGACAAGGCCGACAAGAAGGACGGCGCGGCGAAGGCCGAAAACGACGTGCCGGCCTTGAGCCAGATGCCGCCGGCAGTCGCCAACGCCAACGCGCAGATCGCCGCAGCCGATACGCCGACGGCTGCCGCGGCCTCCGCGTTGACCGGCCGCGCCAACGACAACGTTCAGGCTGCAGCCGATAATACCACCGCGCCGAATGACGAGGCTCAGGTGGTGGCGCCCGATCAGCTCAACGACATCGACCGCGCCCTCCAACAGGACCCGCCGGCACAGAAGGCGGTGATCGCCGCAACCGACGCGCGGCCGGCGCCGGTGATGGCGAGCAGCCACAGCTCGGCCTGGGACCAGAGCTCGCTGATCGGCAAGATCTTCATCGGCGTCGGCACGCTGCTGACGCTGGCGTCTGCCGCACGCATGTTCTTCGCTTGATGCTTGGCCTGGTTTTTGGCCTGATTTTGGGGTGAGGGACCTCGTCCGGAACGCGCGTCTCGCCGCGCGTTCCGGACGGCCTCGTTCCGACAGCTTTTCGGCCCTTGAAGCCCACCGCGCCAGCGGGCACATTGCCCGCCCAATCAAACGCGTGGGTGGAGCATGAGCACGTTCGAACACATCATCGTCGAGAGCAAAGGCGCGGTCGGCATCATCAAGCTGAACCGGCCGAAGATGCTCAATGCGCTCTCCTTCGGCGTCTTCCGCGAGATCGCCGCGGCCGTCGACGATCTCGAGGCCGATGACGCCATCGGCTGCATCGTCGTGACCGGCAGCGAGAAGGCCTTTGCCGCCGGCGCCGACATCAAGGAGATGCAGCCGAAAGGCTTCATCGACATGTTCTCCGAGGATTTCGCCGCGATCGGCGGCGATCGCGTCGCGCGCTGCCGCAAGCCGACCATCGCCGCGGTTGCGGGCTATGCGCTCGGCGGCGGCTGCGAGCTCGCCATGATGTGCGACTTCATCATCGCCGCCGACACCGCCAGGTTCGGGCAGCCCGAAATCACGCTCGGCACCATTCCCGGCATCGGCGGCACCCAGCGCCTGACCCGCGCGATCGGCAAGTCGAAGGCGATGGACCTCTGCCTCACCGGCCGCATGATGGATGCGGCGGAAGCAGAGCGCTCAGGCCTCGTCAGCCGCATCGTGCCCGCCGACAAGCTCATGGACGAGGTCATGGAAGCCGCCGAAAAGATCGCATCGATGTCGCGGCCCGCCGTCGCCATGGCCAAGGAAGCGGTCAACCGCGCCTTCGAGACCACGCTCGCCGAAGGCATGAGCGTCGAGCGCAACCTGTTTCACGCGACCTTCGCGCTGGAGGACCGCTCCGAGGGCATGGCGGCGTTCATCGAGAAGCGCAAGCCTGTCAACAAGAACCGGTAATGCCCGCGAGCGGTCAGGCTGGTGTAAGGCTTCGCCGCTCTGGTGCAGAAACCCTGTGACGCACCTGCAACAAGCACGGAATAGATGGGGGTTTTCCCCGCGGCAGTTTGCCTGCGGGACCCCGGCTGGTTAAACAGTTAAGAGGCCACCGTCGGCGGGGGCGGACAGCCGGGGTTTAGCAGGATTACATGATTGGGCGTGCCGCCAGAGTTGGTCGCGTGATGACGCGGCATCGATCGGGCGTGGGTCCTGTGCTTGCGACATGGACCACGCTGGCGCTCTGTTGCGCCCTGCCCTCCGCCGCATGGGCGGAAGCCCTGCCGGAGGCGCTCGCCAAGGCCTACCAGACCAACCCGCAGCTCAATGCCGAGCGCGCGCGGCAACGCGCCACGGATGAAAACGTGCCGCAGGCCCTCGCCGGCTACCGGCCGCAGATCGTGGCAAGCCTCAGCGCCGGCCTGCAATCGGTGCGCAATCTGCTGCCCGACAACACGATCCAGACCGCCAATCTGAAGCCGTGGATCATCGGCGTCACCGTGACGCAGACCCTGTTCAACGGGTTCCGCACCGCCAACAGCGTCCGCGCTGCGGAACTTCAGGTGCAGTCCGGCCGCGAGGCGCTGCGCAATGTCGGCCAAGGCGTGCTGCTCGACGCGGTCACCGCCTACACCAACGTGCTGGCCAACCAGTCACTGGTCGAGGCGCAACGCTCCAACGTCGCGTTCCTGCGCGAGACGCTCGCCGTCACCCAACGCCGCCTCAACGCCGGCGACGTCACGCCGACCGACAGCGCCCAGGCCGAGGCGCGGCTCAGCCGGGGGCTCGCCGACCTCAACGCCGCGGAAGTCGCGCTGGCGGTGAGCCAGGCGGTCTACGCGCAGGTGATCGGCAATGCGCCATCGCAGCTTCGGCCCGCCGAAGTCGTCGACCGCTATCTGCCGAAGAGCCGCGAGGATGCGCTGACGACGGCGATCCGCCAGCATCCAGCGGTGATGGCGGCGGGCTTCGACGTCGATGTCGCCTCGACCAACATCCGCGTCGCCGAGGGCGCGCTGCTGCCGAGCGCCAGTCTCCAGGGCAGTGCCAGCAAGAGCCGCAGCAACGACCCGACGCTGAGCACCATCGCCGAAGACCAGGCCTCGATCGTCGCCAACGTCACCGCGCCGATCTACGACGGCGGCCAGGCCGCCGCACAGACCCGACAGGCCAAGGAGATCACGGCGCAGAGCCGGCTCGTGCTCGACCAGGTCCGCAACCAGGCGCGCACGGCGGCGACCAGCGCCTGGGTCGCCAATGAGGGCGCCAAGATCACGGTCTCCGCTTCCGAATCAGAGGTGAAGGCGGCGACCGTCGCGCTCCAGGGCGTGCAGCGCGAGGCCGCCGGCGGGCAGCGCACGACGGTGGACGTGCTGAACTCGCAGGCCGATTTGATCCAGGCCAAGGCCCGCCTGATCGGCGCACTGCGCGACCGCGTCATCGCCTCCTACACGCTGCTCAGCGCCGTCGGCCATCTCGACGTCAAGACGCTCAGCCTCAACACGCCGGACTATCTGCCCGAGGTGCATTACCAGCAGGTCCGCGACGCCTGGCACGGCCTGCGCACGCCGTCGGGGCAGTAGTTTCAAATCGTCTGGCCTGATGCCGATGAAGAGCCGCCGCATCCATCTGATGGGAGCTTCGGGCTCCGGCGTGACGACGCTCGGTCGCGCGCTCGCCGGCCGGCTTGCGCTGCCGCATCACGACAGCGACGATTATTTCTGGCTGCCGACCGTGCCGCCCCACCAGACGACGCGCCCTGCCGCGGAGCGCCTGCGCCTGATGCGCGAGATGTTTCTGCCGCGTCTCGACTGGGTGCTGAGCGGAACCGTCACCGGCTGGGGCGACGAACTCGTCCCGTTCTTCGATCTTGTCGTCTTTGTGACGACACCGCGCGAGCTTCGCTTGCAGCGCCTGCGTGGCCGCGAGGCTACGCATTTCGGAGCTGATGCCGTCGCACAGGGCGGCTGGCGTCACGAGGAGACGGAGTCGTTCGTCGAATGGGCCTCGCGCTACGAAGCCGGCGATCGCGAGGGCCGCAGTCTCACAAAAGATGAAGCCTGGCTCGCGGGCCTGCCCTGCCCGGTCGTGCGCATCGACGGCTCACGCCGGCTTGCGGATCTTGTCGAGCAGCTATGCAGTGAAGCGGAGCGGCTACCCGGCTGATGTGATATTGTTCCGGTCCCACCTCAAAAATAACGAAGCAGGGAGAGAACCATGCTCAACCGACGCAGCGTCCTGCTTGCCTCCCTTGCCGCCGGAGTAGCCATGACCAACAAAGCTCACGCCCGTGCGGCGCAGCCCGCGACGCCGGTCGATTTCGACGTTCCGGCCCTTGCCTGCGATTGCCACACGCACATCCATGGTGACGTCGAAAAGTTTCCGTTCTTCGCGGGGCGCGTCTATACGCCGGAACCGGCAAGCCCCGAGGAAATGGCGGCGCTGCACAAGGCGCTGCATATCGAGCGCGTCGTGATCGTGACGCCGAGCGTCTATGGCACCGACAATTCCTCCACCTTGTTCGGCATGAAGGCGCGCGGCGCGACCGCACGCGGAGTGGCCGTGATCGACGACAAGACCACGGAAGCCCAGCTCGACGCGATGCAGGCGGACGGTTTTCGCGGCAGTCGCATCAATCTCGCCACCGGCGGCGTCAGCGATCCGAATGTCGGCCGCGCGCGCTTCACCGCCGCCGTCGAGCGCATGAAGGCACGCGGCTGGCACGTGCAGCTCTACACCACGCTGCCGATGATCTCGGCGATCAAGGAGCTCGTGCTGGCTTCGCCTGTGCCGGCTGTGTTCGACCATTTCGGCGGCCTCGAGGCGTCGCTCGGACTGGAGCAGCCGGGATTCTCCGACCTGATCGCGCTCGTCAAATCCGGTAAGGCCTATGTGAAGATCTCGGGAGCCTATCGCTCGTCGAACCTCGCGCCCGACTATCAGGACATGGTGCCCTATGCCCGGGCGCTGATCGCGGCGAACCCGGACCGCATCGTCTGGGGCACCGACTGGCCGCATCCGGATTCCAGCCCCGTCGAGGGACGCAAGCCCACCGACATCGCGCCCTTCTATCAGATCGAAGACGGCCGGCTCCTCAACCAGCTTCCGGTGTGGGCGCCGGATGCGGAGGTGCGCAAGAAGATCCTGGTCGACAATCCCGCGCGTCTCTACGGATTCTGAGGCGCGGCGACGGCGCGCGATCAGCGCGCGCGGCGGGAGAAGAAGGAGATCAGGACCGGCAAGGTCACGAGGATCACGACCGGCGCGAGCATCATGCCGGTGACGACGACGACGGCGAGCGGCTTCTGCACTTGCGAGCCGATGCCTTCCGACAGCGCCGCCGGCAGCAGGCCGACGCCGGCAACGACGCAGGTCATCAGCACCGGCCGGAGCTGCAACTCGCCGGTGCGTATCACCGCGCTCACGCGGTCCATGCCTTCTTCGATGAGCTGGTTGAACTGCGACAGGATGATGATGCCGTCCATGACCGCAATGCCGAACAGCGCGATGAATCCGATCGCGGCGGAGACGCTGAAGGCGGTGCCGGTGATCAAGAGACCGAGCACGCCGCCGAAGATCGCCATCGGAATCACGCTCATGGCGAGCAGCGTGTCGGTCATCGAGCCGAAATTGAACCAGAGCAGCACGCCGATCAGCGCCAGCGAGATCGGCACCACGATCGACAGCCGGCGGATGGCGTCCTGGAGATTGCCGAACTCGCCGACCCAGTCCATGTGCGCGCCGGGCGGCAGCTGCACCTGCTCGGCGACCTTCTGTTGCGCCTCGCGGATCGCGCTGCCGAGGTCGCGCTCGCGCACCGAGAACTTGATCGGCAGATAGCGTTCCTGCTGCTCGCGATAGATGTAGGCGGCACCGGAGACGAGGCTGATGGTGGCGACCTCGCTCAGGGGAATCTGCGTGACGGTGCCGTTGGGGCCAGGCGCGCCGATGCGCAAATTCTGGATCGCCTCGGCGCTCCTGCGATATTCCGGCGCGAGGCGGACGATGATCGGGAAGTGACGATCGGAGCCCGGCTCGTAGAGATCGCCCGCGGTATCGCCGCCGATCGCGACCTTGATGGTGGCGTTGATGTCGCCCGGCGCGAGCCCATAGCGCGCGGCCTTGGCACGGTCGATGTCAATCTGAATGGTCGGCTGCCCGAGCGAGGTGAACACCGCGAGGTCGGTGACGCCTTGCACGGTCGCCAGCACCGACTTGATCTTGTTGGCGGTGTCGGTGAGCGCCTGGAGATCGCTGCCGAACAGCTTGATGGAGTTCTCGCCTTTCACGCCCGAGACGGCTTCGGAGACGTTGTCCTGGAGATATTGCGAGAAGTTGAATTCGACGCCTGGGAAGCGATCGTCGAGCTGCTTCAATAGCTGCGCGGTCAACTCTTCCTTGTCGTGCGTCCCCGGCCATTGGCTCGCGGGCTTGAGGGGGGCGAAGAACTCGGCGTTGAAGAAGCCGGCCGCGTCGGTGCCGTCATCGGGGCGGCCATGCTGCGACACCACGGATTCCACCTCGGGCCGGGCACGGATCAGCTTGCGCATCTCGTTGACGTAGGTGTTGCCTTCCTGGAGCGAGATGGTCGGCGGCAGCGTGGCGCGGATCCAGAGATTGCCCTCTTCCAGCTTGGGCAGGAATTCGAGGCCGAGCAGGCGGCTGAGCGCCACCGTCATCAGCACGAGACCGACCGCGCCGCCGAGCATGATGCCGCGGTTGGCGACGGCCCAATTCAGCACCGGCATGTAGATCCGGTGCAGGATCCGCATGACCCTCGTCTCGGTCTCCTCGAGATGCGCAGGCAGAATGATCGCGGACAGCGCCGGGGTAACCGTGAAGGTCGCGAGCAGCCCGCCGGCGAGCGCATAGGCATAGGTGCGCGCCATCGGCCCGAAGATGTTGCCCTCGACGCCGGACAGCGTGAACAACGGCAGGAACGCCGCGATGATGATGGCGGCGGCAAAGAAGATCGAGCGCGACACGTCGGCGGCGGCGCTGAGGATGGCGTGGCTCTTCATGCCGAACAGCGTCTCGGGCGACATCTGCTCGGATTCCGACACCGGCGTGGTCTGCGTCAGGCGGCGGAAGATCGCTTCCACCATGATGACGGTGGCGTCGACGATGAGGCCGAAATCGATCGCGCCGACCGACAGCAGATTCGCGGATTCCCCGCGTAGCACCAGGATGATCACGGCGAAGAACAGCGCGAACGGAATGGTGGCGCCGACGATCAGCGCGCTGCGGAGATCGCCGAGGAACATCCACTGCAACAGTACGATGAGCAGGATGCCGACCACCATGTTGTGCAACACGGTGTGGGTGGTGAGTTCGATCAGGTCCCCGCGATCGTAGATGCGCTCGATGCGCACGCCGGGCGGCAGGATGCTGGAGTTGTTGATGGTTTGAACGAGCTGGTGGACGCGCTTGATGGTTGGCGAGCTTTGCTCACCGCGGCGCATCAGGACGATGCCCTGCACGATGTCGTCGGAATCGTCGATGCCGGCAATGCCGAGACGGGGTTTTTGGCCGACAGTGACGGTGGCGACGTCCTTGACCAACACCGGATTGCCGTTGGTCTGCGAGACCATGGTGTTGGCGAGGTCGTCGATCGAACGGATCAGGCCGACGCCGCGTACCACGGCCGATTGCTGGCCGATATTGACGGTGTTGCCGCCGACATTGACGTTGGAATTGCTGACCGCCTGGAGCAATTGCGGCAGCGTCAGGCCGTTGGCGACGAGCTTGTTGAAGTCGACCTGGAGCTCGTAGGTCTTGCTCTTGCCGCCCCAGCCGGTGACGTCGATGACCCCGGGTACGGCGCGGAAGCGGCGCTGGAGGATCCAGTCCTGGATGGTCTTGAGGTCGAGCACGCTGTAGTTCGGCGGGCCGACGAGGCGGTAACGGAAGATTTCGCCGATCGGGCTGAGCGGCGAGATCTGCGGCTGCACATTGCCCGGCAGCGGCGCGAGCTGCGCCAGCCGGTTCAAGACCTGCTGCTGCGCCTCGTCATAGGTGTAGGCGAAGGAGAACTGCAGTTTGATGTCGGAGAGGCCGTAGAGCGAGATGGTGCGGATCGTCGTGAGGTTCTTCAGACCCGCGACCTGGGTCTCGATTGGAATCGTGATGTAGCGCTCGATCTCTTCCGCCGACAGGCCCGGGCTCTGCGTCACGATGTCGACCATCGGCGGCGTCGGATCGGGATAGGCCTCGATGTTGAGCTGGTTGAACGCGATCAGGCCGCCGATCAGCACGGCGAAGAACATCCCGACCATCAGGAAGCGCCGGTTGACGGCAAGGGCGACGAGACGATCCATTCAGGTCTTCAATTTTCTTGGGTCGTCGATCAGCTACCGGACGCCGCGCGGTCGATGAACAGGCTGCCCTTGGTGACGACCTGCTCGCCTGGCTTCAGATTGCTGGTGATCTCGACGAAATTGCCATTGATGAGGCCGGTCTTGATCTGGCGAAGCTCGACCGACTTGTCCTCGCGCGCGACCCAGATGCGGACCTTGTCGGCCTCATAGATCAGCGCCTGCTTCGGCACCGCCGGCGCGGCACGGTCGCCGGCCGAATAGATCGTGACGTTGGCGAACATTTCCGGCTTGAGCAGGCCGTCCTTGTTGTCGATGGTCGCGCGAACCAGCAGGCGGCGGGTGGTGGGATCGATGGCGGCGGCGACGTAGTTGATCTTGGCGGTCAGGGGGTGGCCCGGCAGCGCCATCACGTTGACGCTGATGTCCTGCCCGATGCACACCGCGGCCGCATCGCTCTCGCGCACGAAGGCGGTGAGCCAGACCGTCGAGAGGTCGCCGATCACGAACACCGGATCGCTAGCGCCGGAATTGACGTATTGGCCCGGGCCGATCTTTCGCTGCACGACGGTGCCGGAGATCGGCGAGTAGATCGTGATCTCCCGATCGATGACGCCCTTGTCCTGGAATGCCTTGATGGTCTCGTCGGTGAAGCCGAGGATGCGCAGCTTGTTGCGCGCGGCTTCCAGCGCCGTCCCCGAGGAGCGCACGTCGTTCTGCGCCTGGACCTGGGTCGTTTCGGCCTGCTGATAGTCCTTCAGCGGAATGGCGCGGCCCTCATAGAGGTCCTTGGCGCGCCTGAACTGGATGTCGGCAAGATCGATCGCAGACTTCGCCTTGTTCTGCGAGGTCATCGCCGCGATGAAATCGTTCTGGGCCTGCACGGTGTCGGCGGCCTCGATCGTGAACAGCGGTTGACCTTGCTTCAGCATCTCGCCCGGCTTGGCGAGCAGCTTGGTCACCCGGCCCGCATAGGGCGAGAACACCGGCGTCGAGCGATCCTCGTCGACCGCGACCTTGCCCTCGGTGACATATTCGGCCCGGAAGGTCTTGGCCTTGACCGGCTCGATCGTCAGCGTCGCCCACTCGGACGGCGTCGGCGTGAAATTCTGCGCATTCCTGCGCGACTGGCTGGAGACCTCGGAGTGGCTCTTTTCCTTGGCCCCCGCACGCAGGAAGCCATAGGCACCGGCGCAGGCGAGTGCCAGTAAAACTACGGATGTGATCACCCGTTGTTTTGTAAACACCTGCAATCGCTTGGTATTTTCAACTACCATGGGGCCCGGTCAAGTCTGCGACGATCTCGGCAGACGCCTGCCTTATCGGTCGCGCTAATAGTGCTGAATTGGGATTTCAAACAACCTAAAAAACGCCAGCCACCTTTCCGTTTGCGTTAAAATATTGCATCGCGTCAGCTTCACGTCAGTTTCGCGCCGGCCATTGTGGCGGATGACTGCCGAGCGGCATCGCCGGGCGGCTCCATCGCGCCGGCGTGGTCGACAGCAGCGCGGAATGGCGCACCGCCTTCAACGTGCCGAAGCCAGATGGCATGGACTCGATGAATGCAGCATGTACGGCCTCGCCCGTAAGATCCGGGGTGTCCAGGCCGCCATCGAGCCGGCCGAGATTCCACAGCCAGCGTCCGGTCTGCGCCAGCGACACGCGCACGTGCCAGCTCCCGCCCTCGCGGGCCTGGCGTGCCTTGGCCATCATCGCGCCGAACGCCATCAGATAGCCGGTGGCATGGTCGAGCATCTGCGCCGGCAATTCCTTCGGACCGTCGATGCCCGCGGCCTGCCCCTCGGCGTGGTTGAAGCCCGTCGTGGTCTGCACCAGTGAATCAAAACCGCGCCGCTCCGCCCAGGGGCCGGCATGGCCATAGGCCGACAGCGTGACATAGACGATGCCGGGATTGATGTTCGCTGCATCCTCCGGCGCGAACCCGAGGGCTGCAAGCGCGCGCGGACGATAGCCTTGCGAGAAGATGTCGGCGCCCTTCAACAGCTCGCGCAACTGCGCCCTGCCCGCCTCGCTCTTCAACTCGACCAACGTGGTGAGCTTGCCGCGGCCGGTGTCGATGGTGAGCCAGGGAATGGCCGGCAGCTCCGGCCCCGAGACGAGCAGCACATCCGCGCCGTGCGCGGCGAGCGTGCGGCCGGCAACGGGGCCCGCGATGACGCGCGAGAGATCGAGCACGCGCAGGCCGGAAAGCGGACGATCGCCGTTCGACAATCCCTGCGGCCATGGCTTGGGTGGGGCCTCGCCGATCTTCTCGATCGAGACCAACGGCAGTTCGGCGAGCGCGCGCGCCTGCGGCAGCGCGGACCATTCGTCGTAGGAACGCATCAGGGCGACGACGCCGCCCGCGGCATAGGCCGCAGTTTCAAAATCCTCGCCCTTCCATTGCATCAACGCGGCCTGAACCTTGTCGCGCTCGGGCTCGCAGCCGAGCACGTTGCAGACGGCGTCGCGATGATGCGGGAAATTGGTGTGGCAGCGGACGAAGCGGTTGTCGCCGGTCTTGTAGACACCGGCGATGGCGTCCCAGGCTGGCGGCGGCGGCTTATCGTCGAGGCGCAAATAGCGCTCCGAACGGCATTCGGCGACGGCGTGGCGCATGTCGACGGAGACGTCCTGCGTCTCACCGCTGCGCAGTCTCCGGATTTCGGCGGCGGCAAGACCGGCGGCTGCGATCGTCGTCTGTCCGGCGACGGCGACGCGAAACGAGGACGGAATTTGCGGCTCCTCGCCGGTCAGCCGCACGCGCTCGAGCGCGGCCTTGTCGCCGCCGATGGAGGTCCAGAGATCCCTAAGAATATCGGCGGGGCTTTGCATGACCGCTTCTCTCCCTTTCAGATTTGAGCATGATCTTTTCGTAAATCCGCTGCGCATTTTCCGGATCATGCTGTAGTTTTCGCGACCATGTCATGATCGCAGAAAGGAATGCAATGGCCGCCGTAGATCCCCTCACCGCAGGCGCCGTGTTCATCGCAACGGCGGCCACCGACGCAGTCTATGTCATGTTCACCTCGGCCGTGATCGCGCGCAAGCGCGTGCCGGCGGCGAACTGGAGCGCGGTCTGGTACCTGCTCTCCTCCTACGCCGTGATCAGCTACACCGAAAACCCGTTCTATGTCGCTTTCGCGGCGATCGGCTCGTGGGCCGGCGCCTACGTCTCGCTGACCTTCCTGCACCGCCCGCCCGGCGGCCCGCCGGTGGGGGCGGCACCGGAGTGAGAGGACCGCCTCTCCGCGTCGTCATTGCGAGGAGCCCTTGCGACGAAGCAATCCAGACTGTCTCTGCGGATGCATTCCTGGATTGCTTCGCTACGCTCGCAAGGACGAATTGGAGAGTTCAGCATGTCTCCTGAAACGGCTACACTCTTTGCACCAACAAAAAGGAAAACCAAACAATGGATCTCGGTCTCAAAGCAAAAAACGCCATCGTCCTCGGCGGCACGCGCGGCATCGGGCGGGCGATTGCGGCGACACTGGCCGGCGAAGGCGCCAACGTCGCGGTGTGCGCGCGCAACGCCGATCAGGTTGCGGCGACCGTCACTGAACTCAAGGCAAGCGGAATCCGTGCCAGCGGCGGACCGGTCGACGTCACCGACGGCGCGGCGCTGAAATCCTGGATCGAGACTGCTGCAAAGGAGCTCGGCGGCGTCGACCTGCTGTTCGCCAATGCCGGCGCGATGGCGCAGGGCCACGATGCGGCGTCCTGGGAACAGAACTTCCGGCTCGACGTGCTCGGCGCCGTGCATGCGTTCGACGCCGCGCGGCCGTTCCTCGAGGCCAGCGGCGAGAAAAGCGGCGATGCCGCCTTCGTCATCATCTCCTCGATCTCGGCGGCGCAGGCCGATCTCGCCAGCTCCTACGGCCCGATCAAGGCGGCGCTGATCCACATGGCCAAGGGATTGGCGCGGCAATACGCAAAGAAGAAGATCCGCGTCAACGTGGTGTCGCCCGGCACGGTCTATTTCAAGGGCGGCGTCTGGAACATGATCGAGCAGAACATGCCGGAGCGCTACAACGACGCGATGAAGCGCAACCCGACGGGCCGCATGGCAACGCCGCAGGAGATCGCAAGCGCGGCGGTGTTTCTGGCAAGCCCGGTGTCGGGGTTCACCACGGGCTCCAATCTCGTCGTGGACGGCGCGATCTCGAACCGGGTGAATTTTTAGAGCGGGCACTCTGTCATCGCCCGACTTGATCGGGCGATCCAGTATTCCAGAGACAGCGCGGCTAGAACCGAGAAGCCGCAGCGTACTGGATACCCCGCTTTCGCAGGGTATGACACCGAGAGTATGACACGGCCCGGCTCAACAAGCTCGTCATTGCGAGCGCAGCGAAGCAATCCAGAGTCTTTCCACGGGCGGCAGTCTGGATTGCTTCGCTGCGCTCGCAATGACGGTGTGGCAGCATTCTGCGTCACATCTTCAATGGAAATCCCGCGATGGCGGCAGGATGCGGACGTTGCGGGGGTGGCGGATTTTTTGCGCCGGCATATCCGCGTGGGCCCGGGGATCGTCGTTGAGGGGCTCGATCAGGTCGGCGCCTGCCGGCACCGGATGCTTGCGGCTCAGCGCGTCGTTGGCGAGGCCGACCAGATCGTGCGAGCGGTCGACCATGCGCTGGGCGATGAGATGCGTCACCTTTTCGGGGCTGCTCTGGATATAGCCCTCGACCAGGATGAGGCGTGCGCCCATCACTTCCTTGCGGTACTGCTCCATGATCTTGGGCCACACCACGACATTGGCGATGCCGGTCTCGTCCTCCAGCGTCATGAACACGACGCCGCTGGCGCTGCCCGGCCGCTGCCGCACCAGCACCACGCCGGCGCAGCGGACGCGGCGCCGCTCGTTCTCATGGCTGATGTCCCTGCAGGCCACGACACGCTCGCGCGAAAACATCTCGCGCAAAAACTCCATCGGATGGCCCTTCAGCGATAACCGGATAGTCTGGTAGTCCGCGACCACCTGCTCGGCCAGCGGCATCTCCGGCAACGGTTTTGCATGCTCGTCCGGCTGCTCGCGCGCGGTCGCGGCCTCGAACAGCGGCAGCGGCACGTCGTCGGGCAGCCGCCGCACCTGCCACAGCGCCTCGCGGCGGTCGAGGCCGAGCGAGCGGAAGGCGTCGGCATCCGCGAGCAGGATCAGCGCACGCTTGGGCAGGCCGGTGTCGCGGGCGAAGTCTTCGAGCGAGGTGAACCGCTGGCGGTCGCGAGCCTTGATAATGCGGTCGGCCCAGTCTTCCTGAGTGACATAGACCTTGCCCTGCCGCTCAGCCTGCTGCCTCTTAAGCTCCTCCTCATCCGGATCGAGCCAGTGGAAGCCGTCGATCTGGCGAAAACCCAGACGCACGGCGCAATATCCGTCGTCCATATTCTCCAGCGTATTCTGCGCAAAACTGCAGGACACGTCGATGTCGCGCACCTCGACGCCATTCTTGCGGGCGTCGCCGACGATCTGCGCGGGCGCGTAAAAGCCCATGGGCTGCGAGTTCAACAGGCCGCAACAGAACACATCGGGGTGATGATATTTCAGCCATGACGAGATGTAGACGAGCTGAGCAAAGCTCGCGGCATGGCTCTCTGGAAAACCGTAGGAGCCAAAGCCCTTGATCTGGTCAAAGCAGCTTCTGGCGAAGTTGGGATCGTAGCCGCGCGCGACCATGTTGCCGATCAGCTTCTCCTCGTACTGGCCGATGGTGCCGACATTGCGGAAGGTCGCCATCGAGCGGCGCAGGCCGTTAGCCTCCTCGGAGGTGAATTTTGCCGCCTCGATCGCGATGCGCATGGCTTGCTCCTGGAACAAGGGCACGCCTTTCGTCTTGTGCAGCACCTTGTAGAGTTCGTCCGCGGGACCGTGTTCGGGTGATGGCGAGGGATAACTCACCTTTTCCTGGCCGTTCCGCCGTCGCAGATACGGATGCACCATGTCGCCCTGGATCGGTCCGGGCCGCACGATCGCGACTTCGATGACAAGGTCGTAGAAGGTCCGCGGCTTCAACCGCGGCAACATGTTCATCTGGGCGCGGCTCTCGACCTGGAACACGCCGAGGGATTCCCCAGCACACAGCATGTCGTAAACCTTGGGATCGTCCTGAGGGACACTCGCCAGAACCCAGCGCTTGCCCTTGTGGTGGTCGATCAAATCAAAACATTTCCGGATGCAGGTCAGCATGCCCAGCGCGAGCACGTCGACCTTCATCATGTTGAGCGCGTCGACGTCGTCCTTGTCCCACTCGATGAAGGTGCGTTCGTCCATCGCGGCGTTGCCGATCGGCACATAGGTGTCGAGCCGGTCCTGGGTGAGCACATAGCCGCCGACATGCTGGGAGAGATGACGCGGGAATTCGATCAGCTCGGTCGCAAGCTCGACCGCGAGGTTGATCATGGGATTGCTGGGATCGAGCCCGGCCTGCCTGACCTGCATGTCGTTGAGGCCCTTGCCCCAGCTTCCCCAGACGGTGTCGGCGAGCGCGGCGGTGACGTCCTCGGTCAGGCCCAGCGCCTTGCCGACGTCGCGAATGGCGCTGCGTGGACGGTAATGGATCACGGTGGCGATGATCGCGGCGCGGTGGCGGCCGTAGCGGCGATAGACATATTGCATCACCTCCTCGCGCCGCGAATGCTCGAAATCGACGTCGATGTCAGGCGGCTCCAGCCGCTCCTTGGAGATGAAGCGCTCGAACAGGAGATCGACGCTGGTCGGATTGACCGAGGTGATGCCGAGCACGTAGCAGACCGCTGAGTTCGCCGCCGATCCCCGCCCCTGGCACAGGATGTTCTGGCTGCGCGCATAATGTACGATGTCGTGCACGGTGAGGAAGTAGTGCGCGTATTTCAGCTCGGCGATCAGCGCGAGCTCTTTCTTCAGGGTCGTGCGCAGCTTGTCATCGATCTTGCCGCCGAAATATTTGTCGACGCCGGCCCAGGTCAGATCCTCCAGATGCTCTTGCGCGGTCTTGCCCCGCGGCACCGGTTCGTCCGGATACTGGTATTTGAGCTGGTCGAGCGTGAAATCGATCTTGCCCGCAAAGCGCATGGTCTCCGCGATCGCCTCGGGAAAATCGCGGAACAGCCGCGACATTTCGCGTGGCGTCTTCAGGAAGCGCTCGGCGTTGGCTTCGAGCTTCCTTCCGACCGCCTCGATCGTGGTTTTTTCCCGGATGCAGGTGAGCACGTCCTGGAGCGGACGGCGGCCGGGATCGTGATAGAGCACCTCGTTGGTCGCGAGCAGCGGCACGTTTGCTTTGGCGGCGAGATCATCGAGCCGCGCCAGGCGGCGGCGGTCGTCGCCGCGATAGACCAGGCTCGCCGCCAGCCACACGCCCTCGGCGCGGCTGTCCTTAAGCTTGGCGAGAACATCCAGCGCCTGCGCGGGCTCGAAGCGATGCGGCAGCGTCAGGATCAGGAGCTGGCCCTCGGAAAACTCAAGAAGGTCGGCAAAAGAGAGATGGCATTCGCCCTTCTCGATCCGCGTGATGTCGTCGCCGCGCTTGCCTCTGGTGAGGAGCTGGCACAGCCGGCCATAGGCGGCGCGGTCGCGCGGATAGACAAAAATGTCGGGCGTGCCGTCGATGAAGACGATGCGCGCGCCGATCAGCAATTTCGGCTTGTGCAGCACCTTGTCATTGTCGAGCTCCTTGTAGGCGCGCACCACGCCGGCGAGCGTGTTGTGGTCGGCAATGCCGATCACGGGAATGCCGAGGATGCTCGCCTGATGCACATAGGCGCGCGGATCCGAGCCGCCGCGCAGGAAGGAGAAGTTGGTGGTGATGCCGATCTCGGCATAAGCGGGCGTGGTCATGCGAAGAGACCGTGCACATACCAGTTGGGGGGAATGGGTTTGCCTTCGTCGTCGAACACCTCTCCTTCGTAAAGACCGTCGCGAAAGATCCAGAAGCGCAGGCCTTCGGCATCCTCGATGCGGAAATAATCCCGCGTCAATTGCTTGCCGTCCTGCCGCCACCATTCCATCGCGATGCGCTCGGGCCCTTCCACCCGCACCACCGCATGCAGCGCACGCCGCCAGGTGAACTGATGCGGCGGGCCGTCCGGCACGGTCGCGAACGGCACCTTGATCGGCTCCGGTCTGTCGAACAGCCGCAGGGGGCGCAGCGGCGGCTCGCTCTCGGCGCGCGCCGGCCATTCGGCCTGCATGGCCACGGCGAGATGGTGCTGGGCAGGCGCGGCCAGCACCGCACATTCGGGGATATGGGTATCCTCAGGCAAATGCACGACGACGCGCTTTCCGCCGATGCGCGCGGCGATGCGGTCGATCAGCGCGGCGAGCTCGTCATTGTCATGGACATGGGCGTCGAGATCGCGCTGCTCCTGCACCACGATCTCGGTGCGGCTCGCCGACAGCCGCACCATGTCGAAACCAAAGCCGGGATCCAGCGGATCGGCGAGCGCATCGAGACGTTCGCGAAACAGCCGGTCGATGACTTTGCTTTGCGTCACCGGCCGCCCGGTCTCGACCATGATCGCGCGCACCACGCCGTCGGTACGAAAGAAGGCGGCTTCCAGGCGCCGCGCGCCCTTGCCCTGCTTCTCCATGGACGCGATCAGCGTGTCGGCGAGCCGCGACAGCGTCAGCGCGATCATGGTGTCGGTGGCGATCGGTTCGGCAAAGCGCTTCTCCACGATATAATCCGGCAGCGGTTTGCGCGGATTGATCGGGGCATCGCCATGCCCCTGCGCATGCGCGAGCAGCGTGGAGAACCGCGCGCCGAACCGCGCCGTGATCTCATGCGGCTCGCGCGAGGCGACATCGCCGATGGTTTTCAGGCCGGCGCGGCGCAGACCAGTGGTGATGGCCTCGCCCGCACCAAGCGCGGATACCGGCAGCCGGCTGATCGCCGCCGCCTCCCCGCCATCGGCGACGATGGTGCCGGAGGCCTGCCGCGTCAGCGTGCGCGCACAGACCGAGGTGCCGGCGATCGCCGCGCTGACGGCAAAACCCTGACGGGCGAGCGCGCGGACGAAGGTCTGCAACAACGCAGCCTCGCCGCCGAACAGATGCGCGCAGCCGGTGATGTCCAGAAACAGCCCGTACGGCGGATCGAGCGCCACCAGCGGCGTGAAGCGGTCGCACCAGTCGGCGACGTCGCTGAGCGTCTTCGCATCGGCCACGACATCGGCGTCGAACACTTTCAAGTCCGGACACATCGCCCGTGCATTGGCCAGGGGCTGGCCGATGTGCAAGCCGAGGCGCTCGGCGGCTTCGTCCAGCGCATGGATCACCAGCGCATTGTTGTCCTTGATGACAACGATGCTCGGATCATTGGTCTTACCCAGCGCGCCGAAGAACCGCTGAATCCGATCGATGGGCAGGCGCGGCAGCCACAGGCTGAGGATACGTCGACGGTTCAGAGAACTGGCACTCATCACATTTCCATTCCATGATCCACCGGCCGCACGGGCCATGACGATTGCGCAAGAGTTCGGCATCGAAGCGCGGCGCGCCCCAGGAGCTCCATGCCGGGCCCGGCGGCGAATGCGCCGCGCGCAACATCCACCGCGTCTCCGCGGTCGAGGGCAGCGGCTGCGCGGCCATCCGCAACATCAGGCCGGTGACACCGGAGCCTTGCGCGGCCAGTGTCAGCTTGCGGCTCGCCACGAGATCGAACTGCCGCGTCTCACCCCAGAGCTCGAGCACAACGGCGCCAAGCGCGTCGCAGGCGAGCGCATCGGCCGAGGTCCGCAACGCGCTCTCGACATCGGCGGCGCGCACCATCACCACGCGGCGCGGATCGAGACCGATCTCGGCAAGCCCGCTCATCGACAGCGCGCCGGTCTCGAGTTCCGAAAAATCCTGCCGCACCCACAGCAGCGGCCGGCGCCGCGAGACACGCCCCGCAAGCCCCATGACAAAACCCGTCGCGGCGGTTCCCTGCCGGCCCTCGCAAAACACCTCGTGGATCACCGCGCGCGCGAGCCCGCCCTTCAGCGCGCTGTCGACCTCGTCGTGGCCGAGCGCGACGCGATCGTGCTGATGCACGACCTCCGCCGTCTCGATGCGCTCGATCTGGCCGCGCAAGGTCGCAAGCGCGTTCATCCGTGCGCCGCTCATATACGCCGCTCCTTCAGAGGTGATTGCCGAGGTTCTCAAAAATAAGAACCTACGGCTGGCTCATTTGTTCATGATATGTTCTAATATAAAGCTAACAGCGGCCGGGGAGTCAATCGAATTGGTGCTCATCCGGATTCGTAAGCTGAATCAAAGGGATTCCACGATGGACGTACAACGCAAGCTGGAGATTCTGGCTGATGCCGCCAAATACGACGCGTCGTGCGCCTCCAGCGGCACCGAGAAGCGGGATTCCAGCGATGGCAAGGGCATGGGCTCGACCGCGCCGGGCATGGGCATCTGCCATTCCTACGCGCCGGACGGACGCTGCATCTCGCTGCTCAAAGTGCTCCTGACCAACGCCTGCAATTACGACTGCCTTTATTGCGTCAACCGCGCCTCCTCCAACGTGCCGCGTGCCCGCTTCACCATCGACGAAGTGGTCAAGCTCACGCTCGACTTCTACCGGCGCAATTACATCGAGGGCCTGTTTCTCTCCTCCGGCATCATCCGCAGCCCCGACTACACCATGGAGCAGGTGGTCAGCGTCGCGCGCAAACTGCGCGAGGAGCATCACTTCCGCGGCTACATCCATCTCAAGACCATTCCCGAGGCCGACGACGCGCTGATCGCGGAAGCCGGCAAATATGCAGATCGCCTCTCCATCAACATCGAGATGCCTGAGGAGACGAGCCTGCAGCAATACGCACCGGAAAAGGATGTGCGCGCGATCCGCCGCACCATGGGCCGGCTGCGGCTGAAGCTCGACGAGGCCGAGGAAAACCGCAGCACAAAGACGAAGGCCAGGCCGCAGCGCTTCGCGCCCGCCGGACAGAGCACACAGATGATCGTCGGCGCCGACGCGGCCTCTGATCACACCATCCTGCACACCAGCTCCAATCTCTATGGCTCCTACCGGCTGCGGCGCGTCTATTACTCCGCCTTCAGCCCGATCCCCGATGCCAGCCGCGCTTTGCCTCTGGTACAGCCGCCGCTGCTGCGCGAGCACCGGCTTTACCAGGCCGACTGGCTGATGCGGTTCTACGGTTTCGACGTTGCGGAGATCGTTGACGACAGCGCGATGCTGCCGCTCGACATCGATCCGAAGCTCGCCTGGGCGCTGCGCCATCGCGACCGCTTCCCGCTCGACGTCAACCGCGCCAGCCGCGAGGAGCTGTTGCGCGTGCCGGGCTTCGGCACCAAGGCGGTCGAACGCATCATCGCGACGCGGCGCACCACCACGATCCGCCTCTCCGATCTCGCGCGGCTGCATGTGCCCCGCAACAAGGCGCTGCCATTCATCGTCCTCAGCGATCACCGGCCCGCGCCGCATCGCCTCGACGAGGCGCGGCTGATCGAACGGTTCAAGCCGAAGGCAACACAATTGGGGTTTGGCTTCTGATGCAGTACATCACCCTCGACACCGAAACCGATTTCGACGGCTGGCGCAAAGCCGCGCGTAGCCTCGTGCTGCATCATGTGCAGCCAACCGATGTCACCTGGACCGTACAAGGCGGCGAAGCCGAGCTGTTTGCACCGCCCTCCCCGTCTCCGATATTTGAGGTGAACGACAGCACCTTTAACGTCTCGGCAAAATTCGTCGATCTCGCCAAGGCCGCGATCCTGCATCGCGACGGCGAGCGCTTTGCGATCCTCTATCGCCTGCTCTGGCGATTGAAGGACAATCACGATCTCATCGAGGTCGCGACCAATCCTGATGTCGCGCAAGTCACCGCCATGGCAAGAGCAGTCCATCGCGACGAGCACAAGATGCATGCCTTCGTGCGCTTCCGCGAGATCGGCCGCGAGCGCGCGGCGCATTACGTCGCCTGGTTCGAGCCGGAGCATTACATCGTCGAGCTTGCCGCGCCGTTCTTTGCCAAGCGCTTCGCCGACATGCCATGGTCGATCCTGACACCCGATCTGTGTGCGCATTGGGATGGCCACGCGCTCTCGTTCACGTCGGGCGTGAGCAAGAGCGAAGCACCCGGCGAAGACCGGCTCGAGGAAACCTGGCGGCGCTACTACGCCAGCATCTTCAACCCGGCGCGGCTGAAGGTGAAGGCGATGCAGACGGAGATGCCGAAGAAATACTGGAGGAACCTGCCCGAGGCGTCGATCATTAAGCCCTTGATCGAGGACGCCGAGCGCATGACCGGCGCCATGATCGCCAATGCCGCAACCGATCCGCACAAGCCCCAGAAGCGGCCGGAGGCTCCGATGCCACGCAAGCTGGCTGCCGACGATCTCGAAGCGCTCCGCGAGGAGGCCGCGCACTGCCGCGCCTGCCCGCTCTACAAGGACGCGACGCAGACCGTGTTCGGCGAGGGCCCGAAAGACGCGACCATCATGCTGGTCGGCGAGCAGCCCGGCGACAAGGAAGACCTCGCCGGCCACCCCTTCATCGGCCCGGCCGGCCAGATGCTCGACCGTGCGCTTCAGGAAGCCGGCGTCGACCGCAACAAGGTCTACGTCACCAACGCGGTCAAGCACTTCAAATTCGTGCCGCGCGGAAAGATCCGTCTGCACCAGAAGCCGGCGACGCCGGAGATCCGGGCGTGCCGGCAATGGTACGAGCGGGAAGTTTCGGCAATCCAGCCCGAGCTCATCGTGGCAATGGGCGCCACCGCCGCGCAGAGCGTGTTCGGCAAGATCACCCCGATCGGCAAGACCCGTGGCCGGCTCATAGATATGCCCGAGGGACGCAAGGCACTGGTGACGGTGCACCCGTCCTATCTGTTGCGGCTGCCTGATCCGGAAGCCAAAGTGCTGGAATATCAGCGCTTTGTCGAAGACCTGAAGATTGCCGCCAGTTTGCAGAAGAAAGCCCCACGCGCCGCCTAAATACTGGCGAATACTGGTGGGAAAGCGACTTTAGGACGCAGTTGTCATCCAGCCTTCAAATCCATCGCGGACAATAGCCCCTTCAAATTAGTTAAGGGGCGTCCAAAAATGACAGACGTTGCATTCGACCGTGCGGTAGGCGATCCGACGCCCGTCCAGCCGGCTTCCAGGCCAAATCTCGACAAGGGTTTTAACCCGCTCACGATGATCCTGTTCTTCGGCATCCTTGCCGCAGGCCTGCTGTTCGTTGCCTACAGCATCTATGTCGACGTCAACGCGACCGGCACGAAGGTGACGACCTTCCTGCCCTACATCCTCTTGTTCGTCGCGCTGCTGATCGCGCTCGGCTTCGAATTCGTCAACGGCTTCCACGACACCGCCAACGCGGCGGCCACCGAGATCTACACCCATTCGCTGCCGGCTGAATTCGCGGTGATGTGGTCGGGCTTCTTCAACTTCCTCGGCGTGCTGCTGTCCTCCGGCGCGGTCGCGTTCGGCATCGTCTCGCTGCTGCCGGTCGAGCTGATCCTCCAGGTCGGCTCCAGCGCCGGCTTCGCCATGGTGTTCGCACTCTTGATCGCCGCGATCATCTGGAACCTCGGTACCTGGTATTTCGGCCTGCCCGCCTCCTCCTCGCACACGCTGATCGGCTCGATCATCGGCGTCGGCATCGCCAATGCCGTCATGCGCGGCCGCGACGGCACCTCGGGCGTCGACTGGAGCAAGGCCACCGAGATCGGCTACGCGCTGCTGCTGTCGCCGCTGTTCGGTTTCATCTGCGCCGCCGTGCTGCTGCTGCTGCTCAAGTTCATCGTGCGCAACCCTGCGCTCTATGCCGCGCCCGAAGGCAACAAGGCGCCGCCGCTCTGGATCCGCGGCCTGCTGATCGCAACCTGCACCGGCGTCAGCTTCGCCCACGGCTCGAACGACGGCCAGAAGGGCATGGGCCTGATCATGCTGATCCTGATCGGCACCGTGCCGACCGCTTACGCGCTCAACCGCGCGCTGCCGGAGAGCCAGGTCGCCCAGTTCCAGAAGGTCTCGGAGGCCGCCTCCAAGGTGATCGCGGCCAAGGGCGCCGGTCACTCGATCATCGGCGATCCTCGTCCTGCGGTGACGCAGTACATCACCTCGCACCACATCAGCGAAGGCACCTACCCCTCGCTGTCGGTGCTGGTGAAGGATGTCGGCGACCAGGTCGCGAAGTACGGCTCGCTCAACAAGGTACCGGCGGAAGTGGTCGGCAACACCCGTAACGACATGTACCTGACCTCGGAAGCGATCCGCTTCCTGATGAAGGACAAGGAAAACGACCTCAACAAGGAAGAGGTCGCGACCTTGAACGCCTACAAGGGCGGCCTCGATAGCGCCACGAAGTTCATCCCGACCTGGGTGAAGGTCGCCGTCGCCATCGTGCTCGGCCTCGGCACCATGGTCGGCTGGAAGCGCATCGTCGTCACCGTCGGTGAGAAGATCGGCAAGACCCATCTCACCTACGCACAGGGCGCCTCCGCCGAGCTGGTCGCCGCCGCCACGATCGGCGCCGCCGACGTGTTCGGCCTGCCGGTCTCGACCACCCACGTGCTGTCGTCGGGTGTCGCCGGCACCATGGCCGCGAACGGCTCGGGCCTGCAGATGGCGACCATCCGCAACCTGCTGATGGCCTGGGTGCTGACGCTGCCCTGCGCGATCGCGCTGTCGGCCACGCTGTATGTGATCTTCTCGCGGATCTTCTGAAGCCGATCACGCGCCTCAAAGACAAAGGGCCCGTGCGATGAACGGGCCCTTTTCGTTTGTGGTTCGGGGGGCGGCGTTAAGACGCCGCGAGCGATTCCTCGACCAGCTTGACCCAATAGGACGTGCCGAACACGATCGCCTCGTCGTTGAAATTGTAGGCTGGGTGATGCAGGCCGGCGCTGTCGCCGTTGCCGCAGAAGATGAACGCGCCGGGCCGCGCTTCCAGCATGTAGGCGAAATCCTCGCCGCCCATCAGCGGCGGCATCTCGTGCACATTGGCCTCGCCGGCAACGTTCCTGGCGATGCGCCGCGCCACCTCGGTCTCCGCAGCGTGGTTGTTCACGACAGGGTAGTTGCGCTTGTAGTGCAGGTCGATCTTGGCGCCGGTGATCTGCGCCACGCCCGCCACCACCTCGTGCACGCGCTTCTCGACCAGCTTGCGCACCTCCGGCGACAACGTGCGGATGGTGCCCCTCAGCGTTGCGGTCTGCGGAATGACGTTGCGGGCGTTGCCGGCGTGAAATTCGCAGATCGAGATCACGGCCGATTCCAGGGGATCGACGCTGCGGGCGACGATTGACTGCAGCGCGGTGATCACCTGCGCGCCGACCAGCACGGAATCGACGCATTTGTGCGGACGCGCGGCGTGGCCGCCGAGGCCCTCGATCATGATGTCGACCTCGTCGGTCGCCGCCATGATCGGGCCCGGCCGGATTGCGAACGAGCCGATCGGAATGCCCGGGCCGTTGTGCATGCCGTAGACCTGCTCGATGCCGAAACGCTCCATCAGGCCGTCCTTGACCATGGCCGCGCCGCCGGCGCCGCCTTCCTCGGCAGGCTGGAAGATTACGACAGCATCGCCGGCGAAGTTGCGGGTCTCGGCAAGGTAGCGGGCCGCACCGAGCAGCATCGCGGTGTGGCCGTCATGGCCACAGGCGTGCATCTTGCCCGGAGTCTTGGAGGCGTAAGGCAGGTTGGTCTGCTCGTCGACGGGCAGCGCGTCCATGTCGGCACGCATGCCGATCACCTTGAGCCCATCGCCGGCCGGCTTGCTGCCCTTGATCACGCCGACCACGCCGGTCTGCCCGAGGCCGGTCACGACCTCGTCGCAGCCGAACTCGCGCAGCCGGTCCGCAACGAATGCTGCGGTGCGGTGAACGTCGTACAGCAGCTCCGGATGCTGGTGGATGTCCCGGCGCCATGCCTGAATATCGGGTTGGAGGTCGGCGACTCGGTTCACGATGGGCATGGAGGGTCTCAAGCCTTGTTGGGAATACAGGACTGTCTACCATGCAAGCACCAGTCCACCTAACTCCCGTGGATCGAGGGTCCCCTGTGCTCTCGTCATGGCCGGGCCTGTCACCAGCTTGTCTTGGCCATCCACGTCTGACTATTAGGACGGAAAGCGCGTGGATGCCCGGGACGAGCCTGGGCATGACGCCTGTTTGGGTGGAAGCAGAATGCCGAGGCGGCTCGAAGGTGAGTTTGACTACATTGTCGTCGGGGCCGGCACGGCCGGCTGCATCATCGCCAACCGCCTCTCGGCCGTATCAGGGAATCGCGTCCTCATTCTCGAAGCCGGCGGCGACGACAACTGGATCTGGTTCCACATTCCGGTCGGCTATCTCTTCGCGATCGGCAATCCGCGTTCGGACTGGATGTTCAAGACCGAGGCCGAGCCCGGTCTCAATGGCCGCTCGCTGGCCTATCCCCGCGGCAAGGTGATCGGCGGCTCTTCGGCGATCAACGCCATGATCTCGATGCGCGGACAGGCCGCTGATTACGACCACTGGCGCCAGCTCGGCATGACCGGCTGGGGTTATGACGACGTGCTGCCGCTGTTCAAGAAACTCGAAGATCACTTCCTCGGCGCGAGCGAGCATCACGGCGCCGGCGGCGGCTGGCGCATCGAGGCGCCGCGGCTGTCATGGGCCGTTCTCGACGCCGTGGGCGACGCCGCCGAGGAGATGGGCATCAAGCGCATTCCGGATTTCAACACCGGCGACAACGAAGGCACCAGCTATTTCCACGTCAACCAGAAGCGCGGTCGGCGCTGGTCGTCCGCGCGCGGCTTCCTCAAGCCCGCACTGAACCGCCAAAATCTGCGGCTCGAGAAGAACGTGCTGGTCGATCGTCTCATCATCGAGCAGGGCCGCGCCGTCGGCGTACGCTTCATCCAGAATGGCGAGGTCATCGAGGCGCGCGCGAAGCGCGAGGTGATCCTCTCGGCAGGCTCCATCGGCTCAGTGCAGGTGCTGCATCGCTCCGGCATCGGTCCCGCCGACTGGCTGTCGCCGCTCGGCATCGACATCGTGATGGACAAGCCCGGCGTCGGCCGCAACCTTCAGGACCATCTCCAGCAGCGCGCGATCTACAAGGTCGAGGGTGTGCGCACGCTGAACGAGACCTACTACAATCTGTTCCGCCGTGGCCTGATGGGGCTCGACTACGCCTTCCGCCGCCGCGGACCGCTGACCATGGCGCCGTCGCAGCTCGGCATCTTCACCCGCTCCGACGCGACGCGCGCCCGCGCCAACATCCAGTTCCACGTGCAGCCGCTGTCGCTCGACAAGTTCGGCGATCCCCTGCACTGCTTCCCCGCGATCACCGTGAGCGCCTGCAATCTGCAGCCGACCTCGCGCGGCACGGTGCGGCTGCGCTCGGCGAGCTTGGACGAGAAGCCGATCATCGCGCCGAACTATCTGTCGACCGACGACGACCGCCAGGTCGGCGCCGACGCCATCCGGACCACGCGGCGACTGATGCGGCAGAAGGCGCTCGCGAAATATCGCCCGAGCGAATATCTGCCCGGTCCCACCGTCGGCGACGACGATGCCTCGCTCGCCAAGGCCGCCGGCGACATCGGCACCACCATCTTCCATCCCGTCGGCACCGCAAAGATGGGCGCGGCGAATGATCCGATGGCGGTGGTGGACGAGCGGCTGCGTTTCTACGGCCTGAGCGGCCTGCGCATTATCGACGCGTCGATCATGCCGACGATAACGTCAGGCAATACCAATACGCCGACAGCGATGATCGCCGAGAAGGGCGCGACGATGATTTTGGAGGACGCGAAGTAGCGTCCCGTCCCCATGATCAATCCACATCGCTTCTCCATTGGCCCCACTGACGCGCAGATCGCGATGCTGCAATGGGGCGAGAGCGGGAGGCCGCCCGCGCTGCTCGTGCACGGCACCGGTTTCGTCGCCGACGTCTGGGACGAGGTCGCGCGCGAGCTTGCATCGACCTGCACCGTTTACGCGCTCGACCGCCGCGGCCACGGCGCGAGCCACAAGCCCGATGCCTATCATTTCCTTGATTATGCCGAGGATGTCTGCCGGGTGATCGATGCGCTCGATCTGCGCGACGTCTACGGCATCGGCCACAGCGCCGGCGCGACCGATCTCCTGCTCGCGACGAAACTTCGGCCAGGACGCTTCACGCGCCTGTTCGTGATGGAGCCGACCGTGATGGACCCGCGCGCGGCGCGGCCCGGAGGCTTGAGCGAAGACTCGCTCACCCGCGTCCAGGGCACGCTGCGCCGGCGGGCCGAATTCGACAGTGCCGACACCGTGTTCGAGCGCTACCGCACAGCGCCGGCGTTTGCCGATTGGACCGAACCATCGCTGCGGGCCTATGTGCGCCACGGCTTCGTGCCGCTGGAGAATGGCCGGGTTCGGCTTTGCTGCACGCCCGAGATCGAATTCGCAATCCTGCGTCCGATCTACGAGGCGATGGAGCAGGTCTATGTCGGCGATGCCCGCGGCAATCCGTTTGTCTCGCTCACCGAGATCGACTGCCCGGTGCGCGTCACCACCGCCGCGAAGTCGGGGCCGATCTACAAGGAGATGGCGCGACGCGCCGTGTCGCTGATTCCGCGCGTCAGCACACTGGTCTTCGAGGGCGCCGGGCACTGCGTGGCGCAGGAAGTGCCGGAACGCGTGGTGGAGGCCGTGCGGGAATTCGCGAAATAAGTCTCGCGCCCCGGACGCGCTGCAGCGTGCAACGCTGCTGCGCAGAGCCCGGCCCAGACAATCCGAGCCGCGTGGGTCCCGGCTCTGCGGCGCACCGCCATAACGCGTCGAAGACGCGCGTGAACCCGCTCTTGGGCGCTGCACCGCGTCCGGGACACGAGACCCTACCACCTCACGAAAACGTCATCGCATCCGGGAATAAGTCTCCTCCGCCCCCAATCACCTCCCCGAAGCCCAATTCCGGGCGAAGTGGAGACGTGCGATGAGCGGACACGATCACGGGGACGGCGTCAGCCGCCGCAAGGTGCTGGAATGCATGACCTGGGCCGGCACCGGGGTGCTCTGGACCATCACGGGCGGCGTGCCGCGCTCGCTCGGCATCATCGATTCCGCGCAGGCCGCCACGGCAGCCGCGCCCGGCATGACCTTCCTCCAGATCAGCGACAGCCATGTCGGCTTCGACAAGCCGGCAAACCCCAACGCGCTCGGCACGCTGGAGGAGGCCATCAACAAGATCAACGCAATGCCGGCAAAACCCTCCTTCATGATCCACACCGGCGACATCACGCACCTGTCGAAGGCCGCCGAGTTCGACAATGCCGACCGCATCATCTCGCAGAGCAAGCTCGACGTGCACTACGTGCCTGGCGAGCATGACTTTCTCGACGAGGAGGTGAAATTCTATCGCGAGCGTTACGGCCGCGGCACCAAGGGTGCAGGCTGGTATTCGTTCGACGCCGGCGGCGTACACTTCATCGGCCTCGTCAACGTCGTCGACCTCAAGGGCGGCGGTCTCGGCAATCTCGGCGCCGAGCAACTCGCCTGGCTCGAGGACGATCTGCGCGGCAAGTCGAAATCGACACCGATCGTGCTGTTCGCGCATATCCCGCTCTGGACGGTCTATCCCGAATGGGGCTGGGGCACCGAGGACGGCGGTCGCGCGCTCGAATACGTCAAGGGCTTCGGCTCCGTCACCGTGCTGAACGGACATATCCATCAGGTGATGCAGAAGGTCGAGGGCAACGTCACTTTCCACACCGCGCGCTCGACTGCGTTCCCGCAGCCCGCGCCGGGGACCGCGCCCTCGCCCGGACCGATGAAGGTCGAGGACGCAAAGCTGCGCGGCATGCTCGGCGTCGCCAGCATCAACTTCAAGCAGAACGAGCAGCGGCTCGCGATCATCGACACGCCGCTGCAGGGTTGATCCAAGATTGAACGGAAAAAGGCTGAACGGAAGCTGACAATGAAAACACTCAATCGCCGCGACTTCGGTGTCGCCGTGGTCGCGGCCATCCTGTTGCCCGCAACGACGGCCCGTGCCGACGACATGGAAGTGCATATCGACAATTTCGTTTTCCAGCCGGCCGAGTTGAAGATCAAGCTCGGCACCACCGTGACCTGGACCAACCGGGACGACATCCCGCACACCGTGGTGTCGGCCGGCAAGTTCAGGTCCAAGGCCCTGGACACCGACGACAAGTTCTCGTTCACCTTCACCAATGCGGGCGACTACAAATATTTTTGTTCGTTGCACCCGCACATGACGGGGATGATCAAGGTTGAGTAACGTCTCAAACCAAGGCATCAACGTCTTGCCCGGCCGGTGGTCCCACGCCGGCCGGGCTCGTGTGCCTTCCGTCACACACGGAGACGAAACAAACAGGGACGAAACAACGCGACGCGCAGAACAAGAGGCAAAGCGAGGAGCGATGCCCGCCAACGACGATTTGCAGAAGGCGCAGCGCTTCCGTGAAGCCGCGCTGCCCTATCTCGACGACGTCTACACGCTCGCGCGCTATCTGCTGCGCGATGCCTCCGACGCCGAGGATGCGGTGCAGGAGTGCTATTTGCGCGCGCTGAAGCATTTTGACAGCTATCGCGGGCCGGCGATGAAGCCCTGGCTGTTCGCGATCCTGCGCAACGTCTGCAACGCAGAATACGCGCGGCGCGCGCACAGGCCCAGCGCGATCGAGGATACGCCCGGCGCCGCCGAGCAGACGCCGATCTGGCAGGAGAGCGAGGCGAGCCCCGAGACCGAGGTGCTGCGCAGCCGCGATGCCGGCGCCATCCGCAAGTTGATCGACGCGCTCGCCGAACCGTTCAAGGAAACATTCGTGCTGCGGGAGATCAACAACCTGTCCTATCGTGAAATCGCCGAGGCCGTCGGCGCCCCCGTCGGCACCGTGATGTCCCGCCTCGCCCGCGCCCGCGCCATGCTGCGCGCGGCCTGGACGGCGGAAGAGGAGCACTCGAGATGACCTGCGACGAAGCAAAAATCCTGCTTCACGCGCTGCTCGACAACGAGCTCGATGCCGGCCACGCGCGCGAGGTCGAAGCCCACATTGCCAGTTGCCCGGACTGCGCCGCGGAGTTTGCCGCACAACGCGAGATGCAGCGCGTGCTCGCCGACACCGATTTGCGCTATGCCGCGCCGGCTAGCCTGCGCGCCCGGATCGAAGCCGCGCTGCCGCAGCCGCAGCGCCGGCAACCGACCCGCCGCTCCGTGCTGCGCGGCTTTGCGATGGGCTCGGCCGTCTCCGCGCTCGCCGCCTCCGGCGTCGTCGCCGTGGTGCTGCGCCAGGACGACCAGCAGCGCATCCTGTCGGAGGTCGTCTCCGCGCATCTGCGCTCGCTTCAGGCCGGCCATCTCATCGACGTGGTCTCCACCGACCAGCACACCGTGAAGCCGTGGTTCAACGGCAAGCTCGACGTCGCCCCGCCCGTGATCGATCTCACCGCGCAAGGCTTCACGCTGGTCGGCGGCCGGCTCGACTATATCGACGCCCGCGCCATCGGCGCCGTCGTTTACAAGCGCCGGCAGCACGTGATCAATTTGTTCGTATCGCAGACATCGAACGCGGAATATCGCGCGCCGAAGACCGAGACCATGCAGGGCTTCAACTGCCGCCGCTGGGGCAATCGCGGCCTGAACTTCTGGGCCGTCAGCGATATCGGCGCCGACGAGCTCGCCGAATTCGTCGACAAGTTCGAGGCGGCGATGAAGGCGAATGTGGAGGGGTAGCTGGCGGAGCGAAGCAATCCAGCCCGCATCCGCAGAGGGATACTGGATTGCTTCGCTTCGCTCGCAATGACGACCGCTGAGATAGATCGGCGAATTTACGCCGACCGCCGCACCGCGTTGTCCACCAGCGTCTTGCCGAGCGACCAGATCGCGCCGGGGACCTTGTGGCTGCCGGCGATGACGTCGTCGAAGGCGCGCTCGATCCAGCCGCAATCTTCCTCGGTGATGGTGAGCGGCGGCAGCAGCTTGATGGTGTGGCTGCCGTGACCGGCGACTTGCGTGAGGATCTTGTGGTCCTTGAACAGCGGCACGGTGATGAGCTGGCAGAACAGGCCCTTGTTGGCAGCTTCCAGCACGTTCCAGGACGCCCGCAGCCGCAGCGACTTCGGCGGGCCGAACTCGACGCCGATCATCAGGCCCTTGCCGCGCACTTCCTTCATCAGCTCGTAGCCTGGCACCATGCGCGTCAGCGCGAGGCGCAGCTCGGCGCCGCGCTTGGCGGCGGACTCGATCAGCTTCTCGGACTCCATGACGTCGAGCGTCGCGATGCCCGCGGCCATCGCCAGATCGTTCTTGGAGAAGGTGGAGCCGTGCACCACGGCGCGGTCCATCTGGTTGAAGATCTTGTCGAAGATGCTCTTGCGCGTCAGCACGGCGCCGACCGGCACGTGGCCGCCGGACAGCGACTTCGACAGCAGCACCATGTCGGGCTCGACGTTCCAGTGCTCGACCGCCAGGAAGCGGCCGGTGCGGCCCATGCCGGTCTGGATCTCGTCGGCGACGAACAGCGTGCCGTATTTCTTGCAGAGCGCGGCAGCGCCCGGCAGGAACTCGTCGGTGGGCATGTTGACGCCCTTGCCCTGGATCGGCTCGACGACGAAGGCCGCAACCTCGCGCGAGGCCAGCGCCTTTTCGAGCGCGGCGAGGTCGTTGAACGGAATCGAGGTGCAGCCGGGCAGCAGCGGCTCGAAGCCGGTACGGAAGTTCGAATCACCCGTTAGCGACAGCGCGCCGTAGGTCAGGCCATGATAGCCGTGGGCGCAATAGACGATGCCGGGACGGCCGGTGGCGCCGCGGGCGAATTTGATCGCGGCTTCGACGCATTCGGCGCCGGAATTGGCGAAGAACGCCTTGTCGAGATAGGGGACGTATTTCAGCAGCCGCTCGGCGAGCACGCCGGCAAGCACCGAGACGTCGAACTGGACCAGATTGGGCAGGTCGGCATCGAGCACGCTCTTGAGCGCCTCGCGCATGACAGGGTGATTGCGCCCGATCGCGAACACGCCAAAGCCGGACAACAGGTCGAGATAGCGCGCCCCCTCGCGATCGTAGAGGTACTGCCCCTGCCCCTTCTGGAAGCCGACATCGTAGCCGATGGTCTTGAGAACCCGAACGAACTGCTCGTTCAGATACCGATTATGCAGGGTGCTGCGCTGGGCCTGACGGTCCGCGAATAGCTGAGACATGTCTGGATTTGGGCTGTGCATCCGCTACATACTTCGCTTGAGGGCCGGCTCGTCAACTGAAAAGGGACCGTTACCGAAAACGGTCTGTGCGGCCTTTTGCCCTTTTTCGGACCATCTTCGCAAGCACAGCTTTAAACCATGTTGCACTGCCAAGGAACTATCATGCGTTTAGCCCTTTACACCGGACTAATACTGGCTGGTGGTTACACCTGCCTGACACCCGCGCTCGCCGCCGATCCCACCGGCGACTGGCGGGTCGCCGACGCCGTCGCCAACATTCGTGTCGCCCAATGCAATGGCAGCATGTGGGGCGCGGTTTCCTGGGAAAAACAGCCCGGCGGCCGCGATGAATACAATCCGGATCCGTCGAAAAAGACCAGGCCGACGCTGGGCATGGCGACCCTGATCGACATGAAGAAGAAGCCCGGCGTCGATCAGTGGGAAGGGCAGGTCTACAACGCCAAGGACGGCCAGCTCTACAGCGCAACCATCACGACCGTCGGCACCGACCAGCTCGAAATCAAGGGCTGCGTGATGGGCTTCCTCTGCGGCGGCGAGACCTGGACCCGCGTCGCCCCGCCGATTCCTTTGAGCACCGCCAACGCCATGGCCAAGGGCGCACCGAAGCCCACCGGCGCGGCGCCGAAAGCCCAAGGCAACAACGGCGGCACCACAGGCGGCCCGACAACAGGCGGCACGACCGGCGCCAGCGCCACAGCGCCGGCCCCTGCCCCCGCAGCCCAGAAGACCGCTACCACCGCCAAGCCCGGTCAGAAGAACGCCGCCGACCCGGTCGGCGACATCTGCCTACTCCCTGAGATTGCGGGGTTTGCCCATTAGGGCCGGCTGGAACAGCAGCACTGCGGCAAGCGTCGTCACCAGCGAGAGTGCGAGTAGCTTGCCCATGCTGGACGTTCCGGGGTGGCTCGACAGCCACAGGCTACCGAACGCGGTCGCCGTCGTCAGCGCGCTGAAAAAGATCGCGCGTGTCAGGCTGGTCTGGAGCAGGTTTGTCCTGCCCGAGCGCCAGGCCACGACATAATAGATCTTGAAGGCGACGCCGACGCCGAGCAGCAGCGGGAACGCGACGATGTTGGCGAAGTTGAGCGGCAGCCCGATCAACACGCAGATTTCGAGCGTCACCGCGCCGGCGACCAGCAGCGGCACCAGCGTCATCAGCACGTCGACGAACCGCCGCAGCGTGATCCAAAGCAACAGGCCGATCACCAGCAGCGCGTAGATGCCGGCGTGGATGAACGCCTTCACCACGGTGTCACCGGATTTCAGGATCGAGACCGGCCCGCCGATCGCGGTCGGCTCGGCCGCGAGCACCGCCGCCGCAAATTTGCGCAGCGTGTCGTTGTCGTTGGGATCGCCCTTCGGCTGCGCCTCGACGCGGATGATCCCGTCCTTGCTCTTCCAGGCGCTGACGAGCTCGGGGGGCAGTGAGGCCAGGGTGACCGGCCCGGCCTGCATCGCGTTCCTGAGCTGGCCGAACGCGATCTTCAGCGGCGTGACGAACACGTCCTGCGCCGTGTTCCGCGTGGCCTCGTCGCCATTGGCGAGCTTTTCGAGCGCGTCCGCCAGCCGGCGCGAGGCGACGGCGCCCGGGCCCTTCGTGTCACCGGCGGTCCGGCGCAGATTGTCGACCGAGGATTTCAACGCCTCGACGTTTTCCTTGTCCGTTGGCGCAGCGTCGACCTGGTCAGGATTGAGCGCGGGGTTGAGCACCTTGGCGCCCTGCGCGAGCAGCTTCAGCTTTGGCGCCTGGTCGGTCGGCACGAAGCTGTCGAGCGACATCACGCGCAGCACCTCCGGCACCTTCTCCAGCTTCGACTCGACCTGCCTCGCCTGCTCCTCGGACGTGGTCATCACGTTGATGGCATTGGCGCCGGTGTTCGGATCCTTGCGCAAATCGAGGAAGGTCGCGATCGACTCGGCCTTCGGGTTGCGCAGGTTCATCGGGTTGAAGTCGAACTTCAGGAAGTAGAGCAGCGGCAGGCCGGCGAGCGCCAGCAGCAACGTGCCGCCCACGACCAGCACACGGTGCTTCTCCAGAAAGTAATCGAGCGGCGCCAGGAAGGCATAACCGACGGGCTCCTGCTCACCGGGCGGGTTCAACAGCTTCAGCATTGCGGGCAGTACGGTGATGCTGGAGAGGAACGCCACCAGCATGCCGACGCCGGCGATCTGGCCGAGCTCGGAGATGCCCTTGTAATCGGTGGGCAGGAAACAGAGGAAGCCGGCGGCGGTCGCCATTGCCGCCAGCGACAGCGGCACCGCGGAGCGCTTGGCGGCAAGCACCAGCGCGCCGGAGAGATCGTTGTGCTTGTAGCGCTCCGAGCGGTAGCGGACGCTGTACTGGATACCAAAATCGACGCCCAGTCCCACGAACAGCACGGCGAACGCGATCGACAGCAAATTGAACGAGCCGACCATCATCAGGCCGGCAGCGGTCGTCAGCGCAAGGCCGACGAAGAGATTGACGAACACCGCGAAAATGATCTTCGACGAGTGCAGCGCCATCCACAGGATGAGCAGCACGACCAGCACAGTCCCGACGCCGTTGACGACGGCGCCCTCCTGGACGGTGGCGTATTCCTCGTTGGCGATCGGGACGGGACCGGTCAGTCGCACTCGTGCCTGGTACTTGTTCGCAAAATCCAGATCAACTGCCGCCTTGCGGATCGCGTCGGTGGCGCCCTTGCCGGGCTCCAGCGCGTTGTAGTCCAGGATCGGCTTGAACTCGATGAAGGCGCGCTTATCGGAATCCGTCAGCGGCTCGTCGCTGACGAGCTCACGCCAGGAGAAGCTCGCTTTGCCCTTGTTGAGCACGGTCTCGACGGTCTGCGCGATCTGATTGAAGGGCCGCGCGGTATTGTCGAGCTTGACCTGGCCGCGCTTGACGCCGGCAAGTCCCGTCTCCAGCGCGCCGGTCAGGCCGCGGATCGAGGGATCACCGGCCATGATCTCGACCAGGGGCGCTGCGGATTCGAACTGGCTGGTGATCTTGCCGACCTCTTCGGTCGGCAGGAACAGCAAGCCGTTCTTCTCAAAGAACTCGCCGGTGCCGAGCTGCTGCATCGACTGGAAGTCGGTCTTGTTGTCCTTCAGCTTGGCGAAGAGCGCATCCGCCGCCGCGGTCGCCATCTCCGGCGTCCTGGCCTCGACGACCGCGAGAATCGTCGCGTCGCGGTCGAAGGCACGGTCGAATTGCTGGTCGCGCTGGCGCCAGTCCAAATTCTGGGCAATCAGCGAATTGATGTCGGTGTTGATGGCGAAATGCTTAGACGTGTAATAGCCCGCCCCGACCGAAAGCAGGAGCCCGAGAACGACGACGAGGGAGGCAAACCGGGTGCAGGCCCTGACGATGGCAACGACTACGCTTTGCAGCATCTTTTCTTTCTGCGGTTAACAGCTTGCCGGAAACGCCCGCTGTTTATCGGAGTTCCCCGGCGAAACCTATTGCTGTTTTGAGTGGTTCTCGCCGCACGAAGGTTCGAGGTAAACGGCGACAGACCTAGGCAAAATCATGCGGGGCGGTCGGTATAGCCGGTGACTTGAGGCGGGAAAGTGGCGAAGCGGTGAGCACAAATGTCGCCATTTTGCTCAGAGCGCATGCCCTATTATAATACCGCGGATGCGCACGGTAACGGAACCAGGGTTTCATCCGGTCTTTCCTTTTTGCCGATTTTTTGACACAAAGTGCTGTGCCTCCATGCGCCGGGGCCCAGATAGGGTGGGCGGTTACCGCGTGCGCGAAACCAATGGTGCGGTTATTGCAACTCATTGGACAGTATCGAAGTGCGGCCGGGGACTTGAGAAGCGGATTGGTGCAAATTGCGTGATGGGCGTCCTATGGAAGTTTATCTAGCGCAGCCGCGCGGCTTTTGCGCGGGCGTGGTGCGTGCGATCGAGATCGTGGAACGGGCGCTGGAGAAGTACGGCCCGCCCGTCTACGTGCGCCACGAGATCGTGCACAACAAGTACGTGGTCGAGAGCCTGAAGAACAAGGGCGCGATCTTCGTCGAGGAACTGTCCGAGGTTCCGCCGAAAGCCGTGACCGTTTTCAGTGCCCATGGCGTCGCCCGCAGCGTCGAGGAAGAGGCTGCCGCGCGCGACCTTCCGGTGCTCAATGCCACCTGCCCCCTGGTCACGAAAGTTCACAATCAGGGGAAACGCTACATCTCCAGGGGCCGCACCCTGATCCTGATCGGCCATGCCGGCCACCCCGAGGTCGAGGGCACGATGGGCCAGGTTCCCGCCCCGGTGCTGCTTGTCCAAAGCGTTGAAGAGGTTAAGGCCTTGACGCTGCAGGCGGATACGCCAGTGGCCTACATCACCCAGACCACCCTGTCGGTCGACGACACCAAGGACATTATTGCGGCCCTCCAGGCCCGCTTTACAGATATTCAAGGCCCGGATATCCGGGATATCTGCTATGCGACACAGAACCGCCAATCTGCGGTAAGGGACTTGAGCAAGCTGGTCGACGTGATCTTGGTGGTGGGCGCTGCCAATAGCTCGAACTCGAACCGGCTCCGCGAAATCGGCACTGAGGCCGGCGTCGCGAGTTATTTGATTGCCGACGGCAGCGCGCTCAATCCGGAGTGGTTGAAGGATGCCAAGACCGTCGGCGTCACGGCCGGCGCTTCGGCGCCTGAGGTACTCGTGGATGACGTGATCGAAGCGATGCGGCGGATCGGACCAGTCAAGGTCTCGGTGCTGCCGGGCCGCGAGGAAAACATCGAATTCCGGCTTCCGGCCGAACTGGCTGCGAGCTGACCCACCCGAATTCCTAGCCCAGAAAGAAACTTGTAATGGCTATCCCCTTCTTCAAGGAAATGCGTATCGGCGGCTATTTGCTCAAGCAGAAACTGCTTGGCCGCAAGCGCTATCCGCTCGTGCTGATGCTGGAGCCGCTGTTCCGCTGCAACCTCGCCTGCGTCGGCTGCGGCAAGATCGATTATCCGGATGCGATCCTCAACCGCCGCATGACCGCCCAGGAGTGCTGGGACGCGGCCGACGAGTGCGGCGCGCCGATGGTCGCCATTCCCGGCGGCGAGCCGCTGATCCACAAGGAGATCGGCGAGATCGTGCGCGGCCTGGTCGAACGCAAGAAGTTCGTCTCGCTCTGCACCAACGCGCTGCTGCTCGAGAAGAAGCTCGACCTGTTCACGCCCTCCCCGTACCTGTTCTTCTCGGTGCATCTCGACGGCCTGAAGGACCATCACGACAAGGCTGTGTCGCAGAAGGGCGTGTTCGACCGCGCCGTCTCCGCGATCAAGGCGGCCAAGGCGCGCGGCTTCACCGTCAACGTCAACGCCACCATCTTCGACGGCCATCCGGCCGAGGAGATCGCGAAATTCCTCGACCTCACCGTCGAGCTCGGTGTCGGCGTCTCGATGTCGCCGGGCTATGCGTATGAGCGTGCGCCGGACCAGGAGCACTTCCTCAACCGCACCAAGACCAAGAAGCTGTTCCGCGACGTCTTCGCGATGGGCAAGGGCAAGAAGTGGAACTTCATGCATTCCGGCCTGTTCCTGGACTTCCTCGCCGGCAACCAGGAATACGAGTGCACGCCGTGGGGCATGCCCGCGCGCAACATCTTCGGCTGGCAGAAGCCCTGCTATCTGCTCGGTGAAGGCTATGCCAAGACCTTCAAGGAGCTGATGGACACCACCGATTGGGAAACCTACGGCACCGGCAAGTACGAGAAGTGCGCCGACTGTATGGCCCATTGCGGCTACGAGCCGACGGCTGCGACCGCTGCCATCAGCCACCCGCTGAAGGCGATGTGGGTGTCGCTGCGCGGCATCAGGACCACGGGCCCGATGGCGCCCGAGATCGACATGACCAAGCAGCGTCCGGCGCAGTACATCTTCTCGGCGGAAGTGCAGAAGCGCCTGTCGGAGATCCGCAAGGACGAGGCGGCCGCGGCGCAGGAGAAGGCGGCGCGGAAGGCGTCGACCGCCGCGTAAGCACGCAAGTCGGTACGAACAAAGAAGGCCCGGTCGCCACCGCGACCGGGCCTTTTCATCTTCGGCACGAACGCCCCGAGGCGACCGGAGGCAGATCCGCTGCCCCGTGAAGCCAAACGGCCCTGCGCGGCCACTCGTGCCATAAGGCAGATTGCCGACCTTCGTCAGGCTGATCGCGCTGAATCCAGCAAACCGACGATCGAGCCCAGCGTGTCCGGAACGAGCGTCGTGCGACGGCGATCTATCTGCGTCCAAGCGAGTCGGCGGCAATTGTCGAGGGCATGATGCGACGGACGCTGTGGGTCGTGGATCGAAACCGCATGGAAGCGACCGAGTGAGCAGGCACCAAAACGCAAAAGGCCCGGTCGCCAATGGCGACCGGGCCCTTTGCTTTATCGTATCAAGAGGTCAGGCCGCCTTGGAGACCAGGGCCTCGCTGTCGACGAGCTCGGTGCCGATCAAATAGTCGCGGCAGCCGCGCAAGCTACGCAGCGCGCGGTTGAAGTCGATGCCGGTCGAGACCAGCGCATGCAGCGTGGTCGGATTGCGCACGATGCCGCGCAGAACGGCGGCGAGATCGATCTGGCCGTTCGGCTTGATGGCGGCGCGGGCGAGCGCCGGCAGCGCGCGATGGGCGGGATCGCTGATGACGCGGACCGCGGCAAAGGGCAGCCCCGCCTCGGCGGCGTAGGCGGCCGCGATGTGGCTCTCCATGTCGACGGCGGAGGCGCCGGTTTCCGAATGCAGCGCCGCCTTGCAGGACCGCTTCGTAACCACCTCCTCGGCGCCGGCAAGGCTGCCGCGCACCACGCGGCGGCGGCCCGACGTCAGGCGGTCGATCAGGTCGTCGCCGAGCGACAGGCCCGCGGCCCAGCGGGTATCGCCGGAGAGCACCTCGGTCGCCAGCACGACGTCGCCGGAGCGCAGCGTCGGGTCGAGCCCGCCGGCCACGCCGAACGAGATCACGCCGCGAATCGTCTCGGGATCCACCACCGTCAGAAGCGCCCGCAACTGGGTCGGGCTGCTCGACGAGCAAATGACCGCCATTCCGGGCCCAGCCGCGATACGGGCCTCCTGAACCAGTCCAGTCACGATCAATATCGGCCGCGGGTCGATGGCATTACCCACGGTCAGATAGTCCCCCGTCCCCAAAGTCACATCCCGACCCCTACCACCCTGCTGTTGGTGTTCCGCAAGTTCCGATACCGCGCCAACGCCCACAGCGGGAAGAACTTCGGGTAACCGTGATAACGCAGATAGAATACACGAGGAAAGCCTGTGGCGGTGTACCGCTGCTCGTCCCACAGTCCTTTTTTGTTCTGTGTTGCAATCAGGTACTCCACCCCGCGGGCGACGGCCGGGTGATCAACCTCGCCAGCAGCCATCAGGGCAAGCAAGGCCCATGCCGTTTGCGAGGCGGTCGAGGGAGACGCCTCCCAGCCCTTGTAGTCGAGACGGTAGCTGACGGCGGCCTCGCCCCAGCCGCCGTCCTTGTTCTGGATCGAGGCCAGCCAGTCGGCGGCTTTCCGAATCATCGGGTCGTTATGGCGGACGCCGGCCATGTTGAGGGCACAGAGCACCGACCAGGTTCCGTAGATGAAGTTCATGCCCCAGCGGCCGTACCAGGACCCTTCCGGGTGCTGGGTCTTCCTGAGGTAGGCGACCCCGTCGGCGACATGCTTGCTGGTCTTCTCGGTCTCGCCGAGCTGGGCCAGCATGGAGATGCAGCGCGCGGTGACGTCCTCGGTCGGCGGATCGAGCAGCGCGCCATGGTCCGAGAACGGGATGTTGTTCAGATAGTATTCGAGGTTGTTGACGTCGAAGGCGGCCCAGCCGCCGTCGTCGCTCTGCATGCCCTCGATCCACTCCCGGCCGCGGTCGATTGCGGCGTCATAGCCGGTCGCACCGTGCTCGCGTCGCATGCGGTCCATCGACATCACCACCACCGCGGTGTCATCGAGATCGGGATAATAGGCATTGTTGTACTGGAAGGCCCAGCCGCCCGGGCGCACGTCGGGCCGCTTCACCGCCCAGTCGCCCTTCACCTCGAGCTCCTGCTTCGGGATCAGCCAGTCGAGGCCCTGCTTGGCCGCAGGCAGGGCTATGTCACCGCCGGCTTCGAGCAGCGCGTGGGCGGTCAGCGTCGTGTCCCACACCGGCGAGACGCAGGGCTGGCAATAGGCCTCGTCGCCGTTGAACACGAGCAGCTTGTCGATGCCGCGGCGCGTGACCGCTCGCGGCGGATAATTCTCGTCCTTGCCGAGCGCGTCATACATCATGACGATGTTGGCCATGGGCGGATAGATCGCGCCCATGCCGTCCTCGCCGTTGAGCCGCTCCTCGGTGAAGGCGAGCGCCGTATCGATCGCGCGCTGCCGCAGGCTCTTCGGAAACATCGGCTCGATCACGCGCAGAATGCCGTCGAGCGCGCGGAATAGCACGAACCAGGCCATGCTCTGGTGCGGCGCCTTCGCGGTCATGCCGATCGAGCGCGGATCCTGGAGAAACAGCTCGTCGATCCCGACGCCCTTCGGATTCTTCGCCAGCGGCTTCAGCGCGGCGAGAACCATCAGCGGCACCATGGTGGTGCGCGCCCAGTAGGAAATCTTGTTGAGGTGGAACGGCGACCAGAACGGCAACAGCACGATCTCGATCGGCAGCACCGGCACCGCGCGCCAGGTCACCACGCCGAACATCGCAAGCAGGAAGCGCGTGAAGACGTTGCTGTTGATCGCGCCGCCGCGGGCATGGATCGCCTCGCGCGCACGCACCATGTGCGGGGCGTCGACGGAATCACCGATCATCTTGAGCGCGAAGTAGGACTTCACGCTCGCGCTCATGTCGAACTCGCCGTCATGCACGAGCGGCCAGCCGCCATGGGCGCCCTGCACGCGGCGGAGATAATTGCCGAGCTTGGCCTCGAGCACGGCGTCCACGGGCTCTGCGAGATAATGGCGCAGCAGGATGTATTCGGCCGGAATGGTGCAGTCGGCCTCGAGCTCGAACACCCAATGGCCGTCGGATTGCTGGAAGCCGAGAACGCCTTGCGTCGCCGACGCAATGCTCGATTCCAGGACGCCCGATTCCAAGGCTTCGCGGCTGGTCGCGTTCACGGAATCCATGTCGCTCGATTGCTCCGATAGTCGATTGAAATTGACCGGGACTTTGCCCGTCAGGGCCGCTTTGCGGCCAAAACCAGATCGGCGGCGCGATCACCGGACCGCACCGATCCCTCGATGGTTGCAGGCAATCCCGTAGCAGTCCAGTCGCCGGCAAGAAACAGGTTTTTCAGCGCAGTGGCCGGCCCCGGACGCAGGGCATTCTGGGCCGGCGTGGCCGCAAATGTGGCACGGCGCTCGCGCACGATCTGCCAGGGGGGCAGCTCGCCGGAGACCCCGCCCGCCTTGCAGACGTCGTTCCAGATCGCCTGCGCGAGTTCCTCGCGCGGCATGTCGACCAGGCGGTCGCCATTGCTGATGGTCACGGAGAGCCGGTTCGGGAACGCGAACAGCCATTCCACGACGCCGCCGATCACGCCGAGGATCGGCGCCGAGCCCGGCGGCGGTTCAAAGCGGAAATGCGCGTTCACGATGGCGCGGAATTCGGTCGGCGTCTTCAGCCCGGGCAGCAGGCTCGCAGCGGCACGCGGCGGCACTGCCATCACGACGACATCGCCCTCACCGAGCTGGATCACATCCTCGCCGCCGAAATTCAGCGCGCTGGCCTTGCCGTCACCGGTCGTAAACGAACGCAGCTCATGGCCGAGCTGAACGGTGTGGCCGCGCTCCTGCAAGAACTTGACGGCAGGCTCGATCAGCACGGCGCTCAAGCCGTCGCGCGCAATCAGCGGCCGGCACGCCTGTCCGCCGGCAAGCAGCGTCTCGCGCACGATCGCGCCGGCAAGCCCGGCCGAGCCCTCGGGCGGATCGACGTTGAGCGCCGCAAGCAGCAGCGGCTGCACCAGCCGCTGATACAGGATGCCTTCGCAGGGAATGGACTTGCCGACCAGCGTCTCCTCCGACGCCCAGATCAGCGGCGCCAGCTTGAGATAATCGCTGAGCCCGGTGTCGGGAACGCGGCGGCTCTCGTCGAGCACCCAGGTCGGCAGCCGGCCATCGCCGAGATCGATCTGCCAGCGCTGCCCGGTCTTGATGTCGACGAACGGAAACTGCGCGCGCTCGGGGCCGACGAGGCCCGCCTCGGTGCCGATCGAGCGGGCATAGGCGCGCGCATGGCTGTTGCCCGACAGCAGCAGATGATTGCCGTTGTCGATGGTGAGATTGGTGGCGCCGTCGAAATAGGAACGGCAGCGGCCGCCGGCCTGGTGCGTCGCCTCGTGCACGGCGACCTTGAAGCCGGCATTGGCGAGCCGCACGGCGGCGGAGAGGCCGGAAATTCCAGCACCGATGATGTGAGCTGTCTTTTGCATCAGATGAAAGCGTAACGGAGCAGGATCAGGATGCGCGCGACCTTCGACACACGCACCGGCTCGCGCGGCGCGTTGAAGCCGCGTGCGATCAGGAGGTCCAGAATGGAATGGTAGTATTTCGACATGATCCGCGGCGCGCGCACGGCGCGGCGCTTGTTGCGGTTCATGATCTCGTCAGACTTCTCGAAATGCGCCTTCGCACGCTGCGTCAGCGGCTGGCAGACCTTCGGCAGCGCGCGCTCGGTGATCACGCGGTTCGGGTCGTTGGAGGTGATGCCGGCATGCAGCAGCGCCTCGCGCGGCAGATAGAGCCGGCCGAGGCCAGCGTCCTCGTCGATGTCGCGCAGGATGTTGGTGAGCTGGAGCGCGCGGCCGAGATGGTAGGCGAGCTGGATGCCGTCTTCCTCGGGCAGGCCGAACACCCGCACCGACAGCCGCCCCACGGCGCTGGCGACGCGATCGCAGTAGAGATCGAGCGTCGTCATGTCGGGCGCGCGGATGTCCTGCGGCACGTCCATCTCCATGCCGTCGACGATCGCAAGGAAATCCTCGCGCTTGAGGCCGAAGGTCTTCACCGAGGCGACGTAGTCCTTCAGCCGCGGCGGCGGATGGCCCTGATAGAGCGCGTCGATGTCGTTGCGCCACTCCTGAAGCGCGGCGAGCCGCTCGTCGCGCGGGCCGTCGGAATCGGCGATGTCGTCGACCTGGCGGCAGAAGCTGTAGATCTGGAACATCGCTTCGCGCTGGTCATGCGGCAGGATGCGCATCGCAGCGTAGAAGGAGCTGTTCGATGCGGTCGAGCCGTAATTGGCGCTGGGCGAGGTCGCCTCAAGCGTCATGTGCAGTCCCCGGTCTGGAAATGGCCTTGCGCCCGATCGCGCGGCGGCCGACTTCGCCGATCATGCCGGCGAGGCTGAAAGTGAGAAGCTCGAACTTGTTCAGATGCACGCGCTCGCGCAGGGGATCGCGCACCTTCAACAGGCGCACGATGCGATCGGCATAGGCCTGGATCACCGCGACGTCGACGCCGAGGCGGAAATCGCGGATCTCCGCGCTGAGCGACCGGCCCTCGTCGAGCAGGGCTGCGTTGCGCACGGCGAGCGCCTGAAGGCAGGCCAGCATCGCCGGCGGCGACTGCGTCAGCCCGAGCTGCTCGACCGAGGCGCCACTCGCGGCCAGCGCGTCGCGCGGCAGATAGACGCGATTGAGCTCGCGAAAATCCTTGCCGCAATCCTGGAGGTGGTTGTTGATCTGAAGACCTGCGCAGAGCGCGTCCGAGGCCGCCCATGTCGACGTGCTCTCGCCGTGGACGTCGAGCATGAAACGGCCGACCGGCATCGCCGAGTAGCGGCAATAGTGGATGACCTCGTCCCAGTTCTCGTAGCGCAGCTTGGTGACGTCCATGCGGAACGCGATGAGCACGTCGAGCGCGTGGCGCGGCGCCATGCCTCGCTCGGCCAGCGCCCGCCGCAGAATGACGGCTTCGGCCTGGGTGTCGCCCTCGCCGAGCAGTTCCGCCTCGAGCAGGTCGAGATAAGCGAGCTTCTGGTCGGGCGGCAGCGTCGCGTGATCGGCGATGTCGTCGGCGGTGCGGACGAAATTGTAGTACGCCAGGATCAGCGCGCGATGGCGCGGATGAATGATCCAGGACGCGACGGGAAAATTCTCGTCGCGGTCACCCTTGCCGGATCGCAATTCGCTCGCAGAGGTCATCGAGGGCTGGTTTACAATCGTTTGGACAGGAAGGGCTTTTTCGCTCGCGCGGGCTCATGCCGGCGATGCCGCCGCGGCCCCCATATAGGGGAATACGGCCGCAAAACCAATCCTGTCTCTCGATGGCTGCCCTTCCGGATCCGGCCCGAAAAGGCGGCCCCGGGGCCGCCCTTGGTAGGCCAGTGGCCGAGCTTACTGGTTGTGGGTCTTCAGGACCTGGTCGCAGGCCTGCGAGATCTTGGCCCGGTTCTCCTTGAGGCAGGCCAGGATGGTGAAATCGCCCTGGTCGATGACCGGACGGCAGAACTTCTGCACATCGCGCGTGCAGGCCTTCTGTTCCGCGTCCGTGCCGCGTCCTGCCTGGGCGAATGCCGCCGTCGAAAGGGATGCCGACAGCAGGGTGAGAGCGACGAGAAGCTTACGCATTGTATTCCTTCATTCTGACGGCAGAATCGCACCAATCCCGGACAGCACAGGGCGGACGACCGGAATGGATTGTTCTGATGGCAAGTCGCCGCGGAACGTGCGGCCTCGGAGAAGGCACAAGCACTGGCAAATGCGGCCAAATTGGCGCCACAGCCACCAAATTAGGTCTTCCCTCGCTCTTCATTGGCAGATGTAAGAGTTTGATACTACGTCATAATTCTGGCACACCGCGTTTTGATGCGTACCTGTTGCAGAGCTGCATCTCTCCGCCCTGCTTTTCCCGCCAGAAACACACCGAAACAGAGAGAATCGCGCAGCCTGACCTGGCGCGAGGGCGTCGTGAACCGCCGTCCCCGGCTGTCAGACTTTGAACCAGACACAGCCTCGGAACACTAAACTTTCGATGTGGCGAGACGTTCATCCTAAGCGAACGTCGCTCGAAAACGGGATATTCAAAATGCAATTCTTTGGGCGATCTGGACAGGCAATCAAGGCGGCCGGCATCGGGGCTGCGCTGCTCTTCTCAGTCTCGGCAAGCCATGCTCAGTCGTCCGGACCGTTTGCAGGTTTCGACGGTGCGTGGAGCGGCACCGGCACGGTGTCGCTGTCCGATGGCAGCACCGAGCGCATCCGCTGCAAGGCCGACTACAAGGTCGCCGGCACCGGTCTCAGCCTCAAGCAGGCCCTTCACTGCGCGTCCGACAGCTACAAGTTCGACCTCACCAGCGACGTGACGAGCCAGGGCGAGCGAATCTCCGGCAACTGGAGCGAGACCAACCGCAACATCTTCGGCAATCTCCAGGGCACCGCCGGCGGCGGCCAGATCGAGGTGTTCGTCGAAGCCAACGGCTTCGCCGCCAACCTGTCGCTGCGCACCAACGGCACCAAGCAGACGGTGCAGATCAGCTCGAAGGGCGAGATCCGCGGCGTCAACATCACGATGACGAAGGGCTGACGCCCTTCCCAGCGGATAAGGAACACGCCCCCGGTTCTCGCGAGCCGGGGGCTTTTTGCTGACATTGTTGCGGACATGGACCCAATTCGCAGACATCTGCTCAAGGCCGCCGGGCTCTTCGTAACCAGCCGCGCCTTCGCCAATGACCAGCAGGGTACGAGCATGCAGCCTTCGTCGGTAAAACCGCGTCACGTGCTCTGCTTCCTCGGCAAGGACGAGAGCCTGCTGCACCCGTCGAAGGCGGTGGCCAAGACAATCGCGGATTTCAACTTCGAGATCGACCGCACCTATTCGCAAGCCAAACCCGATCCGCACATGGAGCGGTCGTTCGGCGTGTGCTGGGACCGCGTCTTCCCGAAAGCCTGGTCTGCCGCGGACGAAGCGACCGTGGCCAGCCACAAAGCGGTGCTCTATTTGCTGAGCCCGCCGCTGGAGCAGCAGAAGGCAGTCGCCTTTTCGGCCGCGGCCTTGCGCATCGTCGAGGAGATGATCGAAGCCGGTGCCACCGCCGTGAAGGGCGAAAGCGCCGGCATTGCCCACGGCCTCGAGCGGTGGCGCAGTCTCGGCGATCAGGCCCGCAAGGGCGCAAAGACCAGTCAGGGCCTTGGCATGACCCTCGCCGTCGCCAAGGCGTGTCGTCTTGCTTTCGCCAAGCGTCCGCTCGGCGGCGATCGCTATTACGAGACCGTCGGCTATCACCTCGTCGGCTTGCCGGAGATCTATGTCGCGAAATCGCGCGGCAACGAATGGTCGGCGGTGATGCTCATGGAGGAGCTTGCCAACGCGATGGCCGAGAGTGGCATCGAAGCGACGCTACGCGATCGCAAGCTTACGCTCTCGCGGGAGCAGGACTACGCCGAGGACGATTTCAAGTTCAATCCGTACGGGATCGTCCGGGTCGAGGCGTGAGCAAAGGGCGGCGTATGCCGCCCGCTCAGATCGCCGGCTTGTCAGGGCCCTGAAGCTTGGCGTGCAGGTTGATCAGCCACATCGCCGTCGGCCGCAGGATGAAGAGGTCGGCGACGAGGGCCATCACCATCGAGAAGGCGCTGAGCCAGCCGAACAGCCGCAGCGACGGCAGGTCGGAGAACACGGTGACGACGAGACCGCAGGCCAGCACCAGCGTGGTCAGGATCAACGCCGGGCCGACCAGCACCGTCGCGCGCTCCACCGCGAGCGCCGAACCGACGCCCGGCTTGCTCTCCAGCCTGAGGCGATTGAGGAAGTGGATCGTCGCGCTCAAGCCCAGGCCGAACGAAACGGTCAGCGCCACGACACTGGCAAATTGCAGCCCCTCGCCCATCGCCCACAGCACCGTTCCCGACATCACCACCGGGAAGATGCCCGGCAGGATACAGGCGAACATCACGACCCAGGAGCGGAAGGCAAGGCCGATGAAGATCGCGACGAGCGCGAATTCGACAGTGAGCCCGCGGTTGAGCTTCTCGATCATGCCGGCCGAGTTGCGCGCGGCAATCGCGGCAAGACCCGTTACCGCGATCTCGTAGCCCGGATGCTTCTTGCGGACGGCGTCAAGTTCGGAATCGAGCTTGTCGACGATCGGTAGCAGCTGGCTGGAATCCTTGTCCGGCACGCGGCCTGCGACCACGACGGCGTCCTGCTCGGCGTCGATGAAGCGCCGGACCAGATGCTCGGGGATGACGTTGACATATTCCTTCAGCGTCGCGACGTCGGCGCTGCCGGCCTTGTCTGCGAGCCAGCGGCGCAGGGTCTCGAGCGACCAGACGTTGCCGACACCGGCCGCCTTCTCGACGGTCGCATGCACGTCCGCGATGGTCTGGAGCGTCTCCGGCGAGTAGAGCGTCTCACCCTTGGGGAACTGGACCAGCACGTTGACCGGATTGGCACCGGTGAGCTTGGCATCGAGCCGGTCGCTGGCGGCGACGGCCTGGCGCTTGTCCGGCACCTGATCCGCGAGCCGGTAGCGCGGTTCCAGATTGGCGTAGATGACGCCGAGGCCCGCGACGAACAACACTGCAATCAGGCTGAACAGGCCGGGACGGCCCACCATGCGGACCGCGATCCAGTAGCAGAAATTGCGCAGCGCCTGCACGCCGGCATCCGCGCTCTGGAACTTGGAAGCAAAGACTTTCTCATTGCGCACCAGCAGCACGCCGAACACCGGCACCAGCGACAGCACCGCGACCAGCGCGATGATGGTGGCGGCGAGGCCCGCCTCGCCGAACTTGCGGATCAGGTCGGAGTCGGAGAACTGGAGCGCGATGAAGGAAATGCCGGCGGTGCCGTGCGTCAGCACGCAGGCCGGGCCCACCACCAGCACGGCGTTCTTGAACGCGGTGAACTTGTCCTGGCCCGCGATCAGCCGGTCGCGCGCGGCGAACGTCAACTGCATCGAGTCCGAGAAGCTGATCACCATGATGAGCGGCGTCATCACGTTCAGGAACATGTTGAGATTGAAATTGGCCCAGCCGAGCGCACCGAGCGCCAGCAGGATCGCAATCATCGGCGGGAACGCCGCCGCGACCATGAACGAGATCTTGCGGAAGAAGATGATGGCGATAACGCAGCCGGCGAGGATGCCGAGGATGTTGTAGGTCAGCCCGTCACGCTCGACCGCGTTGCGGATCTCAAGCTGCATCACCGGCACGCCGGAGAGCTGCACGTTGAGGCCGGTATTGCCGAGGTCTTCCTTCATCAGCGCACGGATGTCGCCGACGGTCTTGGTCAGCTTGCTGGAGGCGACCACCTCCGGATCGAGCGAGAGCACGATCAGCGCCAGCGTGCCGTCGTCCGACAACAGCTTGCCGCGGATGATCTCGTTGTTCTTGACGGTCTCGACGAACTTGTCATAGGCCGCGCCCTCGGGCAGTTCGGGCGGGAACAGCGCCGCCGGCAGCCTGCCCGGCGCCGGCGCCTGCCGCGCCGAGAACAGCGAGACCAGGCCGCGCGTGCCTTCGACCAGCTGCATGTCGGTGACGAAGTCGCGCAGCTTCTCGAGGTTATTCCGCGCCAGGAGGGTCTTGCCTTCGACCACGACGAGGACGTCGAATTCCTCAGCCGGGAACTTCTTTGTCACCGCTTCATACTGGCGGAATTCCGGCGTGTTGGACCGGAACAGCTGGGACAGCGAATCGTCGATCTTGATCCGGTGAATGCCGAACACGGCACCGACGATCAGGGCGAGCAGAACGATGCAGGAGACGATCGGCGCCCGGACGGCGATCAGCCCGATGCGCTCGAGCCCGAAGGCGATCGAGGACGTCGGTCCCTGCTCGACCTTGTCGACATGAACCTCATTCTCGCGGTGCTTTTCGAGCATGCCTTGTCCAGTTCCTAATCGGCTCGGGTCTGTGAGCTTATTGCGTCCCGCGAACGGCTTGAAAATGCCATACAGATGGGAGGCTTGCCCTTTGAAAATGCGCGGAAAATCGCCGCGAGGGGTTTAGCAGGTCCAAACGCCCTCTCGCAAGCGCGCGCAAGCGCACAAATTGGATCAACATGCGGCGATTTCGACCCTTGATACCGGTCATTCCGGCCGGATCGTCCCGATTCGAGCGGGAGGATCGCCGCTCTCGTCTTTCAGCGCCACGCCGGTGGCCTCCCGCGCCAGCCCCTCGCGAACAAGCCAGGCGATTTTGAAGGCGGCCTCGTCATGGCTCAACCCGGCCTTGTGGACGTTCGAGACGCAATTGCGCTCGGCATCGGTGCGGCCCGGCTTCGGTGCGAAGGTCAGATAGGCGCCGAGGCTGTCGGGCGCGGACAGGCCCGGCCGCTCGCCGATCAGCGTCACCACCATGCGCGCACCGAGAATGGCGCCGATCTCGTCGCCGAGCGCGACGCGCGCGCCTGAGGCGACAACGAAATGTCCAATCGCGACGTCGTTCCCTTCCGCAAGCAGCGGCAGCAGGTGAGACACCAGCGCCACCGCATGGGCGTGGACCGCGGCCGACGACAGGCCGTCGCCGATCACGATGGCGAGCTGGCACGGCTCCGAGGCACTTCGCGCCAAAAGCTCCGCTGAACCGGCATCGAGCTGTCGTCCCAGATCCGGCCGCCGCAAATAATCCCTGCGGTCGACCGCCTGGCTCCGCGCCTCGGTGACGATAAGGCCAAGCGCGCGGAGATCTGCGACCAGACGCGGCGCGTCGAAGACTGCATGCACGGCATCGCGGGCGCGGGCATGGTCCAGCGTGAAATCCAGCAAGGCCCTTGTCGGCACGCTCGCGCCGCTGCGGCCGAGCGCGACGCGCGCAGGCGTCAGCGACCGCAGATCGAGGGTCGGGCGGCGCGGGACGGCCGGATCAGACATGTCGCGTCATTCGGCGGCAACGGAGGCCTCGCGCAGGCGGATCGAATAGTTCGAGGCGTTTTGCCTGCCGCTGGACGCCGCGCGCGCAAACGTAATCAGATGGTGCGCGATCAAGGTGCAGCCGATCAGCCCTTCGAGGTCGCCGCGCTTGATGCGCCCGAGCGCAAACTTCCAGAACACGCGCCTGTAGTCGCCGAGCACACCGACCTTCCAGAAGATGTTGCGCAGCATCACGAGACCGCGCCGGATGTTGGGCCAGGTCTTCATCTCGTCCGGCGTCGGCATCTTCAGGCGGTGCACATAGACGTTGTCGCATTGATACTGGAAGCGCGCGTAGACCTTCTCGGGCTCGTAGGCGACGCCCATGGCGTGCTTCCAGGATGCGACGACCTCATCATAGGGCAACAGGAAGTCGACGTTGGAATCGCGACCGTCATCCTCGATCAGGCGTCCCTCGCGCTCCAGACGGTCCCACAGCGGCGTCTTCGGCAGCGCCTGGAGCAGGTTGATCGTGAGCAGCGGAATCCGGGACTCCTCGACGAAGGCCAGCAGCGCCTCCGAGGTGTTCGGCTTGTCGGTGTCGAGCCCCATGATGATGCCGGACACGACCTCCATGCCGTAGGAGTTGATCGTTTGCACGCCCTCGAGGATCGGGACCATCATGTTGTGGTCCTTGTGCATCGCCTTCAGCGCGTCGGGATCGGGCGTCTCGATGCCGCAGAAGATGGTGATGAAATAGGCCTCGCGCATCTTTTCGAGGATCTCGGGCCGCTTGGCGATGTTGAGCGTCGCCTCGCAGGCGAGCCGCACCACATAGCCGGTCCGCTTCTGCCATTCGATCAGATGCGGCAGCAGGTCCATCGCCGCCTTGCGGTTGCCGATGAAATTGTCGTCGACGAAATAGACCGTGTCGGTCATCCCGCATTCGCGCAGGCGGTCGAGCTCGGCGATGATCTGCTCGGGCGACTTGAGGCGCGGATTGCGGCCGTAGAGGCCGGGGATGTCGCAGAACTCGCACTGATAGGGGCAGCCGCTGGAATATTGGATGCTGCCGAGGAAGTATTTCTTCACGTCGGCGAGTTCGTAGGCCGGGATCGGAAACTCCGTCATCGGCACGCGGTCCTTGGTGGTGAGCACCACCTGCTCCCCGGGACGCGACGTGTCGCGCGCCAAAATCTCGATCAGCCGATTGGTGGCGTCGCCGAGTTCGCCGACATGGAGATAGTCGAAGGACGGATAATAGTCCGGGCAGGCGCTGACGGAAGGACCGCCGAGCGCGACCGGGAGATCGAACTCATGGGCGCGGCGGCAGATGTCGTTCATCTGCTGGCGCTGGATGTGCATGCCACTGACGAAGACCGCCTCCGCCCACGCGAACTCTTCGTTGGTCGCGCGACGGAGATTCTCGTCGACGAATTTGACCTCCCACTCCTCGGGCAGATAGGCCGCGAGCAGCAAGAGCCCCTGCGGGGGCATGAAGGCGCAGACGCCGTCGGTCAATGGATAGGAATGCTCGAACGTCCCGAACGACGAGGTGTACCGGGGAAACACGCACAGAATCCGCCGGGCCGTACCGTTACTTTCAGCTCGCATCAAAGCTCCCCCGCCACGGTCGACATAGCTGCGGAAATTGCCAGCCAGACACATAGCGTAATGCTGTCGCCGGAATTTCTCAATATTGTGGCAGGACCATAATTCCGAGAGGGACCAATGGTTTCCTCAAGCCGCCGGGCGCTCCCGCCGCGTCACGCGATCAGCCGTGAGGCAAAATCGGGCAGCAGGCCTGCGTCGCCGGCAAGACGGAAATCGGCGCCCGCGATCCCCGACTGCACCAGCCAGTCGTCGAATTCCGGCGCGCGGCGCAGGCCGAAGACGTCGCGGACATAGAGCGCGTCGTGAAAAGACGTCGACTGGTAGTTCAGCATGACGTCGTCGGCCCCGGGGACACCCATAATGAAGGTGACACCGGCGGCCGCCAGCAGCGTCAGCAGATTGTCCATGTCGTCCTGGTCCGCCTCGGCGTGGTTGGTGTAGCAGATGTCGATCCCGAGCGGCAGGCCGAGCAGCTTGCCACAAAAATGATCCTCCAGCCCGGCACGGATGATTTCCTTGCCGTCGTAGAGATATTCCGGGCCGATGAAGCCGACCACGCTGTTGACCAGCAATGGCGCAAAGGCGCGGGCGACCGCATAGGCCCGCGCCTCGCAGATCTGCTGGTCGACGCCGTGATGGGCGCCCGCCGACAGCGCCGAGCCCTGGCCGGTCTCGAAATACATCACGTTCTCGCCGACCGTGCCGCGCTTCTGCGAGAGGCCGGCCTGCTGCGCCTCCTTCAGGAGCGCGAGATCGACGCCAAAGCTGCGATTGGCGGCCTCGGTGCCGGCGACCGACTGGAAGACGAGGTCGACCGGCACGCCCTGCCCGATCAGCGACAGCGTCGTCGTGACATGGGTCAGCACGCAAGCTTGCGTCGGGATCTTCAGCCGCGCGATGATCTCGTCCAGCAGCCGCAGCAATTGCGCAATGACAGCGGGATCGTCGCTCGCCGGATTGATGCCGATGCAGGCATCGCCGGCCCCTAACAGGATGCCGTCGAGGATCGAGGCGGTGATGCCCCTGGCGTCGTCGAAGGGATGGTTGGGCTGAAGCCGCGTGCTCATCCGCCCCTTCAGGCCAATGGTGTTGCGAAAGGCGGTGGTGACCTCGCATTTCCGCGCCGCCAGGATCAGGTCCTGGTTGCGCATCAGCTTTGAGACCGCGGCCGCCATTTCCGGGGTGATGCCGCCTGCCAGCCTGCGCAAAACCTCGGATGTCGCCGCGTCCGACAGCAGCCAGTCGCGAAAGGCGCCGACCGTCAGCGAAGCCACCGGCGCGAATGCTCTGGCATCGTGGCTGTCGATGACGAGGCGGGTGACCTCGTCGGCTTCGTACGGGATGACAGCTTCCTGCAAGAACTGCCCGAGCGGGACGTCGGCGAGCGCCATCCGCGCCGCGATCATCTGCGCGGCACTTGCCGCGGCAATTCCGGCCAGCCGGTCGCCGGAGCGCGGCGGCGTCGCCTTGGCGAGCAGGTCGCGCAGGTCCGGGAACGTGTAGGTCGTGGCGTCGATGGTGTGGCGGTAGACCAAAGGCCCCTCCGGGGTTCATCGGCCAGTGGCCGACATCAGCGCGATCCCAAACTATACCCAGATCAAGACACTGAAATATCTTACCTTTCTTTCGACTAAGGACGAAGGGGCCGGGCCACGGCGTTAAGACGGCGTCCATCTTCATTCTGCATAGTTTTGCATCAATTTTATACGACCGCGCTCTCCGGCCACTGCCGGCCATTGGGGCCTCTGAAAAGCATGACAACCGACCGATCTGGGAATGCCACGGGGGTGGCAGGCCGTTTCACGCTTGCGACCAAGCTCTACGCGATCTTCGCGCTGTTCGCGCTGCTCACGGCGGCGATCGCGACGCTGTCCGACTACAACAGCCGCCGCAGCGCCGAGTTGACGAGCGCGATCGAGACGGCGAACGCCGCCGCGCTCAATGTCGAGCGAGTCAACTCGCTGGTCTACGCGGTCGTGATGGAATCGCGCGGCGTCTACATGTCGACCGAACCGGCCGTCGTGAAGAAATACGGCGAAGGCCTGCTCAAGTTCAACGCCCAGATCCTGGACGTCGTGAAGCGCTGGGAGACCATCGTCAAAGCCGACGATGCCGAGCAGTTCGCCACGTTCAAGAAGCGCATCGAGCAGTTCGTCGAGTTCCGCAAGGAGCTGGTGCGCCGCGGCGTCGAGATCAATGCGGCCGCGGGCCGCGAATGGGGCGACAACGACGCCAATCGCGCCGTGCGCTCGGCGCTGAACAAGGATCTCGAGGCACTGTACAAGGTCTATGCCGAACGCGCCAGACAGATCGCGCAAGAGACCGAGACCAATCGCACCCTCTCCTTCGTGCTGACCTGCCTCGGCGGCGTCGCGCTGGCCCTCGTCGTGATCGGCATCGTCATCATCGCCCGCTCGATCGCCCGTCCCCTCTCCGCCATCACCGCGACCATCGAGCAGGTCGCGGACGGCGCCGAGAATGTCGTGGTACCGCACTCTGACCGCGCCGACGAGATCGGCGCGCTGGCACGCGCCATCCAGATCTTCCAGGACGCGATGGGCCGCAACCGCAATCTCGCCTCGCAGGTCTCGCAGGACTCCGCCGCGCGCGAGCAGCGCGCCCGCCACATCGAGCAATCCGTCGACGCGTTTCGCGAGGCGATCGGCGCGATCATGCGCGGCCTCAGCGACAACGCCTCTGTCATGCGCGAGACCGCGCAGACGATCACCCGCGTCACAGCGGATGCCAACAGCCGCGCCGGCACCGCGGCGAACGCCACCGAGCAGGCCTCGCACAACGTCACCGCGGTGGCAGGCGCAGCCGAGGAGCTGTCGGCGTCGGTGGTGGAGATCGGCCGCCAGGTCCGGCAGTCCGCAAGCGCGGTCGAGCAGACCGGTCAGCGCACCGAGAAGTCGATCTCCGAGATCGAAAGCCTCGCGGCCGCCACCCAGCGCATCGACGGCGTGCTCAACCTGATCCAGGCCATCGCCGAGCAGACCAATCTGCTCGCGCTCAACGCCACCATCGAAGCCGCGCGCGCCGGTGACGCCGGCCGCGGCTTTGCCGTCGTTGCGCACGAAGTGAAGGCGCTGGCGGGTCAGACCGCCAAGGCGACCGCCGAGATCGGCGAGAACGTCTCGATGATCCAGGCGTCCACCCGCAACGCGGTCGATGCCGTGCGCGAGATCGGCGGCGCCGTGCGCGAGATCAGCGACGTCACCTCGGCAATCGCCGGCGCCATCGGCCAGCAGGACACCGCCACGCGCGAGATCTCGTCCAACGCCCAATCGGCCGCGCAGGGCAACGAGACCCTGGTCGCCAACATCACCTCGCTGCGCGACGCCATCGGCGAGACGGACACGGCGGCAGCCTCCGTGCTGACGGCGGCGAGCAGCCTCACGGAGACGGCGGACACGCTGTCGCGCGAGGTGGAAAAGTTCTTCCAGAACCTGCGTTCGGGAGCGGCCGACAGCCGTATCGCCAAAGCGGGATGATGAAGGCGAAATGATCCGGCGCACCGCGGCGCCATGAGGCCGGCGGCAGGCCTGCCAGAACCAAAACTGAAAAACAACCCCATGCACAGTAGCCGGGGCCAGCGATATCAATGGCTTGGCTTCGCGCTCGGATGACTACTGATTTTACGAAATCGCTTTGACTCGTCGGGCAAAACACTGGCATGATGTCATCGTGGCGGCGTCAGGCGCCATGGATGAGCTGGGTCAGCTTCAGTAGACTTGTGTTTGCGGAAGGAGGCGCCAGAAGCGGCTACCGACGGTCAAGCAGGCCGAGCGCTTCTTCCACGCACTGCTCGAGACTGCGCCGTGCTGTGTCGACCGTAAAATGATCGCGCTCCCACGGAGCGTACGCTCGGCCGGCGACCGCATTCCAGCCGGGCAACGACAGCCCGGCAATGTCGGTCGATCTCGTCTCAATCCTGCGTCGGTGCTCGTCTGCATCGCTGCACGCCACCTCGATCCAGGCGATCTCGGCGCCAGCCTTTCGCGCAGCGATTTGCCAGCCTTCCCGCGCCTCCTCGCAATCATTGACGCAGTCGGCAATCACGTCCAGGCCGAGGGCGAGGTTGTCTGTCGCGACGGCCTGAGCGGCGCGATAGGTCCAGTCCAGCAGATCAGCCGGTGCAGTACCGGATGCCCAGATCGCTTGATCCATCGAATCGATCCGCAGCCAGGCGGCTCCGGTACGCCGCGCCAGAACCCGGGCAATGCTTGACTTGCCGACCCCCGGCAAACCAGCAAGCGTGATGAGTCTCGCCATTGCACACCCGAATTGCGTTGGACCGGCCCCTTAGGGACGTGACGTCGGCCACCACGAATAAGCGGCCAAGCAAACGAAAGCGGCTATTAGCCACTGCAGCCCGGCAAGCACTGCCATCGACAGCTCACATCGAGCGAGACGGGACTATCATTCCGAGCCGGATGGATCGACCAAGATGCGAACGCGGCCGTCGGCATCCGCGACTTCACGATAACGGCTCAACTCCGCCTTGAGGTCGGGATCCGAATTGGCCCAGGCCAGCCAATCGAACGGCATTGAGCTCAGCAGATAGGTATCCACGAGAATCACATTCGGCCGACCGGCCCGCAGGTCCGCCAACAGCAGCCGCCGCTCGAAATTGATGATGCCGTCCAGTTTCGCTCGCTCACCCTCAGGCAGTTGCGAGCTCTTCTGTTGGAGCATTGAGCCGGCCGCCAACGCCTGCCCACACGTGTTGCCCGCCCAGGTCGCATTGATCTGACGGACGAGCGGATGCCCGAGAGCGACGTGATCGCCGATCGTGATCAGCCGCGGATGCTTTGCAAGGGCCAGGATACGCCCCTCCAGTGGCGGGAACGGCCGCACCTGAAGGGACAAACGGGAGCCGATGCACACAATCGCAGCAAGGGCGCAGATCATGACAGGCAGGCGCAACGTCTTCGTGCGAGCCTGCAGCAATGGCGCGGCACTCGCAAACATGCAAAGCGCAAATGCCGTGTAGGTCCAGCCCTTACCCTGGATGATGAAACTCGCCGCTCCGCCAACCGCTGCGGCCAGCCACGGCGTTGCGCCGCCTTCCCATTTGAAGTCCTGCGGCGCCAACAGGCGCACGAGGCCGACGGAAGCGACCAGCATAACGGCCGGGAAAAAAAGCAGATCGCCGAAATCCATCCTCAATGGCACATAAGCGGCAGTAACCATCGGGGCAAAGGTCAACAGATAAGCCGGAAAGAAGATGGCGAGCACCGCTCCATAGCCGATCACGACAGCAGCGGCCGCACACGCTTCGGGTGTGAACAAGGGTTTGATGGAGCGTTGACGGAGGACGCAGAGGATGATCGGCAGGCCGACCACGAGGGTAAGGTAGGGCTTCAGGCTCATGCCCAACCCGGCACCCAGTCCCGCCAGGATCGCAACCGGTCCGGGCGCAAGCCCGCGCCAGCGGATCGCAGCGATGGCGACGAAAGGCGTCATCGCAATGACGGCGATGTGTTCACGCTGTCCGAATACGGCGCTGGGAAAAATTGCGAACAGGAATGCTAGCACGCACGCCGTAATGCTCCTCTCGTCGGCTTCCAGCTTTGCCGCCGCAGCGGCACGATCGATGATGACGAGTGCGGCAACGATCTCGATCATCACCAGGATGATCACGATGATCTCGGGGGCAATGCCGGTGATGCGCGCAAGCTGCAACGCCGGCATGTACAAATAGACCGACAGCGGCGGATTCAGTTCGAAGACGTCGACGCCGAGCTTTCCGCCATCGAGAACTTTCTCGCCTTCGGTCAGCAGGCAGCTCAAATCCGCGTTGAGAACGACAGGCATTTGAACGAGCAAGGCCATCAGCAGGATCGCCGACACGATGATCCAGCGGTAGCTCATGCTAAACGTGCTTCCTGACATGGCCAGGGGCGTGACCGCCTCTTTTGACGCCGGCAAAGGCCCTCTCCTCGAACGGAAGCGGTCTGTTCTCTCTCACCCGTGCGCGAACCTGCCGCTGCGCGTACTCAGCGCCACTTTCAATCGAGAGTCGTTACTATTGTGCTACAATGATCTGAAACAATACGGTAACGACCTGAAACAGTGCCGTTTCATGGTTAAATGTCAGGTCGAATGGCGAGACGCCGGGGTTGCGCGCGGCATCCTGCGCGCCGCTATGAGCGTTCATCCCACATCAAGGTGCACGCGCTCCTGGAGAGGGTCAGGCCCTACCCCATCACTCCGCCGCGCTTGATCAGCTCCTTGCCGACCGCGGCAAGGTGCACCTGGTCGGGGCCGTCGCCAATGCGGATGAAGCGGGCATAGACGTAGGCGCGGGCGAGGAAGGTGTCCTGCGAGACGCCGGCGGCGCCGTGGATCTGGATGGCGCGGTCGATGACGCGAGCGGCCATGCTGGGCACCACGATCTTGGCGGCGGCGATCAGGTCGCGCGCGGCCTTGTTGCCTTCGCGGTCCATCTTGTCGGCGGCCTGCAGCGTGAGGAGCCGCGCCTGCGCGATCTCGCAGAAGGAGTGCGCAATGTCCTCGCGCACCGAACCCTGGTCTGCGAGCGGCTTGCCGAAGGCTGTGCGCGACACCGAGCGCTGGCACATCAATTCCAGCGCACGCTGGGCGCAGCCGATCAAGCGCATGCAGTGATGGATGCGGCCGGGGCCGAGCCGGCCTTGCGCGATCTCGAAGCCGCGGCCCTCGCCGAGCAGGATGTTCTCGGCCGGCACACGGACATTCTCGTAGACGATCTCGGGATGGCCGACCGGCGCGTCGTCGTAGCCGTAGGTCAGCATGTCGCGGACGATGCGCACGCCGGGCGTCGCCTTGGGTACCAGGATCATGGATTGCTGGCGATGGCGGTCGGGATCGTCGGGCGCGGTCTTGCCCATCACGATCAGGATCTCGCAATCCTCATTCATCGCGCCTGACGTGAACCATTTGCGGCCGTTGATGACGTAGTCGCCGCCGTCGCGCTTGATCTCGCACTGGATGTTGGTGGCGTCGCTGGAGGCGACCTGCGGCTCCGTCATCGAGAAGCCGGAGCGGATGCGCCCCTCCAGCAGCGGCTTCAGCCAGCGCTCCTGCTGCGCCAGCGTGCCGTAGTTCGCCAGCACCTCCATGTTGCCGACATCAGGGGCCGAGCAGTTGAAGATTTCAGGCGCCCAGAGGATGCGGCCCATGATCTCCTTCACCGGCGCATATTCGAGATTGGTGAGGCCAGTGTTGTCAGGGTCTTGGCCGTGCTCGCCTGACAGGAACAGGTTCCAGAGCCCCTGCTCGCGTGCCAGCCGCTTCAGGTCCTGGAGGACCTGCGGCGTCTTGTAGCGCGCGGCCTCCGGCTTGACCTGCTCGTAATAGAGCTCCTCGACCGGCTCGACATGCGCAAGCATGAACTGGCGAACGCGTTCCTGCAGCTCCAGCGAACGGGCGGAGTGTTGAAAGTCCATGGTGGTCTCCTGTTCGCTGCGCTTAGCTCTTCCCTTCTCCCCTTGTGGGAGAAGGTGGCGCGAAGCGCCGGATGAGGGGTTGTATCCACTCGCACAAGCAGTCGTGAGGAGAGACACCCCTCACCCGGCTGCGCTTCGCGCATCCACCCTCTCCCACAAGGGGAGAGGGTGCACCGTCTGTGTGGCCGCTTTGCTAGCGGTGTCGTAGGGTGGGCAAAGCGACTTGTCCGCCGTAGCTCGAAGAGCGAAGGCGGAAGCGTGCCCACGTTTCTGTTTCGGTGTTGGATCGGTGGTGGGCACGGCGCAAGTGCGCCTTTGCCCACCCTACGATTCCGAGTTCGCGGAGAGAACGCCCCCTCACGTCCCGCGCAAGAGCTCGCTCGCCACGATCCAGTCGTTGCCGTCGAACTGGAGCATATAGCCGTCCTTGATCGGGCGGAAATCCTGCGGTGTGGTGTTGAGGGTGATGCCGGGCATCAAGAGCGACAGCGGCACGTTCTTGAGGTTCGCCGCCTGCGCCATGATGTTCTCGCGCGTCAGATTGTCCTTGCACTGCTTGAGCAGGACGACCAGTGCCTCGGCGACGGTGTAGCCGTAGAGGCCGGCGACATTGTTGATGTCGGCATTGGGCAGGCGCTTCTTCATGAAGTCGATATAGGCCGTCATCGACGGGTCGTCCTTCGGCTGCTCGACAAACGGCTTGAGCGAGCCGAGCGACAGCACGCCCTTGCCGGCATCGAGGCCCGCAGGGACCATGACGGTCGCCTTGTTGGCGCAGCCGGAGGCGAGGAAGCGCGTCGGCTGCCAGCCGACCTCATGGGCCTTGCGGATCGCCTGCGCGCAGGCGCGCGGCGTCACCGAATAGATCATGAAGACATCAGCCTTGGTGTTGGCCAGCGTCAGCACCTGGGAATCGACGGTGGGATCGGTGACCTCGAAGCTCGAGGCCATCGCGAGCGCCTTGTCGGCGTCGGCACCAAGCGCTTCCTTGACACCGCGAAAATATTCCTTGCCGGCGTCATCGTTCTGATAGAGCACCGCGAAACGCGCGTTCGGGTTCTTGGCGCGGGCGTAAGCGACGTCGATCGCGGCCTCGCTGGTGTAGTTCGGCGCCCAGGGCAGCGCCATCGACCACGGCATGTTGGCGGGATCGTTCCACTTCGAGGCCGAGCTGATCAGGAACAGCTGCGGCACCTTGTTGCTGTTGAGGTATTTTGCGATCGCCGAGCTCGGCGCCGTGCCCATGGTCGCGAAGATGAAGGCGACGCCGTCGCCCTCGACCAAACGTCGCGCGGCTTCCATGGTCTTCGGCGGCGAGAAGGCGTCGTCGAGCGACAACAGGTTGAGCTTGCGGCCGTTGACGCCGCCCTTCTCGTTCACCTCATCGAAATAAGCGGAGATCACCCTGCCGGTGATGCCGAGCGGCGATGCGGGGCCGCTATAGGGCATGGTGTTGCCGATCTTGATCTCGGTGTCACTGACGCCGGGACCGTAGGACTTTTGCGCGGAGACGGGCGTGGACAGGCAGGCGGCAGCTAGCGCTGCGGCCAGGACCAAAGCGGCTCTCATGGTTTCTCCCCGGTGATGATCGTCCACGCGAGGCGACCGCGCGGCGTGCTGCTTTTTGCCAGCACGTCAGATCAGCGGAGTTCCGCAAGATGGTCTTGCGTCGAGTTGCTGGTTCATTCGACGTCTCGTTTGGAACCTGCGTATGAACGCCGCAGCAGGGCGAACAGGCTGCCGCCGGTCGCGGCTCCAACGAGATAGACAACGAGGGTTTGGAGCGCGAGCGGCAGACTGAGATTCATCTTGAAGAAGGAGATCGTGACCGTGTCGAGATTCTGCACGGCGAAGACGATGGTCGCTGCGGCGAAAAACACGATCACGGCAAGATGAAACCAGCGCATGACAATCCCTCAGCGTCGCCCGACGCGCGATGAAATCTGGATGAACCGTCATCGCGCTCTTGGGCGACCACGGTCCTTCTCCGGATCAAGCCTTAATGGCGCCGCCGCAGGCTAAAGCCCAGACTGACCCAGCCGGCGCCGGCCATGATCAGGTCGATGCCGAGGAACAGGCCGAGGATATAGACGCTGTTGACCGGCCAGCGCGCCAGGATCAAGAGCCCGAGCAGCAGGGTGATGACCGCAGACAGTGCCACCCACACCCACGGGCTTTCCCTTTTCATGCTGAAGGCGAGAAACAGCCTGACGGCGCCCGAGGCCAGCAGCGACGCGCCGAGGAACAAGGTAAGCAGCACCGCGGCGAACAACGGGTTCTCGAAGGTCAGGAAGCCCGCGACGATATAGAGCACGCCGAGCAAGGCCCAGATCAGGAACTTGCCCCAGCTCTTCATCTGGAACGCGCCGATCACCTCGGTGACCCCGGCGATGATCATCATCACACCAACCACGAGCACGCTCGCCACCGTCGCCATCATCATGCTGCCGAGCGCGATGAAGCCGGTGATGAGATAGACGACGCCGAGGGCGACGATCCAGCCCCACTTGGCGTGCAGCGCAGCAATGCCGGACCCAAGACCCAAGTTTGGAGACGTATCCGAAGCACTTGTCATGACGGCTACTCCTGCATGCGAAGTCCCAAGGCACATCTCAGGATAGCACGAGCCGCGCTGGGACAACAGCCAGTAGAGCAGCCCCCGCGGGAGCCCCCATTGACTTAAGTCAAGAGCGGACGGGGCGCCTCACGCGCGCGAGCGCTCCATGTCGAGCTCGGCCTTGAGACTATCGAGATCGCGATAGATCGAAGCAACCGCCAGCACGCGCCCGCCCTTGCGGTACTTCAGCAGGCAATCCCTGCCGTCGATGCTGCCGTCGGTCGCGATGTCGTCGAAGCTCTCGGCATGGCCGACATAGTTGATCGGAACGTCATAGTGCTGCGACCAGAAGAACGGCACGGCGTCGAAGCGTTCGCGCCTGCCGAGCATGTTGCGCGCCGCGGCCTGGCCCTGCCGCTCCGCCACCACCCAGTGCTCGACGCGGATGTTCTGGCCCGAATGGGGATCGGGCCAGCGCGCGATGTCGCCGGCCGCGAAGATGCCCGATGCGCTGGTCTCGAGATATTCGTTCACGCTGACGCCGCGATCGATGGCGAGCCCCGCCTGCTCGGCGAGCGCAAGGCGCGGCCTGACGCCGATCCCGACCACGACCAGATCGGCCTCGATCACGCTGCCGCTCTTCAGCGTGGCGCGTTTGCCCTCGAGTTTTTCCACGGTGTCCTCGAGGTGAAAGTGGACGCCGTTCTCTTCATGCAGCGCGCGGACGAAGTCGCCCATCTCGGGGCCGAGCACACGCTGCATCGGCCGCTTCTCGGGGGCAACCACATGCACCTCCAGCTTGCGCGCTCGCAAGGAGGCCGCGACTTCGAGGCCAATGAAGCTGGCGCCGATCACCAGCGCGCGCTTCGCGCTACCCGCCGCCTTGATGATGGCGCGGCTGTCGGCAACGGTGCGCAAGGTGTGCACGTGTGGCTGGTCCGCGCCCGGAATCTGCAATTTGACCGGCTCGGCGCCGGTCGCGAGCAGCAGCCGGTCGAACGGCAGCTTGTCGCCATTGCCGAGCGTGATGGTGCGCGCCTTCGGATCGATCGCTGCGACGTTCGTGTTGAGCCTGAGATCGATGCCCGCGTCCTGATAATAGTCCTCGCCCCGCAGCGGCAGCCAATCCTCGGGTGCACTGCCGGCGAGGTAATCCTTGGAGAGGTTCGGCCGGTCGACCGGCATCGCGCCATCATCGCTCAGCATGGTGATGGCGCCGGCAAAGCCCTCGCGCCGAAGCGTCTCGGCGGCCGCAAAGCCGGCCGCACCACCGCCGACGATGACGAATTTTTCCGGCGTCGGCGCGCTGCGATGTGACGCTGCAGGCTGCGGCATCTCGCGCTTGCGCTGAACCGAGATCCTGTCCTGGTCGCGCGTGACCTCCCAGACCGCCAGCGCGTTCAGCGCCGGCGGGCGGGTGGCTTCGCCCGTGCGCAAGGAGAAGCAGGCGTGATGCCAGGGGCAGCGGATCGTGTCGCCCACGACCAGCCCTTCGGCGAGCGGACCGTGATAGTGGCTGCAGGACGGCTCGATCGCGAAGACCTCGCCATCTGCGGCTAACAGTAGCACATCTTCCTCGCCGACATGGCCGAGCAGCTTGCCGTCCTCGAACGCGGTTAGCAACACGCCCCTGGTGAGGTCCGGCCCGCTCGGCGTCTTGTGCTCGGTCATGGTGTCGTCTCCTTCAGCTCGGCCCGCGCGGATCACGCGTCCGAATTGGCCAGCCCCAACAGCTCCTGGCGCGTCAACGCGTTGTCACGGAACACGCCCAGCATGCGGCTGGTGACGAGATCGGTCCCAGGCTTGTGCGCGCCACGCGTGGTCATGCAATGATGCGTCGCCTTGATGATGACGCCGACGCCTTCCGGCTTCAACACATCGTTGATCGTATTGGCGATCTGCGCGGTCATCTTCTCCTGGATCTGGAGGCGTTTTGCGTAGATATCCACCACCCGCGCGAGCTTGCTGATGCCGACGACGCGGCCCTGCGGGATATAGGCGACCCAGGCGCGGCCCACGATCGGCGCCATGTGGTGCTCGCAATGGCTTTCGAAGCGAACGCCGCGCAGGACGATCATCTCGTCATAGCCTTCGATCTCCTCAAAGGTCTTTTGCAGGATTTCGGTCGGATCCTGCGCATAGCCGGAAAAATACTCTGCGAAGGCGCGCGCAACCCGGTCCGGCGTGTCGTGCAGGCCGTCGCGGGCGGGATCGTCGCCCGCCCAGCGGATCATGGTCCGGACCGCCTGCTCGACCTCGGCCCTGCCAGGCCGTTCGCCCGGCAGCTGCGCCACCGCGACGCCCTCCAACCTGCGCGCATGTGAATTCATCAATAGCCTCCCTGCAATGGGCCGCGCACATCTGGCGGTCCCTCAGCTTGGACGGCTGCAATCGGAAAAGGTTCCCGAAGTCGCGAAAAATCGGGCGACCGGGCGGCGGGGCGGGAAAGCCGGGCTTTACGAGGCTGCTTTCCGCACGTCGAGCACAGCGCGCGCCCATTCGGCAGGCCGCTCCTGCGGCAGGTTGTGGCCGGCTCCAGCGAAGACACGCCGTTCGAACACGCCTTCGAATTTGGGCGCATGATGGGCGGTGCCGGGATTGACGCCGTCGCTGTCGCCGTCGACCGCGATCGTCGGGACACGGACCGGCGGCTGCGCGGCGAGCTTGGCCTCGATCGCGGCATAGGCGGGATCGCCTTCGACCAGCCCATAGCGATGACGGTAGGAGTGGATCACGACATCGACGAAATCAGGATTGTCGAACGCCACCGCACTCGTTTCGAACGTCGCGTCGTCGAAGCCCCATTTCGGCGACCACATCGCCCAGAGCTGGCGCGCAAAGCCGCGCCGGTTGCGCTCCAGCGCGCGGCGGCCGCGCTCGTTGTGGAAGAGATATTGATACCAGAGCGCCGCCTCCTCCGGTGGCGAAGCCGGCTCCATCGCACGCGCGATGTTCTGGATGTTGTAGGAATTGCCGGAGACGAGGGCGATCACGCGCTCGGGATGCAGCACCGAGACCACGCAGGCCGCGCGTCCGCCCCAATCGTAACCGCCGACGACCGCGCGTTCGATGCGAAGCGCATCCATGAAAGCCAGCAGATCGGCGCCGAGCGCCGCCTGCTCACCGGAGCGCAGCGTCGCTGCGGACCGGAACCGCGTCGGCCCGTAGCCGCGCAGCCAGGGCACAAGCACCCGCGCGCCGGCTTCCGCGATCAGCGGCGCGGTCTCGGCATAGGCGTTCACATCGTAGGGAAAGCCGTGGCCCATGATGCAGGGCCAGCCATCCGGTGCGCCGTATTCGAGATAGGCGATGTCGAGGATATCCGTGGCGATGGTTTTTTGTTGCATGATTTGCTCACGGAGTTGAGAGGCCGTAGCCTGGATGGAGCGCAGCGCAATCCGGGATTCGCGGATACAGGCGTCCCCGCATTCCGCTTCGCTCCATGCGGGCTACGGGGGCTATTTCTGCGGGCCAGACAGCGAGATCTCGCGTTCGGCGCGGAACACGTTGCTGTAGAGATTGGCGATCCACTGCCGGCCGATCTCGGTCTTGTTGAGGTAGCCGATCTCGGTCTGAATGTGCGGTGCGACGCTGTTCCAGTAGAATTGTGGATAGCGGTTCACGATGTCGGCGGGCGAGTCGTAGCCGAGCTGGCGATTGATGCCGACCTCTTCGAATTCGTAATAGAGCGCGTTGGCCTTGCGCAGATAGTTGGGATCGCCGAGCTGGCCGATGAAATCGGCGGCACGCAGGATCGAGGCTTCGTCGTCGTACTCCTGGCCTTCGCGGGCCGGGAAGCGAGTGCCCTCGATGGCGCTGGCGATGCGTTCCGGGTCCAGCCCCGGGATATGCTGCAGCCGCCGCATGACATAGAGCTTCGACCGGTCGACATGATACATCATCAGGCTGGCATCCGAGGCGCCGCGCGGCAATGAAACCTTGGTGCCCGCCGCGTCGATCACGAAGCCGTCATTGTCATCCTCCTCGAACAGGCCCCGGGCATAGCCGATGTCGTGGGCGAGGCACGCGATCAGGATGTGGACGTAATCCGCGGCCTCGAGGTGGGTGTGGAGATATCGGCCGCTGAGGATGGAATGGCCCGCCAGGGTCACCAGCATCGTGTGCTCGACATTGTGGTAGAGCGCGTCGCTGTTGCCAATGCACTCCATCGCGGTGCGCGTCGCGCTCTCGACGATGTTCGCGGGAGACTCGCCGTACCTGCGACGCATGAACGAGCCCAGCACTTTCTCCAGGGATTCAGCCGCCAGTCTCGGTAACGTCATCATGGATGCAGCCCCGCTCGTCGGTGGTGTCCCACGCCAGCTCCCGACGTCTCATTTCGTGTCTTCGACGCAACGGCCAGCATAGCCCATCTTGGGCCAAGTGACCAAACGCCGGGACGAATTTACGGAAATATGTTGCTGTTGTGCCCTGCGACATCACGGTTGCAGTCGGGGCGCGACACAGCCTGGCCGGGCCCGTCAAGACCGCTTTTATTCCACCAGCAGCACGTCCACGGCGACGCCGAGCTTCTGCTTCGGCGAGCCGACGATGATGCCGTCGACCGGCGAGACGTCGGAAAAGTCGCGGCCGACCGCGAGCACGATGTGATCGTTGGCGACCAGCAAATCATTGGTCGGATCGAAATCGACCCAGCCAAGCTCAGCCCCACACCACAGCGACACCCAGGCATGGGTGGCATCGGCGCCCTGCAAACGCGGCTGGCCCGGCGGCGGAATGGTACGGAGATAGCCGCTGACATAGGCAGCCGGAAGGCCGAGCCCGCGTAGCCCTGCGATCATCACATGGGCAAAGTCCTGGCAAACGCCGTGGCGCTTGTCGAAGACCTCGCCAAGCGGCGTCGAGATCACCGTCGCCTTCGGATCGTAGCGGAATTCGGTGCGGATGCGATGCATGAGATCGGTCGCACCGGCGAGGATCCCTGCGCCTGGCGCAAAGCTCGTGGCCGCATAGGCGCTGACGGGGTGCAGCACCGGCACCAGCGGGCTCGCGAAGACGTAGCCGACCGGCGAGGACGGCCCGAGGCTCGTTGCTTCAAACGCGATGTCGCGGATGCTTTCCCAGGGCGGGCTGACGGCATCGCGCGCCGGCGATTTGCGCGAGACGGACACGCGCGAGCGCGAGTCGATGCGCAAGTTTCGGTGCGCGGTTTCGATCACGACGCTCTCGGTGAGCGTGCCGAAGAAGTCGCGGCGGACGTGGCGCTCGGACGGGCGCGGCCGGATCTCGACCCTGTGCGAGATCAGCTCCTGACCGTCGCCGCTCTTCGGCTCCAGCCGCAGCGTGCAGCGGGCAAAGCTGACCGGACTCTCGTATTCGTAAGTCGTGACGTGACGGATGTCGTAGATCACGCCAGCCCCGTCAGCTTTTCCGGCCGGCTCGCATTGGGGCCGTGCGGGAAGTAGTGCAGCCCGATCGCCTCGGCGAGGCTGAGCAGGTCCTGCTCCAGCGAGAACAGGGTCTTGACCTCGAGCTTCTCGGCTTCCGCGGTGGCCAGCATGGACTGCACCGCCACCGCGAGCCGCTGCGGCTGCTCGATCAGGCCGTGCTCCTTCAGGCTCGGGAGCGAAGCGATGTGCTCGTTCAGCGTCGTCACCTGGAACGCGACCGAACGCGGATTGTAGCTGTCGAGCACGGCGAGATCGCGCACCGGCGCCAGGATCGGCGCCAGCAGATAGCGCGAGCGGTAGGTGATCTGGGAATCCACCAGCGTCAGCAGGATATCGAGGTCCTCGTCGCAGGCCTCGTCATAGGCGAACTGGCGCGCGAAGCGCGTGGTGTTGATGGCGCGCTCGGTGCGGCGGCCGATATCGAGGAAGCGCCAGCCGGCGGCGCGGTTCATGTTCTCCTGCGCCAGCCCCGCCAAGCTCGCAAGCTCCTGCAAGGTCAGTTCGGCCGCACTCAGCACGTCGTCGTCGTCCTCGACCTCGTAGGCGAGGCGATCGGCCATCTCGGTGATGACCTGCCAGGCGTCGGGCGACAGCCGCTCGCGCAAGGATGTCGCCGTGCGCTGCGCCGCGCGCACCAGCGACAGCGCCGAGCCGAAACGCTCCGGGCTCTGCAGTGCTTCGGCGACGATGCGCCCCGGCGCCGTGCGCGAGGCCTGCGAGATCGCGCCCCACGCCACCAGCAGGCGCTGGATGCGGTCGGCCGATTGCAGCGAGGCAGCGGTGCCCTTGTTGGGCCCGCTCGGCGAACCCAGCGCGCGCACCAGCCGCAGCGTTGCCTCGGCGCGTTCGAGATAGCGGCCGAGCCAGAACAGATTGTCCGCGGCGCGGCTCGGCAGCACGCCGGCGATGCGGCGGATCCGCACCTTGTCGGTCGCGGGCAGCAGCGTCGCGATCGAGACCTTCTTGTCCGAGACCACCCAGACGTCGGCGGCGCGCGCGCCGTCGCCCATCGACACCGCGCGCGCGTCCGCCTGCTCGGCGATCCGGCAGAAGCCGCCGGGCATGATAGCCCAGCCGTCGGCCGTCGCGGCCGCGAACACGCGCAGCACGAAGGGACGCGGCGTGAGCTGGCCCTGCTCCCACACCGGCATGGTCGAAAGCCGCACCATCTCCTGGCCGACATAGTCCATGCCGCGCGCGCTGATGGCGTCGACGAGACGCTGGCGCCCGGCGGCGTCGAGCTCACTCGCGAGCACCGGGCCATTGCTGTCGAAGCCGGGAACGCCGCGGCGATAGGCGCCCTCGATCGCGACCTCGTCGAGCCGTGACAACACCTCGTCGCGCGCGTTGCGCTGGCCGCACCACCAGGTCGCGATATGCGGCATCTTGAGCTCTTGCCCGAGCAGGCGGCGGCTCAGGGCCGGCAGGAAGCCGAGCAGCGCGCGCGCCTCCAGCACGCCCGAGCCCGGCATGTTGGCGACGACGACGCCGTCCTTGCGCAGCACGTCGATCAGGCCGGCCACGCCGAGATGCGAGGAGGCATCGAGCTCGAGCGGATCGAGCGAGTTGGAATCGACCCGGCGCAAGAGCACGTCGAGCCGCTTGAGGCCGGCGACGGTGCGGATGTGGATACGGTTGTCGCTGACGGCGAGATCGTCGCCCTCGACCAGCAGAAAGCCGAGATAGCGCGCCAGGGTTGCGTGCTCGAAATAGGTCTCGCTGAAGCTGCCCGGCGTGAGCACGCCGATGCGCGGCTCGTCGCGATCGGCGCGCGCACGCAGGCTGTCGCGAAACGCCTCGAAGAACGGCGCGACGCGCGGCACGTTCATCGACTTGTAGAGATCGGAGAAGGCGCGCGAGAGCACCAGGCGGTTCTCCAGCGCATAGCCCGCGCCTGAGGGCGCCTGCGTGCGGTCGCCGAGCACCCACCAGCGCCCGTCGGGTCCGCGGCCGACATCGGCGGCATAGAGCGAGAGATAGCGCCCGCCCGGCGGCGGCACGCCACAGACGGGACGGAGATATTCGGGACTGCCGGCGATCGCGGCGGCCGGCAGCGCGCCTTCCGCGACCAGCCGCCCCTCGCCATAGATGTCGCGCAGCACGAGCTCGAGCAGCTCGGCGCGCTGGGTGATGCCGGCGGACAGCTGCTTCCAGTCGGCCTCGTCGATCAGCAGCGGCAGATGGCTGATCGACCACGGCCGATCGGCGCTGTCGCCGGGCGCACGGTAGGTGACGCCGGCCTCGCGCAAATGGCGGTCGGCCATGCCGAACCGCCGTTCGATCTCGTCCGGCGCGAGCGCGCCGAAGGCGTCGAAGAAGCGGCTCCAGACCGCGCGGGGGGCGCCGTCGGGCCCCAGGAACTCGTCGGGGATGCCGGGCAGGCGGCTATAGTCGCGGACCCATTGCGCGAGGCGGCGCTGGCCTTCGCGCTGACCTCGCGCCTTACCCGTCTTGTCGTCCTGCTCGGCTGCGCCCTCGCCCATGCGCCTCTCCCTGCCCCACCATCATTCTCATTGCAGGAGCGGGGTCCGCAAGTCGAGGGTCAGCGGAAACTCATTTGTGCGTTCCTCGGGCGGGGGCTGCATCGGACCCGGCGTATGGCCGTGGTCCTGAAAGCGCGCCAGCCGCCGCGCCTCGGCCTCGTAGGTGTTGACGGGCTTGGTGTCGTAGCTGCGCCCGCCGGGATGGGCGACGTGATAGACGCAGCCGCCCAGCGAGCGGCCGTTCCAGGTGTCGATCAGGTCGAAGGTCAGGGGCGCGTGAACGGGGATGGTCGGGTGCAGGCCGGAGGCCGGCTGCCAGGCCTTGAAGCGGACGCCGGCCACGGCTTCGCCCGAGCGACCGGTCGAGGTCATCGGCAGGCGGCGGCCGTTGCAGGTCACGATGTGGCGGCCCTCGACAAAGCCCTCAGCTTTCACTTGAAGTCGTTCGACCGAACTGTCGACGTAGCGCACCGTGCCGCCGGCCGAGCCCTCCTCGCCCAGCACGTGCCAGGGCTCCAGCGCCTGACGCAATTCCAGCGTCACGCCGCCATGATGGACGCGGCCGAAGGCGGGGAAACGGAATTCGAGCTGGGCCAGATACCATTCCGGCTCAAAGGGATAGCCGGACTGCTTCAACTCAGAAAGCACGTCAAGAAAATCCTGCCAGATGAAGTGAGGCAGCATGAAGCGATCATGCAGCGCAGTGCCCCAGCGCACGAACTTGCCTTGTTGCGGCTCGCGCCAGAATTTTGCGATCAGCGCGCGGATCAGCAACTGCTGCGCCAGCGACATGCGCGGATCGGGCGGCATTTCGAGCGCGCGGAATTCGACGAGGCCGAGCCGGCCAGTGGTGCCATCGGGCGAATAGAGCTTGTCGATGCAGATCTCGGCGCGGTGGGTGTTGCCGGTGATGTCGACGAGCAGGTGCCGGAACAGCCGGTCCACCAGCCACAGCGGCGTCTGGTAGCCCGGTGGCGGCACGTGCGAGAGCGCGATCTCGAGCTCGTAGATGCTGTCGTGCCGGGCTTCGTCGATGCGCGGCGCCTGGCTGGTCGGGCCGATGAACAGGCCGGAGAAGAAATAGGACAGTGACGGATGCCGCTGCCAGTACAGCACGAGGCTCTTCAAGAGATCAGGCCGGCGCAGGAACGGCGAGTCCTGCGGGCTGGAGCCGCCGACCACGACGTGGTTGCCGCCACCGGTGCCAGTGTGGCGGCCGTCGACCAGGAAGCGGTTGGCGCCGAGGCGTGTCTTGCCGGCGTCCTCATAGAGCCCGACGGTGATGTCGACCGCCTCGCGCCAGCTCTTGGCCGGCTGGATGTTGACCTCGATGACACCAGGGTCGGGCGTCACCTTGATCACCTCGATGCGCGGATCGAACGGCGGCGGATAGCCTTCGACGTGAACCTGGATCTGCATCTCCTCGGCGGTCGCTTCGAGGGCCGCGACCAGCTCGAGATAATCCTCGATGCGCTCCACCGGCGGCATGAAGGCGCAGACCACGCCGTCGCGGACTTCGACCGACATCGCGGTGCGGACGGGGACGGACGTGTTGAGATGCTCGGGCGCGACCTGCGGCGGCGATTCCGGGCGCGCGGCGAGGGTGAACACCGGCAGCTTGCCCCGCGGCTCCAACGGATCCTGCTCGACGATGTAAGGATATTGGTTGGGCGGGATGTAGCCGAGCGAGCCGATCGGCAGGCGCAAGCCCAGCGGTGAATCGCCCGGCATCAGGAACAGATGATTGCGCCGGAGTTGCCAGCGCTCGCTGCGCCAGCGCGGCGGCGCGTTCCAGCGTTGCACCGGCAGCACGAAGCCACGCGGCGTGTTGAGGCCCTCGTCGAACACGCGCGCCATCCGCGCGCGGGCTTCGGGATCGGATAATTTGGAGTCGGACGGATCGACGTTGAGGGGAAGCTCGGCTTCCTTCTGGAGCCAGTACGCGGTGTCCTCATAGGCTGGGATGACGTAGCCGGGATCAAGTCCGAGCCGCGCCGCCGCGCCCTCCACGAATTCCTGGGCGTCCTTGACCTCGGCGCGCCGCGGATTCTCGATCCTGGCGATCAGATCGGCATTCTTCCAGATCGGTACGCCGTCCTTGCGCCAGTACAGGCCAAAGGCCCAGCGCGGCAGGCTTTCACCGGGATACCATTTGCCCTCGCCGAAGTGCAGCAGGCCACCCGGCCCGAAGCGCGTGTGCAAGCGGCGGATCAGATCGTCGGCGAGCGCGCGCTTGGTCGGGCCGACGGCCTCGGTGTTCCATTCCGCCGCTTCCAGATCGTCGACGGAGACGAAGGTCGGCTCGCCGCCCATGGTCAGCCGGACATCCTGCGCGGCGAGATCGCCGTCGACCTGCTCGCCGAGGTCATTGAGCCGCGTCCAGGATTCGTCGGAGAACGGCTTTGTAATGCGCGGCGCCTCGCGGATGCGCTTCACGCTCATGTCGAACTCGAACTCGACCTCGGCAAAGCCGGCGCCGCCGGAGATCGGCGCCGCCGAACGATAGTGCGGCGTGGCCGCAACCGGGATGTGCCCCTCGCCCGCGAGCATACCCGAGGTCGCGTCGAAGCCGATCCAGCCCGCGCCGGGCAAATAGACTTCGGCCCAGGCATGCAGGTCGGTAAAATCGTTCTCGACCTCTGGCGGTCCCTCGATCGGATCGATGTCGGGGCGTATCTGAATGAGATAACCGGAGACGAAACGGGCCGCGAGACCGAGATGACGGAAGGTCTGGATCAGGAGCCAGGCGGAGTCGCGGCACGATCCGGCACCGGAGGAGAGCGTCTCCTCCGGAGTCTGCACGCCGGGCTCCATGCGGATGATGTAACGGACGTGCTTTTGAAGCTCGCGATTGAGATCGACCAGGAAGTTGACGGTGTTCGGGGCTTCAGGCGGGATCGCGTCGAGAAATTTTGCGAACAGGCGATCGGGCTTGATGGTCTCGAGATACGGCGCGAGCTCGGTCTTCAGATCCTTCGAATACTCGAACGGAAAGCTGTCGGCATAAGGCTCGACGAAGAAGTCGAACGGGTTGACCACGGTCATCTGCGCCGTGAAATCGACCTCGAATTTCAGCTCGGTCGTCTTCTCCGGAAAGACGTAGCGCGCGAGCCAATTGCCCTGCGGATCCTGCTGCCAGTTCACGAAATGATTGGCCGGAGTGACCTTGAGCGAATAGCTCAGAACCGGCGTGCGCGTATGCGGCGCCGGCCGCAGGCGGATGGTCTGCGGGCCAAGATCGATCGGGCGGTCGTATTTGTAGTGCGTGACGTGGTGTAATGCGACGTAGATCGACACGGGGTGCGGTGCTCCAGCAGCTTTTTTGAGCAGAACACCGGTTCCGGGTGGGATCAAGCACTAACAACGGGCACGGGTTGCCTACGCCGCGGGCTGAATTGCGAGTTACACTTGCCGAAGTGATCTACCTATGATCGAATGAACCATTGCCTGCACAAGCCGCGCCCGACGCGCCGCTTTGCGCATGATGGACTCTCCCGTTCGTAATGGTTGCCGCGCAACGTCTCGACGCGTGGCGCGGCCTGAAAGAGGAGATGTTTCCGATGAGCTTTCTGGTCAGATTCCCGCGGGCTTCCTATCGCGCCGACGCGCTCGATGGTTTCACTGTCACTCCAGGTTTCACACCGGAAAACGCGCAAGCCATGATGTGGTTGTCGCAGCTCGCCTACGAGACCGACGACCGCGACAAGGTAGACAATATCCTGACGGCACTGGGGCTAGAGATGCGCGGCTTCGGTGCCGACACTCCCGCTACAGGTTTGGTACCGCCAAAAGCCCGCTTCATTGTCGCCGTCGGACGCGGCGCGACTTTCGTCACACTCTCCGGCACCGATCCGCTCAGTATCAAGGATTGGATCACCGACTTCACCCTCGCACCAAGTCAAAATGTTCTTCACAAGGGATTTGCCGAAGCCGTCGATGCAGTCCGATCAGACATCGAAGTCGCGATCAGGAGTGGCGGCGCCGGACAGCCGCTCTTCTTTACTGGACACAGCATGGGCGGCGCCTTGGCAAATATCTCAGCACTGCGGGCGTTGGATGCTGGCCTACGGGCAACCGCCATTTACACGTTTGGCGGGCCGCGAACCGGCGGTCAGGATTTCTTTGAAGCCTACGAGCCTCTCAGCGAAAGCACGTTCCGGCTCGTCAACGGTAACGACATCGTCCCGGCCGTTCCACCCAGCCTGCGAGGCAACTTCCGCCACGTCGGCCGAATGCTGCGTTGCGCGTCTGGCTCGACCTTCGCAGGTCAGGTGCCGGCGTCGAAAGAGGGAAACGACCCCAGCTTCAACCTAGTCGGGCTTGGTACCCTTCTTACCGGAGGCAATTTCCACCTGAAGATCCCAAGCATCGAGGAACTCCGCAACATCGACCCGCGGACGCTCGACCAATCCGACGTACTGCCCGGCTTCGTGCGCGACCATGTTCCGGCAAGCTACTTCCGGGCGTTGTCGGTCACCATTCCGTAACTGCCGCGTAGCCTCACATAGTCGCCCCGAGCACCCAGGGCGCGAATTCGGCACCGCCGAAATCGAAGCTCTCGCTCTTGGTCGGCTGTCCGGACGCCGTCTTCAGGATGAGCTCGAAGATGCGCTGGCCGCATTGCTCGACGCTCTCCTCGCCTTCGAGGATGGTGCCGCAATTGACGTCCATGTCCTCCTCCATGCGCTTGTACATGGGCGTGTTGGTGGCAAGCTTGATCGAGGGCGCCGGCTTGCAGCCGAACACGCTGCCGCGGCCGGTGGTGAAGCAGACCAGATTGGCACCGCCGGCGACCTGGCCGGTCGCCGCGACCGGATCGTAGCCGGGCGTGTCCATGAAGATGAAACCCTTCTTGGTGATGGGCTCGGCATAGCGCAGCACGTCGACGAGATTGGTGGTGCCGGCCTTGGCCATCGCGCCGAGCGATTTCTCCAAAATGGTGGTGAGGCCGCCGGCCTTGTTGCCGGGGCTCGGATTGGCGTTCATCTCGGCGCCCTCGCGCTCGGTATACGCGTCCCACCAGCGCATGAGATCGACCAGCTTCTCGCCGACCTCGCGGCTGACGGCGCGGCGCGTGAGCAGATGCTCGGCGCCATAGGTCTCCGGCGTCTCGGACAGGATCACGGTGCCGCCGTGACGGACGATGAGATCGCTGGCAGCCCCAAGCGCCGGATTCGCGGATACGCCGGAATAGCCGTCCGAGCCGCCGCATTGCAGGGCCACGGTGAGTTCGCTGACGGGCACGGATTCGCGCTTGACCTTGTTGGAGTCCGCGAGAGCTTCACGCACGAAGGCAATACCCGCTTCGACAGTCTTGCGGGTGCCGCCGACCTCCTGGATGTCCATCGCGCGCAGGCGGCCGGCGAGCTTCTGCTCCTCCATCAGGCCGCCGATCTGGTTCACCTCGCAGCCCAGCCCAAGCACGATGACGTGGGAGAAATTGACGTGACGCGCATAGCCACCGAGCGTGCGGCGGAGCAGCGCCAAGGGCTCGTTCTGCGTCATGCCGCAGCCGGTCTTATGGGTCAGCGCGACCACGCCGTCGACATTGGGGAAGTCGGCGAGCGGATTGTCGCCGGTGAACGGATTCTTCTTGAAGACGTCGGCGACGAGGCTTGCGACATGCGCGCTGCAATTCACCGAGGTGAGGATGCCGATATAGTTGCGCGTGGCGACGCGGCCATCCGGGCGGCGGATGCCCTCGAAGGTTGCCGGCAGATCGAAGTTCGGCGTCGGCTTGACGTCGGCGCAATAGGCATAGTCCTTGGAAAAATCGCCCATGCCGCAGTTCTGCGTATGCACGTGCTGGCCCGGCGCGATCGGCACCGTCGCAAAGCCGATGATCTGTCCGTAGCGCCTGACCGGCTCGCCCACTGCGATCGGCTTGATCGCGACCTTGTGGCCGGAGGGAATGCGCTCGACCGTGGTCACGCCGTCGGCAACCAATGTTCCCGGCGGCAGGCTCGCGCGCGCGATCAGCACGCCATCATCGGGATGGAGGCGAATGACGGGGCTGATGGTCATGGCAGGTCTCCTGTATCAAAACTATCGTGCCCCGGACGCAGCGCAGCGTGAAACGGTGCGCTGCTGAGCCGGGGCCCCATGTGTCGTTTCTTTCGCAAGCAACTGGGTCCCGGCTCTGCGAAGCGGCGCTAGGCGCCGCATCGCGTCCGGGACACGAGATCAGGCCTTCCCGGCCGAATCCTTGCGGGTCGCGTTGACCTGCATCTTGGCGTAGGTCGTCATCAGGCCGACTTCGTTGGACAACGTCACCAGCTTGAAGCCCATGTTGATCGCACGCGCTGCGCCTTCCGCACCGCTGCAATGGATGCCCGGGTTGAGACCGCGCTTGGCGCATTCCTTGATGATCTTGTCGTAGATCGCGAGAATCTCCGGCTCGGTGCGGTCGAGCTTGGGCTCGAGGCCGTAGGAGAAGCCGAGATCGGACGGGCCGATATAGACGCCATCGATGCCCTCGACGTCGAGGATCGCTTCCATGTTCTCGACCGCGGTCCTGGTCTCCATCATCGGCAGCAGGATGGTGTCGGCATTCGCGGTCTTCTGGTAGGAGCCCGCGGTGCCGTACATGCCGGCGCGGATCGGGCCGTTGGAGCGGACGCCCTGCGGCGGATACTTGGAATAGGAAACGAGGTTCTTGGCCTCCTGCGCCGTGTTGACCATCGGGCAGATCACGCCATAGGCGCCGCCGTCGAGCACCTTGCCGATGATGCCGGGCTCGTTCCAGGGCACGCGGACCATCGGGGTCACGGGATGCTTGTCCATGGCCTGGAAGCACTGCACCATCGAGAGATAGTCCTGCACGCCGTGCTGCATGTCGACGGTGACGCTGTCGAAGCCGCATTGCGCGATCATCTCGGCGGAGAAGCCGGAGGGAATTGCGAGCCACGCGTTGACCACGGCCTTGCCCGACTTCCAGATTTCCTTGACCTTGTTCGCCACGTTGCCTTCCTTCTTTTGTTGCTTGGACCGTTGTTTGGACCTTCGTCACCATGACGAGCGCCGCGACAGCACGGCTCTGCTGTTACCGCGAACCGGGGCTCCGCGCTACGCTCGCAATGACGCAAGGCCTATGCGGTCGCCCGCTGGATGCTGACTTCGCTGACGCCGACCTCGCGGGCGGTGTTCACTATTGCCGCCCAGGTGTCATCCGGCAAGGGGATGCCGTTCTTGGTGCGCTCGGCCCGGGTTTTCCGCTCGGGATCGCCGGGAATCAGCACCTGATCGACCCCTGCCATCGGCTTGGTGGCACGGATGAAGTCCGTATAGCGCGATACCTCTGCGTCGAACACATGGGAGGTATCAATCACCTTCGGATCGACATAGAACGCCAGCATGCCGTTGGCAAAGCGCCGCCCGCCCGAGGTGGCCCCGGTTCCGGTCAGCGCGCCGCCGAGCAGCTCGCACATGAAGGCCAGACCCGAGCCTTTGTGGTCGCCGAAGGCACGGATCGCGCCGGTGCCCTTGGTGTGATCGCGCGGCCCTTCCGGCGTGAAGGGCCCGTAGAGCACGGTCGGGTCCTCGCTCAGGGTCCCGTCGGCATCGACCAGTGCGCCCTTCGGCAGCTTCTTGCCGCCGCGGCTCGCGACCAGCACCTTGCCTTCGGCGACGACCGAGGTGGCGAAATCCAGCACGATCGGATCCTGCCCCTCGCGCGGGATGCCGACGCAGTAAGGCGCGGTGGAGAGCCGCTTCTCGACGCCGCCGAACGGCGCCACCAGCAGCGAGCCGGCCGCATTGACGAAATGCACCGAGACCAACCCTTCGGCGGCAGCCATCTCGGCCCAGTCGCCGACGCGGCCGATATGACCGGCATTGCGCAGCGCAACCGCGGCAAGGCCCGCCTTCTTGCATTTCTCGATGCCGATCCGGACCGCCTGCGGCGTCACGGTCTGGCCATAGCCGAACTTGCCGTCGACCACCGCGAGCGAAGGCGTGTCGACAACCACCTCTGCGTTCTGGTTCGGGACCACGAAACCCGTCTTCTTCCAGCGGATGTAGACGGGCACGCGGATCACGCCGTGGCTGTCATGGCCGGTGAGATTGGCCGTGGTGAGATAGGTCGCGATCCGCTTCGCTTCCTCCGGCGAGGAGTCTGCGTGACCAAACACCTCGCCGACGAAGTCGATGAGGTTCTGGACCTGGATCGTGACCATCAAGAAACTCCCCGGTTAAGCATTCACCTTGGCATGGCCGCCGAGATAGGCGGCGCGGATCGCTTCGTTGCCCCAGAGCGCGTCGGGCTTGCCGCCGAGCACGATGCGGCCGGTTTCGAGCACATAGCCGTAATCGGCCACCGACAGGCCCATGCGCGCGTTCTGCTCGACGAGCAGCACCGTCGTGTTGCGCCGGATCTCCGAGATGATCTTGAACACGGCCTGCACGATGACGGGCGCAAGACCAAGCGAGGGCTCGTCGAGCAATAACAGCCGCGGCTTGGCCATCAAGCCGCGCGCAACCGCCACCATCTGCAACTGGCCGCCGGACAGCGTCCAGCCGAGTGCGTTGGTGAACTTCCGGATGTCAGGGAACAGGTCGAACATCGCGTCCGCCTCCCGCGAGATCTCCGAGGTCGGCGCGCGGCGATTGGACGCGCCGAGCATGATGTTCTCTTTCACGGTGAGACCCGGGAAGACCCTGCGGCCTTCCGGCACGTGCGAGATGCCCATGCGGACGATCGCTTCCGGACCAAGACCTGCGATCGACTTGCCGTCGAACAGGATGTCGCCGGAGGTCGGCTTGGCGAGGCCGGAGATGGCGCGCAGCGTAGTGGACTTGCCAGCGCCGTTGGCCCCGAGCAGCGTCACCACCTGCCCCTGCTCCACCGCGCAGGTCACCCCGCGCAGCGCTTCGATCTCGCCGTAGCGCACCACCAGATTGCGGATTTCGAGCAACGGCATCATTCGCTCCCGAGATAGGCGGAGACGACGTCGGGATGACGCAGCACGGCCAGGGATTCGCCGTCCGCGATACGGCGTCCGAAGTTGAGCACGGTGATGTGCTGGGCCGCTTCCGAGACCAGCGTCATGTCGTGATCGATGATCAGGATCGTCAGGCCCTGCGCCGCGATGCGCTTGAGCAGCTCGTGCAGTTCCAGCTTCTCGGTTGAGTTGAGGCCGGCAGCGGGCTCGTCGAGCAGCAGCAGCGTCGGGTTCGAGGCCAGCGCACGGGCAATCTCGATCAGCCGCTGATGGCCGTAGGAGAAGCTCGAGATCAGCTCGTTGGCCCGGCTGCCGAGCCCGACGAAGGTCAGCGCCTCCATCGCCCGCTCGGTCAGGGCGTCGTCGCCCTTCCCGACCATGGTGTTGCCGGGCCGCTCGGCGCCGATCTCGACATTCTCCAGCGCCGTCATCGAACGGAACAGGCGAATGTTCTGGAACGTGCGGCCGAGACCAGACGCCGTGCGCTGATGCGGCGGCATGTGGGTGATGTCGGTGCCGTCGAGCACGATCCTGCCGGCTGTCGCTTCATAGAGACCCGAGAGCACGTTGAGCGTCGTGGTCTTGCCCGAGCCGTTCGGCCCGATCAGCGCATGCACGCCGCCGCGCTTCACGGCGATGTCGACGCCGTCGACGGCCTTGAGACCGCCGAAATGCTTCGACAGGCCGGTGACTTCCAGCACCGTGTCGCCGCCGATCGTCGCCGGCTTCAATTGCAGGGCAGCCGCTGCCGGCGGCGCCTTGATCTTGGCGCGCCAGCGCGTGAAGGCGTCCGCAACAAAGCCCCAGATGCCGTCGGGCATGAAGCGGATGATCAGGATCACGAACAGGCCGTAGATCGCGAGATACAGGCCCGGCACGCTCTTGAGGAAGCGCAGCCATTCCGGGATCAGGATCAAGAGACCCGTGCCGATGGCAGAACCGATCGGCGAGGCCACGCCGCCGAGCAGCGACATGGTCAGGAACACGATCGATTCTGCAAAGGAGAACTGATCGGGGCTGACATAGGCGAAGCCGCCGGCAAACAATCCGCCCGCGAGCCCGCCGAGCAGCGCACAGAGCGCGAAGGCGTAGATCTTGGTGCGGAAGACGTCGATGCCGTTGACGCCGGCCGCAAGCTCGTTGTCGCGCACGGCGCGCATGGCGCGGCCGAGCTTGGTGTCGGAGAGATGCCAGACCAGGTAGCCGACGATCGCCAGCATCGCCACGCAGAAGGCGAGATAGCTCTGCGACGACTGGAACAGGTCGGGACGCTTAATGTTGGGGACGCCGTCGGGACCGCGCGTGAGCCAGATCGCGTTGATCATCACCAGCGTGACGATCTGCTGGAACGAGATCGTCACCATCGCAAGATAATGGCCGCCGAGCCGCAGCGTGGACATGCCGAGGAACGCGCCCGCGAGCAGCGAGATCACGCAGCCGCCGACGAGACACAGCCAGAAGCTGAGCTGCAGATCCGTCGTGCCCATGCCGACCGCATAGGCGCCGAGCCCGAAAAACGCCGCCTGCGCCAGATTGATCTGGCCGCACAGGCCGAGCACGACGGAGAGGCCGAACACCGCGATCGAGAACGTGGTGGCCTGCAGCAGGATGTTATGGACGTATCCGTCGAAGCGCATGTTGGCCGCGAGCGCGACCAGGATCGCCGCGCCGATGAAGTACGGCAGGTGCCGGATCACGAGCGGTTTCGAACGGATGGCGGGCGCCGGAATCGGCATGTTGTCGCTGGGTGCGCTCATGCCTTTTCCGCCACGCGTTCGCCGAAGATGCCTTGCGGCCGGAAGATCAGGAAGGCGACCAGCACCAGGAAGGCGAAGCCGTCCTTGTAGGGCACCGAGATATAGGCCGCACCAAAGGTCTCGATCACGCCGAGCGCAAGACCGCCGATGATGGCGCCGGCAACGTCGCCGAAGCCGCCGATGATGGTGGCCGCGAACGCCTTCAGCGCGATCGTCGAGCCCATCTGGATCGAGACGAACAGCACGGGTGCGACGAGGATGCCGGCAAGGCCGCCAAGCACCGCCGAATAGATGAAGGTGATCATGATCATGGTGGAGACGGAAATGCCGAGCAGCGAGGCCATTTCCTTGTCCTGCGAGGTCGCCTGCAGCTTCTTGCCGAGCAGCGTCTTCTCGAAGAACCAGAAATTGAAGATCACGAGGCAGATGGTGACGCCGATGATCAGGAGATACTGGCTGTCGAGATAGACCGGGCCGACTTGAATGCCGGGCGTTTCAAACCAGCCTTCCAGCACCTGCGGCTGCGGACCGTAGATCGCGAGCACGGAATTGGCGAGCAGGATCGAGGCGCCGATGGTGGCGATGATCACAGGCAGATAGGTGCGGTGACGCAGCGGATAATAGACGCCGAGATTGAAGATGACACCGAGCAGCGCCATGCCGAGCAGCGCGACGATGAAGGCCGCCCAATAGGGCAGACCGGCTTCGACCGCGACGACCATCAGATAGGCCGCGACCATGGAGAATTCGCCCTGGGCAAAATTCACCACGTTGGTGGCACGGAAGATCAGCACGAAGCCAAGCGCGACGAGCGCGTAGACGGCGCCGATACCGATGCCGGTAAAAAGGAGTTGTAGGGCGAGATCCATGACAAGCTTCTGTTGGAGGTCGGATGCGTTCGCCGAAAGACGGTTCGACCTCCCCGATCGAAATCGGGGAGGCCGTTTCAACGTCAGTCGTTGAACTCGATGTGCTTGTCGAAGACGATGCTGCCCTTCTCGTTCTTCACGATGTTGTAGCCGTGGAGACCATCGCCGTTCTGGTCGAAATTGTATTCGCCCTCGGCACCCGGGAACTTCTTGATCGCGAGGATGGCTTCGCGGACCTTGGCCGGATCGGTCGTGCCGGCCTTGTTGATGGCCGCCGACAAGACGCTGATGGCGTCGAAGGTCCAGGAGCTCTGGTTGTCGGGCGCGACCTTGACCGCATCGCGGTAGATCTTGCCGAATGCCTTCGAACCTTCACTGGAATCCTCGGCATAGTCCGCCACGCCATACGTGTTGTAGAGCGCGGGACCTGCGAGCTTCAGCGCGGTGATGTTGACGATCGAAGGCGAGCCGACCCACGGGATGTTGACGCCGAGCTGACGGAGCTGGCGGGCGAAGATGCCGAGATCGTTCTCGAACGTGAAGTAGGAACCGAGGATGTCGGCGCCGGACTGCTTGATCGCGAGCACGACCGGGGTGAAGTCCTGGCTCTGGTTGGCGTAGCCTTGGTCGAGCACCGAGGGGGCACCGAGCTTTTCGAGCGCGGCGGTCAACGCCTTGCCGCCGGCGGTGCCAAAAGCGTCGGTCGAGTGCAGCACGGCCCACTTTTTCTTGCCGAGCGTATTGACGCCGTATTCGGCGATGACGCGACCGGAATAGCTGTCATTGGGGCGGCAGCGGAACAGCCACTGATTGCCCATGTGGGTGAGGTTAGGATCGGTGCCGCCGATCATCACGGGCTTGCCAAGCTTGATCACGTCGGGCGCCATCGCGTGCACCTGGGTCGAACGGATCGAGCCGAGGAACCCGACGATGTCGGACTGCGCGGCGAGCTTGGAGAAAGCGAGCACGATGCCGGGATTGGTGGTCTGGTCGTCCTCGACGATCAACTCGCCTTGTTTTCCCAGGATACCGCCGGCTTTGTTCACAGCTTCGAGCGCGAGCTTGGCGCCCTTGATGGCGTAACCGCCGGATTCAGCGGCGGGACCGGTGACGGGCGCGCACATGCCGATCTTGATGGTGGCGCCTTGCGCATGCGCGCTCTTGATGAGGTATGGCGCGGCAATGCCGGCAGCAATTCCGGCCGCGAAGTCGCGTCTCGTCAGTCTCATTCATTCCTCCCTGGGGCCGGGCATCCTTGTCGGCCCTTCTTGGTCTTGGCTCTATCGCTGAATACAGAACCGGATGCTACTTACGAATTCTGCCGATACGAGTAAATTGATATTGCGCCAACATCGACTAACTGCGCAGAGCGCGCACCCAATAGTGATCAACACCCGCGACGGCTGTCTATTCTCAGCGATTTCTCACGGCATTTTCACGCATTTCGTGGCGATCGCGCTGCCCACGCATTATGCAATGATGACAGTCATGCGTAGTTGGAAAGTGATCATGCAAATTTGCCGTTACGTTTCATCCGTGACGTCACTCGCGCCCGTGGAAGCGAGACACGATTCCAACTGACCGAGCATCTCCTGCAACTCGGCGAGCTTGCGCGCGCCGAAGCGTTGCGTGATCTCGGCGTAGATCGCTTCCGAGGATGGGGCGACCGCGGCCATCAGCTTCACGCCCTCCTTCGAGATCGAGACCATGCTGCGGCGCTGGTCCGCCTTCGCGGTCTTGCGCTCGATCAGATTGCGCGCCTCGAGATCGCGCAGGATGCGCGACAGGCTCGGGCCGAGGAGAAATGCCGTGCGCGCGAGCTCTGTCACCTCCGCGGCCTCGATGGCTGCCAGTGCGCGGAGGATGCGCCATTGCTGCTCGGTCAGGCCGTGCTCGCGCAGCTTGGGACGAAATTGCCGCATCACCGCTTCACGCGCCCTGAGCAGCGACATCGGCAGCGAGCGCGAGAAGTCGCGCATCGGCACCTGCCGTGCGGCGGGCTCACTTCCGTTCGCGGGATCAGCCGGTCTCTTCGCCATGTCGTCCTTTCAAGCCGCAAAATGTTTGCAGTGCAGCAAACCCAAATTGTGTTTGACGCATTCACTTAACATGTTAAGTATCTCCGGGCACCACGATTTGTAAGATCACAGATGGCGCTTTCCAACGACGATATCCAAGCTTGCGCGAACCGTCTGCATCAGGCGGAGAAGACCCGCACCCAGATCCGGCAGCTCTCGCAGGATTTTCCAGGCATTACCATCGCTGACGCCTACGCGATTCAAAAGGCCTGGGTCGACCTCAAGCTCGCGGAGGGCCGCACCGTCAAAGGCCACAAGATCGGCTTGACCTCGAAGGCGATGCAGAGCGCGCTCAATATCGACGAGCCGGATTCAGGCGTGCTGCTCGACGACATGTTCTTTGCCGATGGCGGCCTTGTCCCGACCGAGCGCTTCATCGCCACGCGCGTCGAGGCCGAGCTCGCCTTCGTCATGAGCAAGCGCCTCGCGGGGCCGGACTGCACGATGTTCGACGTGCTCAACGCCACCGACTTCGTCGTGCCGGCGCTGGAAATCCTGGACACGCGCATCGAGCGCGTCGATCCCAAGACCAAGGCGACGCGAAAGATTTTTGACACCATCGCCGACAACGCGGCGAATGCCGGCATCGTGCTCGGCGGACGGCCGATCCGCCCGCTGGACGCCGACCTGCGCTGGATCGGCGCGCTCTGCTTCAGGAACGGCCAGCTCGAGGAGACGGGCCTTGCCGCCGGCGTGCTCAATCATCCCGCGACTGCGGTGGCCTGGCTCGCCAACAAGATCGCGCCGCTCGGCCTTGCGCTCGAGCCCGGGCAGGTCGTGCTCGCCGGCTCCTTCATCCGTCCGATCGAGACCCGCAAGGGCGACACAATTCAGGCCGATTATGGCGCCTACGGCTCGGTGAGCTGCTACTTCGCTTAGACGAACAAAAAAACAGGGAGTGAAACCGCGATGCCGCATTTCACCATCGAATATTCGGCCAATCTCGACGGCCGCCTCGACATCGGCGCCGTCTGCGAGGTGGTGCGGAAGGCGGCAGTCGAGACCGGCATCTTCCCGCTCGGCGGCATCCGCGTCCGCGCTGTCAGGTGCGAGCACTACGCGATCGCGGACGCGCGGCAGGACTACAGCTTTCTCGACATGGTCCTGCGCATCGGCGAAGGCCGCGACCTTCCCACGCGTCAGAAAGCCGGCGAGCACGTCTTCCAGGCGCTTTCAAAACATCTCGATCCCGTCTTCGCCGCCAGCAAGTTCGCCCTGTCGTTCGACATGCAGATCAACGACAAGGACACCAGCTGGAAGCGCAACAACATCCACGACGCCCTGAAAGTGGAGGCTGCCCATGGATAAGCCCACGCCGAAAGCCGATGTGTTCCAGGCCAATCGCGACCGCGCAGCACCGCTGCTGAAGAAGCTGCGGGCCGACGGCATCGGCCACATGATCGACGGCAAGATCGTCGCCTCGATCTCCGGTGAGACATTCGAGACGAAGTCGCCGGTCGATGGCGCCACGCTCGCGAGCGTCGCACGCGGCAACGCCGAGGACATCGACGCCGCAGCCACCGCCGCTGCGCTGGCCTTCAAGTCCTGGCGCGACATGGGACCGGCGATGCGGAAGAAGCTGCTGCACCGCGTCGCCGACGCGATCGAGGACAATGCCGAAGACATCGCGGTGCTCGAATGCATCGACACCGGCCAAGCCTATCGCTTCATGGCCAAGGCCGCGATCCGCGCCGCCGAGAATTTTCGCTTCTTCGCCGACAAATGCGCCGAGGCGCGCGATGGCCAGAACACGCCGAGCGACGAGCACTGGAACGTCTCGACCCGCGTGCCGATCGGCCCGGTCGGCGTGATCACGCCGTGGAACACGCCGTTCATGCTCTCGACCTGGAAGATCGCGCCGGCACTGGCCGCGGGCTGCACCGTCGTGCACAAGCCGGCCGAATGGTCGCCGGTGACGGCCGCCGTTCTGGCAAGGCTCGTCAAGGAAGCCGGCGTTCCCGACGGCGTGCTCAACACCGTGCACGGTTTTGGCGAGGAGGCCGGCAAGGCCCTGACCGAGCATCCCGCGATCAAGGCGATCGGCTTCGTCGGCGAGAGCGCGACGGGATCGGCGATCATGGTTCAGGGCGCGCCGACCTTGAAGCGCGTGCATTTCGAGCTCGGCGGCAAGAACCCGGTGATCGTGTTCGACGACGCCGATCTCGACCGCGCGCTCGATGCCGTCGTGTTCATGATCTACTCGCTCAACGGCGAGCGCTGCACGTCGTCGAGCCGTCTGCTGATCCAGCAAGACATTGCCGAGACATTCATCGAGAAGCTGACCGCGCGCGTGAAGGCACTCAAGGTCGGCCATCCGCTCGATCCCGCCACCGAGATCGGGCCGCTGATCCACGAGCGGCACCTGGCCAAAGTGTGCTCCTATTTCGACGTCGCGCGGCAGGACGGCGCGACGATCGCAGTCGGCGGCAAGGCCTATGACGGCCCGGGCGGCGGACATTACGTCGAGCCGACACTGGTGACCGGCGCAACCGGCAAGATGCGCGTGGCGCAAGAGGAAGTGTTCGGCCCCTTCCTCACCGTGCTGCCCTTCAAGGACGAGGCCGACGCCATCGAGATCGCTAACGACACCCGCTACGGCCTGACCGGCTATGTCTGGACCAACGACGTCGGCCGCGCACTGCGCGTTGCCGACGCGCTGGAGGCCGGCATGATCTGGCTGAACTCGGAAAACGTCCGCCATCTGCCGACGCCGTTCGGCGGCATGAAGGCCTCAGGCATCGGCCGCGATGGCGGCGACTACTCGTTCGACTTCTACATGGAAACCAAGCACGTCTCGCTGGCGCGGGGCACGCACAAGATTCAGAAACTGGGAATTTGATTGTCATTCCGGGGCGCGCGGAGCGCGAGCCCGGAATCCATCATCCACCAACTCTGCTGCGCGATGGATTCCGGGCTCGGCTCTGCGAGCCGCCCCGGAATGACAGAAGACCGAGGGGAAACGCCGATGCCCGTACCGCAACACATCTTCGAACCGCCGTTCAACATCATCCGCTCCAGCCACGTCGTGCTCGACGTGACTGACCTGAAGCTCAGCCGCGAATTCTACGAGACCACCGTCGGCCTGCATGTCGAGGATGCCGACGACAAGGTCGTCTATCTGCGCGCAGCCGAGGAGCACCAGCATCACTCGCTGGTGCTGCGCAAGGCGGCGGTGCCCGCCTGCGCCCGGCTCGGCTTCAAAGTCGGCAACGACAAAGACCTCGACAAGGCCGCCTCCTTCCTTTCGGAGAACGGTCTCTCTTACGCCTTCGTCGACCAGCCCTTCCAGGGCCGCACGCTGCAATTCACCGACCCCTTCGGCTTCCAGATCGAGCTCTACGCCGCGATGGACCGGCGCCCGCATCTGCTTCGCCGCTACGATCTCTACAGGGGATGCCATCCACAGCGGCTCGATCATTTCAACGTCTTCGCCGCCGAGGTGCAGGACACCGTCGAGTTCTACGCGCGGCTCGGCTTCCGCCTCACCGAATATGCCGAGGAGGACGGACCGAACGGGCGCATTGCGGCTGCCTGGATGCATCGCAAGGGCAATGTCCACGACTTCGCCATCACCAACGGCAAGGGCCCTCGCCTGCACCACTTCGCCTACTGGACGCCGACGGCGATGAACATCATCCATCTCTGCGACGTGATGGCCTCGCAAGGCTTCGTCAAGAACATCGAGCGCGGCCCGGGACGCCACGGCATCTCGAATGCGTTCTTCCTCTACGTGCGCGACCCCGACGGGCACCGCCTCGAACTCTACACCAGCGACTACTTCACCGGCGATCACGACCACGAGCCGCTGCGCTGGTCGCTGCGCGATCCGCGCCGCCAGACGCTGTGGGGCGCGCCGGCGCCGCGGTCCTGGTTCGAGCAGGGCTCGCCGTTCAGCGGGCAGGCCGTGCGTGAGCCGAAGTTCGTCGCCGACGTGCTGGTGGCGGATTAATGCCGATGACAGGCAAAGCCTCTCTCTTCGTCGTCCCTGCCTAGTGCGCAATTGCGCACGGGAGCAGGGACCCATAACCACAGGGAGGAGTTTGGTGAAGACCCGTTGTTCGGTACTCCTACCTCATCCAATCGATAGATTCCGCGGTATGGGTCCCGGCGTTCGCCGGGACGACAGGAAGTGAAGAGTCACCAATGAAGCTCCCTCGCCTCGCCACCTATTCCGTCAAGGGTGAAACCAAGTACGGCGCCGTCCTTGAGGGCGGCATCGTCGATCTCTCCGCACGCCACGCAAAAGACTATCCGACGCTGCGCGAAGTGATCGCCGCCGGAAAGCTCGTGGGCCTTGCCGAGGAGGCAGCCAGCCTGACGCCAGACCATGCGCTCGGCGACATCACCTGGCTGCCGCCCGTGCCCGCGCCGGAAAAGATCATCTGCATCGGCGTCAACTATCCCGACCGCAATGCCGAGTACAAGGACGGCCAGGAGGCGCCGAAATATCCGAGCATGTTCATGCGCTCGCCCCGCTCCTTCGTCGGCCACGAGACGCCGCTGGTGCGCCCGCGCGCGTCAGCGCAGCTCGACTACGAAGGCGAGATCGTGCTTGTGATCGGCAAGGCCGGCCGGCACATCGCGGAAAGTGCCGCGCTCGACCACATCGCGGCGCTCACGCTCTGCAACGAAGGCTCGGTGCGCGACTGGCTGCGCCACGCCAAGTTCAATGTCACGCAGGGCAAGAATTTTGATTCCAGCGGCAGCCTCGGCCCGTGGCTCGTGCCCTACACGCGGGAATCGCAGATCGCCGACATTCGTCTGACCACGCATGTCAACGGCGAGCTCAGGCAGGAGGACCGGACCAGCCGGCTGATGTTCCCGTTCCGCTATCTCATCAGCTATATCTCGACCTTCGCGACGCTGGTCCCCGGTGACATCATTGTGACGGGCACGCCGACAGGTGCCGGTGCGCGGTTCGATCCGCCGCGCTATCTGACGCCCGGCGATGTCATCGAGGTCGAAGCCGAAGGCATCGGCATGCTACGGAATGGCGTCGTCGACGAAGCCTGACAACAATCGAAATGGAATAGTGCAATGACCACCCTCACCGGCGGCGAAGCGATCGTAAGCGGCCTTGTCGCCCACGGCGTCGACACCGTGTTCGGCCTGCCCGGCGCGCAGGTCTACGGCCTGTTCGACGCCTTCCACCAGGCCCAGCTCAAGGTGATCGGCGCGCGGCACGAGCAGGCCTGCGGCTACATGGCGTTCGGCTATGCGCGCTCCAGCGGCAAGCCCGGTGTGTTCAGCGTGGTGCCTGGCCCCGGCGTGCTCAACGCGAGTGCGGCGCTGCTGACCGCCTACGGCTGCAACGAGCCGGTGCTGTGCGTCACCGGCCAGGTGCCGACGCAATTTCTCGGCAAGGGCCGCGGCCATCTGCACGAGATGCCGGACCAGCTCGCGACCTTGCGCACCTATGTGAAGTGGGCGGATCGGATTGAAACGCCCGGCAACGCGCCGACCACCGTGTCGCGCGCCTTCCAGGAAATGACGTCCGGCCGTCGCGGCCCCGCCTCGGTCGAGATGCCCTGGGACGTCTTCACCCAGCGCGCGGACACCTGTGCCGCGAAGGTGCTGGAGCCGCTGCCCGCGCCACTGCCCGATCCTGATCTGATCACCCAGGCGGCCGCGGTGATCAGGAGCAGCAAGGCGCCGATGATCTTTGTCGGCAGCGGCGCGATCGAGGCGCGCGACGAAATCCTCGAGCTCGCCGAGATGATCGATGCACCCGTCGTCGCCTTCCGCAGCGGGCGCGGCATCGTCTCCAACGCGCATGAGCTGGGGCTCACGATGGCTGCCGCCTACAAGCTATGGCCGAAGACCGATCTCATGATCGGCATCGGCTCGCGGCTGGAGCTGCCAACCATGTCGCGCTGGCCGTATCGTCCCGACGGATTGAAGAGCATCCGCATCGACATCGATCCCGTCGAGATGCGGCGCTTCATCTCCGACACCGCCATCGTCGCCGATGCCAAGACCGCGACCGCCGATCTGATCCAAGCGGTCAGCAAGGCCGGCTACGGCAAGACCGCCGGCCGCCGCGCCGCGATCCGCGAGGCCACCGCGACCGCGCTGGCAGAGATCCAGAGCATCCAGCCGCAGATGGCCTATCTCAACATCCTGCGCGAGGTGCTGCCGGCGAACGCGATTGTCACCGACGAATTGTCGCAGTTCGGTTTCGCGTCCTGGTACGGCTTTCCGATCTACGAGCCGCGCACCTTCATCACGTCAGGCTATCAGGGAACGCTCGGCTCGGGCTTCCCGACCGCGCTTGGTGCCAAGGTGGCCAATCCCGACAAGCCCGTGGTGGCGATCACCGGCGACGGCGGCTTCATGTTCGGCGTGCAGGAGCTTGCCACCGCCGTGCAGTTCAACATCGGCGTGGTGACGCTGGTGTTCAACAACAACGCCTATGGCAATGTCCGCCGCGACCAGCGCGAGCGCTTTAACGGCCGCGTGGTCGCGTCCGATCTGGTCAATCCGGATTTCGTCAAGCTCGCGGAGTCCTTTGGTGTGGCGGCCGCGCGTGTCACCGCGCCGGACCAGTTCAAGGCGGCGATGGAAAAGGCGCTGGCCCATGACGGGCCATATCTGATTTCGGTGGAAGTGACGCGGGATTCGGAAGTCAGCCCGTGGGCGTTCATTCATCCGCCGAAGCCGTAGAGCTTCTCACGGGCTCTTCCCAGTCGCCGCCTCGCCCGGCGAGCCGATCATGTCATCGGCCACGCGAGAAATCAGGTCCTCGATACCGGTGGGAAAACTTATGCCGTGAGCATCCTCGTCAGCCATGTATACGATGGCGCGCTCCGGCCTGGAAGGTATCCAAAACTCGTACTTGGCGCGCCACAATACCAAATGAGCAAAAAGCGTCTGCAATCTTACTGAGAGCTCTTTGGCCTGTTGTTGTCTGCCTCCGCCTTTGAAATAATCGTCCTTCGAAAGCCAATCGATGATTTGCAAGTTCAGTGGGTACAAACAGTTGCTCGTATAATTGCGGATGACGCCATGCTCTAACTTCTGTCGGTCGTCCAAAGAGAGATATCCGTGGGCAAGAACGTTGTCATACGACCCATCTAGCTCCGGATGAGCACGAGTGATTTCGTCGCAGAGCCGCCGTGCCAGCGCGTTCTGTATAATGAAGGCCTTCCTCGTCGCCAGCAGCAGGGATAGCAGGTGAACAAGCTGAGCGCGCCGCGCAGTACGGGCCGCCCTCCATTGAAGAGCACTTTCGATCGCAAGCTTCGAGACATACCCCAAGGCTGCAATCACAGCACCGATCAGCGCCGTGCTCAGCCATCCCGGTATTTGCTGCATGGGCCCCTCGACTTTCGTACTCGGGTAGCCCCAAGTCTAGCCGATTTCCTGCGAGCAAGCACTCTGCTTGATTCACCGCGTCCTGCGGAACGTCAGATTGATCCGCTGCCGCCCGAGCAGGGCGTGCTCGCCATCGGCGAGCGGCGCGACGCCGTGATAGGCGAGTCGGCTCGGCCCGCCCCAGACCACGACGTCGCCATGGACGAGCCGGAAGCGGCGTGACTTGTCGCTGCGCGCCAGGCCGCCAAACAGGAAGGTCGCGGGCAGCCCGAGCGAGACCGAGACGATCGGGGCCGAATAGTCCAGCTCGTCCTTGTCCTGATGCAGCGACAGCCGCGTGCCGGGTTCGTAGCGATTGACGAGGCAGGCGTCGGGCGCAAAGTCGGTGAACCCGCCCTGCTCCGCCGCGCCTCGAGCCAGGTCGCGAAGCACCGTCGGCATCTGGGGCCATGGCGCGCCGGTTCGCGGATCGATCGGATCATAGCGATAGCCGGTGTGATCGGTGATCCAGCCGCGCTCGCCGCAATTGGTCATCGCCACCGACATCAGGTGGCCGCCGGGCGTGGTCATGCGGCGGAACGGCGACTGCGCCACGATCGCGCGCACGGCGGCGATCAGCTCGCTCTCGATCGGCCTGACGAATCCGCGCAGCAACACGGCGCCGTCGGCGATCTCCTCACGCGACGGCTGTGCCTCGGCGGCCGTGTCGAACAGATCACCCGTCAATCGCAGCGCTCATTTGGCATCATGGAAGATCACACCCAGCGTATGACGCTGGCCGGACCTGATCCGGCTGACGCCATGGCGGAGATTAACGCGGTAGGTGCCGCGTGTCCCCTGCACCGGGCGGTGATGCACGGCAAAGGCCACAGCGTCGCCCTGCGCCAGCGGCACGACCTCGGCGCGCGACTGCATGCGCGGGCGCTGCTCGGTCAGCACGAACTCACCGCCGGTAAAATCGCGTCCCGGCTCGGACAAGAGGATCGCGACCTGGAGCGGAAACACGTGCTCGCCATAGAGATCCTGGTGCAGGCAGTTGAAATCGCCGGTCTCGTACTGCAGCAGCAGCGGCGTCGGCCGCGCCTGGCCTGCCTCGTGGCAGCGCTTGAGGAACGCCGCATGCGCGGCTGGATAACGGATGTCGATCCCCATCGCCTCGTTCCAACGATTGGCAACGCCCTGAAGATGCGCATAGAGCGCCGGGCGGAGCTCCGCGATCAGATCGGGCAGCGGGTAGGAGAAATATTTGTACTCGCCACGGCCAAACCCGTGGCGGCCCATGACGATGCGGCTGCGGAAGCCCGCATCATCGGGATAGAGCGCGGCGATGGCGCGGCATTGGTCCGGCGTCAGCAGATCCTTCAGGACGGCGCTGCCCTGGGCATCGAGCTCGACGGTGATTTGAGGCCAGTCGAGGGCGTCGACGTGGGTGGCGAGGTCGACTGAGGGCTTAGGGGGTGATTTGCGTGCCGTTGCTGTCATGACTGCCACCTTCGCAAGACCGGCCCGCCCTTTGCCACCCGATTCCCGACTATCTCCTCGTCATTGCGAGCGCAGCGAAGCAATCCAGAGTCTTTCCGCAGGGGGATCCTGGATTGCTTCGTCGCAAGGGCTCCTCGCAATGACGGCGGAGGGGTATCAGCCTCGCACCGGCAGCGTCGTCACGTCGTACCCGTGCTTGATCGTCCGTTTCAGCACCGGATCCTCGAGCTCGAACTCGAACCGGTCCGCCGGGCGGATGCCGCCCTTGGCAGCAAAGGTGCCGCCGAACATGGCGCAGCCGTCGGGGAACTTGCCACCCTCAAAGCCGCGCGCGATGAGGTCGGCGACCGGCAGCATCGCGTCCAGCGTGCCCTCCTGGTAGAGCACGCGCTCGCCCTTGATGGTGGCGTAGGAGCGCAGGATCATCCTGTCCCAATGACCGATGACGTCCTCGAGCTCCCAGAGCGTGGATGCGACCGGCTTGTCGCACATCTGCTTGGAGACCGTGACGTTGTAGGCCTCGACCTTGCGGTCGGTATGGTCGGAGCCGCAGCCGACGAAGATGCGGCCCTGCCAGCCGATCAGCACGAATTCGACCTCGCCGGAGGAATCGCCGCCACAGCATTCGATGCCGTCTTCCTGGGTCAGCCGGCGCGCCGAGGCGCGGTAGTAGATCGGCGTCGAGGCCGGCGGGGCGATGCCCATCTCTTGCAGCTCGGCGATGTGCTTGTCGCGCGCGACGGGATCGCGGCCGGTCCAGCCCGCAATGACCATCTGGTCGATCGCCAATGTCAGCGGCGTGGTGGTGTCCTGGGCGTCAACGGTGAAAGTCAGGTCAAACACGAATTACGGCCTCCATGCCGGCAGCAAGCTCGAAAATACGACGGTCAGATCCGCCCGCGCCCGCCAGCATCAGGCCGACAGGAACGTCACCCTCGCGATGCGCGGGCAGCGAGATGGCGCAGCCGTCGATCATGTTGATGAGGGTGCAATTGCGCAGCGCCCGCAGGTTTTCCCTGGTGAACGCCTTGTCATCGGCGAGATCGGAAATCTTCGGCGGCGTGTTGGCGGTGGTGGGCAGCACCAGCGCGTCATAGGGCGCGACGCGCGCATTGACGCGCACGATCAGCGAGCGGCGCTCGTTGAGGAGATCGATGTAATCGGCAGCGCTCTGCGCCTCGCCGCGCATGATGCGCACGGAGACCCTGGGGTCGTAGACGTCGCCCTTGGCCGTAATGAGGTAGCGATGCCAGGCATAGCTTTCGGACGCCGCAAAGCCGCCCTTGGCGTTCATCGGGCCGATGTCGTGAAATTCGGCCATCTCGATCCGCTCGATGATCGCACCGTGATCGGCGAGGCTCTTGAGCGCGCGCTCGAACGTCGAGGCCACGTCCGCATCGAGATCGTCGAGCGCAATCGTGGTCGGCACTGCGAGCCGCATGCCCTTTACCGGCCGCGGCTTCAGCGGGACGATCGGCTCGTTCGCGAGCACGGCATCGAGAATGGCACAGCAGCTGACCGACCGCGCCAGCGGCCCGATGCTGTCGAGCGAGAAGGACAGCGGCACGGAGCCGTCCAGCGGCACGCGGCGCTGCGTCGGCTTGTAGCCGACGATGCCGTTGAAGGCGGCCGGAATCCGGCAGGAGCCGCCGGTGTCGGTGCCGAGCGCGCCATGCGCCATGCCGTCGAGCACGGACACCGCGGCGCCCGAGGACGAGCCGCCGGGCACGTGTCCCTCGGCTCGGTTCCAGGCGCCCTTCGGCGTGCCGTAATGCGGATTGATGCCGATGCCGGAATAGGCGAACTCGGTCATGTTGGTCCGCCCGATCACGACGAAGCCGGCCTTGCGCAGCCGCGCCACCGTCGCGGCGTCCTGATCGGCCGGCGCAGAATCGTCGAGCGCGCGGGAGCCGGCGCGCGTGACCTGGCCCTTGATGTCGAAGAGATCCTTGATCGAGACCGGGATACCGGCATAGCGCGACGGCGCCGCCTTGGCCTTGCGCAAGCCGTCCATCGCATCCGCGGTTGCGAGCGCGGCGTCCTTGTCGACGTGGATGAATGTGCGTTGGCCCTCGCCGGCCGGGTCGGCGATCCTGGCGAGGCATGCCTCGACCAGCTTGCGGGAGGTCGTGCGGCCGCTTTCGAGGTCGTCGGCGAGTTTCGCCAGTGTCGGAAAATCGGGCATGTCTGTCTCACGGAATATTGCGCGCGCAATCTATAGCGCCGCCTCGGTTCGACACAAGCATTGTGCGCATGATGGCATGCATGCGCATTGCTGGACCGTTGACGCGCGATGGTCGATTGTCGCATCAAGATCGAAACAGCCAGGCGTGAAGCCCAGGCATTAGCAAGAATTGCCTTTGGGAGGGTTTTCCGACATGGCCGAACCGCAGCGCGCGCGCCCGAAACCGACGCCGGAGACCCAGCATTTCTGGGACGGCACGAAAGCGGGCGAATTGCGTTTGCAGCGCTGCGACGCCTGCGCGCATGTCTATTTCCCGCCGCGCCCGTTCTGCCCGTCCTGCGCCTCGCGCAAGGTCAGCATCTTCAAGGCGAGTGGCAACGGTTTCCTCTACAGCTACGTGATCAATCATCGTCCCGCCGCTCCCGGCTTCACACCGCCTTATGCGATCGCGGTGGTCGAGCTTGCCGAAGGACCGCGGATGATGAGCAACATCATCGACTGTCCGCAGACGCCGGAGGCGCTGGAGCTCGACATGAAGCTCGAAGTCGCCTTCCAGGCGCTCGACGACAAGATCACCCTCCCCGTGTTCCGTCCGGCGAAGGGATAGGCCATGCGCAGCAACCAGGTTGCCGTCGTCGGCGCGGCCGAGACCACCGAGCTCGGTGTCATCCCCAATATGTCGCAGCTCCAGCTCCACGCGGATGCGGCGCTCAACGCCATCGCGGATGCCGGGCTGAAACTCTCCGACATCGACGGCTTTGCCACCGCGGTCGAAACGCCGCAGCAGGTCTGCCATTATCTCGGCATCAAGCCTACCTGGGTGGACGGCACCTCGGTCGGCGGCTGCTCCTTCATGCTGCATGTTCGCCATGCCGCCGCGGCGATCGAGGCCGGTCTCTGCAAGACCGTGCTGATCACCCATGCCGAGAGCGGCAAGTCGATGATCGGCAAGGCGCCGCGCTCGATCCCCGCCGACAGCCTGCAAGGACAGTTCGAGGCGCCCTACGGCATCTACGGGCCACCCAGCATGTTCCCGATCCCCGTGCTGCGCTTCATGAAGACCTACGGCATCACGCATGAGCAGCTCGCCTCGGTGGCGGTGGTGCAGCGGGAATGGGCGGCCAAAAATCCCCGCGCGATGATGAAGGACCCGATCACGGTCGCTGATGTCCTCAACTCGCGCATGATCGCCTATCCGTTCCGGCTGCTCCAGTGCTGCCTCGTCACTGACGGCGGCGGCGCGCTGATCCTGACCTCGGCCGACCGCGCCAAGGATTTTCCGAGGAAGCCCGTCTACATCATGGGCACCGGCGAGAGCGTGGAGACGCCGATGGTCAGCCAGATGGAAACGTTCAACTCCTCGCGCGCGTTCAAGACTGCCGGCCCCCTCGCCTTTAAGGAAGCCGGCATCGCGCACCGGGATGTCGACCATCTCATGATCTACGATGCGTTTGCGCATCTGCCGCTGTTCGGCCTTGGCGACCTCGGCTTCATGCCGCACGAGGAAACCGGCCAATTCATCGCGGATGGCAACACGCGCCCCGGCGGCAAGCTGCCGCTCAACACCAATGGTGGCGGCCTGTCCTACATGCATTCGGGCATGTACGGCATGTACGCACTCCAGGAGAGCGTACGCCAGATGCGCGGGATTGCCCCGGCCCAGGTGCCGAATGCGAAGATTTCGGTGTGCCACGGCGTCGGCGGCATGTTCGCGGCATCAGGCACGATCGTGTTTACGAACGAGAGGTAACGACTGTCATTCCGGGGCGTCGCGTCAGCGACGAGCCCGGAATCCATAACCACGATCGGGAGTATGGATTCCGGGCCTGCGCCTTGCGGCGCATCCCGGAATGACGGCGGAAATTGGAACGGCTAGCGGAGAACCCACATGAGCAAATCACTTCAAGACAAGGTCATCATCGTCACCGGCGCGGGCCGCGGCATCGGGCGCGAGATCGCGCTGCTCTGCGCGGCGGAGGGCGCCAAGGTCGTCGTCAACGACCCCGGTGTTGCCGCCGACGGCGCCGGTTCCAGCGCTTCGCCCGCCGAGGAGGTGGTCGACGAGATCAAGAAGCGCGGCGGCATCGCGGTGCCCAATTTCGAGTCGGTGGCGGAGGCTGTCCCCGCCAGCAAGATCGTGAAGACCGCGACCGATCATTTCGGCAAGCTCGACGGCGTCGTCAACAATGCCGGCATCTTGCGTGACATGATCTTCCACAAGATGAGCGTGGAAGCGTTCGAGGCCGTCATCAAGGTTCACCTGATGGGCTCGTTCTACGTCAGCCACGCCGCGGCGCGGATCTTTCGCGAGCAGGAGAGCGGCTCCTTCGTGCACTTCACCTCGACCTCCGGCCTGATCGGCAATTTTGGCCAAGCCAACTACGCCGCGGCCAAGCTCGGCATCATCGGCCTGTCAAAGTCGATCGCGCTCGACATGGGCCGCTTCAACGTCCGCTCCAACTGCGTCTCGCCGTTCGCCTGGACCCGCATGATCGGCACCATCCCGACCGAGACCGAAGCCGAGAAGGCGCGCGTCGAGAAGATCAAGCAAATGGGACCGGAGAAGATCGCGCCGATCTGCGCCTATCTGCTCTCCGATGCCGCCAAGGACGTCTCCGGGCAGATCTTCGGCGCACGCATGAACGAGCTGTTCCTGTTCAGCCAGAACCGCCCGCTGCGCTCGGTTCATCGCAGCGAGGGCTGGACGCCGCAAACGATCGCGGAACACGGCATGCCGGCACTGAAGGGCTCGTTCTACAAGCTCGACCGTTCGGCCGACATCTTCCCCTGGGATCCCGTCTAGCCGTTCTCCCAGCTATTGTTGCATTGCGATCTCCGGTTGTCCGGCCGGAGATCGCCCGCATTACGCCCGATTGCGGGCGAATGGTTTCCTTCCAACAAAAAACGGGAGGCGACTATGACAAAATCACTGACCAATTCTGCCGATACTGACGAGCCTTGCCTCGGGCGCCGCACCCTCTTGAAGGGCGCGGCGGCTGCAGTAGCCGCGACGGGCGTCACCATGAACGCAGCCCTGGCGGCCTCCGTCACGCCGTTCGGCCAGACCGGCACTCCGACGATATCGACGGCCCCGTTGCCCTTGGGACCGCTTCCCGGCAGCCGCTACCCGGACTCCCGTCTGGAATCCGCGAAGAAGGGGCCGCCAACGTTCGGGCCTGCCGACTTCCCGGCCTTCGCCGGCACCATGGCGGTCGAGCGTGTTGCAACCGGCTTCCGATGGGCCGAAGGTCCCGTGTATTTTGCAGCCGGACGATATCTGCTGTTCAGCGACATCCCCAACAATCGCATCATGCGCTTCTCGGAGGATGACGGTCATACCAGCGTCTACCGTCAACCCTCGATGAACTCGAACGGCAACACGATCGATCGCGAAGGACGCCTGATCACGTGCGAGCATAGCGGGCGGCGTGTGACGCGCACCGAACTCGACGGCTCGATCACCATTATTGCCGACAAATTCAATGGCAAACGACTGAACTCGCCGAACGATGCGGTCGTTACCGCCGATGGCGCGATCTGGTTCACCGATCCGGCCTACGGCATCGGTGGCTTCTATGAGGGCATCAAGGCCGACCCCGAGCAGGAGAAGAAGAACGTCTACCGCGTCGACCCGAAAACCGGCGACGTCAAGGTCGTCATCGACGATTTTGTGGAGCCCAACGGGATCACCATCTCGCCCGACGAGAAGAAGCTCTACATCTGCGAGACCGGGTTCACGGACGGACCGGACAACCCATCGCATATCCGCGTGTTCGACCTCGACGTGGCGGCGGGGAAAGTGTCGAACAGCAAGGTCTTCGCCGAGATGCCAAAGCCAAGCATCACCGACGGCGTCCGCTGTGACACCGAAGGACGGGTCTGGTGTTCGGTGGGCTGGGGCGATCCGAACGAAGACGGCGTGCGCTGCTATACGGCCAACGGCCAACTGCTTGGCAAAATTCACATCCCGGAAACCGTCGCCAACCTGAGCTTCGGCGGGCAGCAGCGAAACAGACTCTATATCTGTGGCTCGACATCGCTCTATGCTGTGTACACCGGTGTGCAGGGCGCACTAAAGCCGTGAACATCAACGAATAGCGAATGGTGAGTAGCGAATAGTCGGCAGCGGCACGCCTTCTGTTCGCTACTCGCCCTACTACCCCGTATTCCGCAATCCGGCCGAAATGCCGTTGATCGTGAGCTGAATCCCGCGCAGCACCTGCTCGTCCGGGTTCTGCGCGCGATGCTCCTTGAGCAGCTCGACCTGCACGTGGTTGAGCGGATCGAGATAGGGGAAGCGGTGGCGCACCGAGCGCTCCAGCAGCGGGTTGCCCTGGAGCAGCCGGTCCTGGCCCATGATGTCGAGCAGCGTCTCGATGCAGGAATGCCATTCGCGGCGGATCCGGCCGAAGATTTTTTCGCGCAAGGCTTCGTCCGGCACGAGCTCGGCATAGCGCGAGGCGATCGCGATCGAGCTTTTCGCCAGCACCATGTCCATGTTCGACAGCAGCATGCGGAAGAACGGCCATTCCCTGTAGAGCTCCTTCAGGAACGGCATGCCCTTGTCGGGATGCTCCGCGATCCACTGCTCGACCGCGCTGCCAAAGCCGTACCAGCCGGGCAGCATCAGGCGGCACTGCGCCCAGGAGAACACCCACGGAATGGCGCGCAGATCCTCGATCGCCCGAGTCTTCTTGCGCGAGGCGGGACGGCTGCCGATGTTCAGCGTCGCGATCTCGTTGATGACGGTGGAGGCCCAGAAGTAATCGACGAAACCGTCGGTCTCGTAGACGAGGCCGCGATAGGCCTTGAAAGCCAAATTTGAAAGCTCGTCCATCGCGGTGAGATATTCGCGGCGCGGCGCGCTCTGGCGCGGATGCAGCAGGCTCGCCTCCAGCGTCGCGGCAGCGAGGATCTCCAGATTGTTGCGGCCGACTTCGGCGTTGGAATATTTCGACGAGATGATCTCGCCCTGCTCGGTGATGCGGATCTGCCCGTTCACCGCGCCGCCGGGCTGGGCGATGATGGCGTCATAGCTCGGGCCGCCGCCGCGGCCGACCGAGCCGCCGCGACCGTGGAACAGGCGCAGTCGCACGCTGTGGCGCTCGAACACGTCGACGAGGCCGATTTCGGCCTTGTAGAGCTCCCAGCCCGAGGTGACGAAGCCGCCATCCTTGTTCGAGTCGGAATAGCCGAGCATGACCTCCTGCACGCTGCCGCGGCTGTCGACGAGGCGGCGGTAATCGTGCAGCGACAGCATGCGATCCATGATGGCGCTGGAGGCCTGCAAATCCTCGATGGTTTCGAACAGCGGCACAATGTTGATGGCGCTGCGCCCGGAGGGATGAACGAGGCCGACCTCCTTGAGCAGCACGGCCACCTCGAGCATGTCGGACATGCCCTTGCACATCGAGATGATGCATTGGGGAATGGCGTCCGAGCCGAACTTCGCATGCGCCTCCGCGGCGGAATGGAAGACGTTGAGCTCGCCCATGGTCTCGTCGCTGTATTTGACGAATGGCGAGACCAGCGAGCGCGTGCTGCGCAATTCATTGGTGAGCAGCGAGATGCGCGCGTCCTCGCCCAGCGCGAGATAGGACATGCCGGGATTGGCGGCGTCCATCAGCTCGGCGATGGTACGTTCGTGCACAGCAGAATTCTGGCGGATGTCGAGCCGCGCCAGATGGAAGCCGAAGCAATCCACCGCACGCCGCAGCAGCCGCAGCCGGCCGCGGGCGATGACGCGGGCATTGTTGGAGATCAGCGAACGGTGCAGCACATCGAGATCGGCCTGCAGCTCCCTGACGGTCTCGTAGGGCCTGCCCTTGCCGACCGGCCGGCGCGTGATCTCGACCTCGAGCTTTTCGGCCGTCGCCGTCAGGCGCGCATAGATGCCGGAGACCGCGAGACGATAAGGCTCGCCGCTCCGGTGCGGCGAGGTGTCGGGCGAGCGTTCCGCCAGCGTCCGCAGCTCCTCGGAGACGTCGGCGAGGTGCGCCGCGATCGACAGCTCCGAGCCGAGCACATGCAGCTCGTTGAGATAGAATTGCATCACCCGGCTCGACTGCAGCCGCAGCGTCCCGCGCATCACGTCGGCGGTGACGAAGGGATTGCCGTCGCGGTCGCCGCCGATCCAGCTGCCCATGCGCAGGAACGAGGCGAGCTCGCTTGCAGCCGCCTCGCCAGCCTCCTCCAGTCGGTCTTCGAGCACGTTGACCAGCCGCGGCACCTCGCGCAGGAAGGTGTAATCGTAGAACGACAGGCCGTTGGCGACCTCGTCGAGCACGGTGAGCTTGGTCCGGCGCAAGAGATTGGTCTGCCACAGCGTCAGCACCTCGCGGCGAAGCTGCTCGTCGCTGGCAGCGGCCTCGTCCGCGGTGAGCGCTACACGCTCGCGGCGGTCCAGCAGGCTGGCGACCTCCATCTCGCGGTCCATGGTGCTCTTGCGGCGGACCTCGGTCGGGTGCGCGGTCAGGACCGGGCTGACCAGCGCGGTCTTGAAGAAATTGCGCAGCACATCGGAGCTGATCCCGGCGTCCCTGGCATGGGCCAGCGTCTCCGCCAGCACGCCGGAACCAGAGCTCTGGGCGGCACTGCGGGCGCGCATCTGGCGAATGTTGTTCTGGTCCTCGGCGATGTTGGCGAGGTGGGAGAAATAGCTGAAGGCGCGGACGATCCGCACCGTCTCGGAGGTCGACATGCTGTCGAGGATCTGCTCGAGCTCGCGACGGGCGAGCCGGTCCTCGTCGCGGTGGAACCGGATCGAGGTCTGGCGAATGCGCTCGACCAGGTCGAACAACTCAGCACCTTCCTGGTCGCGCACGGTGTCGCCCAGGATACGCCCGAGCAGGCGGATGTCGTCACGCAGCCGCGCATCTGCCTCCAGCGCCTGGGCGTCCTCAGCGCGGTTCGCGCGGTTGTCGATGGCGTCGGGTGGCACGGTCTGGAGGGACATGGCTCGCTTCCTTGTTCGAGCTCGCTTCGCTGCCCGGCTCCGCCGAGTGTGCAAGTTTTTTGCCGCAGCGCAAGATGAAGTTGGGGGCGGCGCACACTGAAAGGGGCGATCACTCCTTGCGGCTAGGCCGGCACGATCACCTTGCCGATCGGCCAGAGCGCGATCCCCGCGAGCTTCAGATGGGCCCAGGCAAAGGGAATGCCGATGATGGTGACGGCGAAGATCACGGCTGTCAGCACGTGGCCGAGTGCCAGCCACCAGCCGGCCAGCACGAACCAGATAATGTTCCCGATCACCCCGAGCGGGCCGGTGCCGATATCGCCCATACCGGTGACCTCGTCGCGGTTGACCGCGCGCGAGCCGAACGGCAGCAGGGCGTAGACCGCGATGTTGAACGCCGCCCGCGCCCAGGGAAGGCCGATGATGGTAATGGCCATGATGACGGAAGCCACCAGCCAGCCGAATGCCATCCAGGCACCGCCGATGAGAATCCAGATCACGTTGAGCAGAATGGAAACGGGGGCCATTAGATTTAGGAACCTTGGGATGATCCGGGGTCAATGAGCCCTCTTATAGCACGACCTCCGCGGTCATAGTCCATGACGCCGGCTGCGTTCGGCACGCAGCGATGTGCCGACAAATCCGACATCCTCGATCCCGCGCGAAATTTCCCTTGCGCAGAGCCACAGCGTCACCGCGGCGGCACCGATCGCGGCCAGCCCCGAGATCAGAACAGGATTGGGACAGAATATGACGAGAAGATTATCGAGTGGAGCGGACCCGGTTGGCCAGCGCGGACTGCAAGAAGATGCCAGAGCCAAACCGCACAGCAGGACGGTGACAGCATTCGCTCCAGCCAGGGCGACCACGACGATCGCAAGACCCTTCTTCATGGAGAGGACGAGATCAACCACCTTCACGACCGCACAGCATGCGACCACGACAACGATGGCCAGGCCCCATCCGGAAATCCCGGCGGCGATGGCCTGACCGCTCCAAGCCCACGCAGCAGCAACACAGGCCAACAGAGTGAGATTGACCTTCACGGCTTCGGGAAATTTGCAACGAAGCGCGTAAGGATTCGCCTTCTCGATGAGGTCCAGCAATGCGCAGGCGATCAATCCGGCCGCAAAGCCGCCGAGATGGACGCCCCAGTCGATCCGCGAATTGCCGAGCGCAAACGCGATGTTCAATCCGATGTTGATGGCGAAGAAGTCGAACCTGACGTCGAGCTTGCCGAGGATCCACAGGCAGAGCAGCGCACCCAAAATGCCCGACGTGGCGCCGGACGCGCCGACGGTCAAATAGGGCGTGGAATGGATGCCATTGCCGATGACGGCGCCGAACACCATCGCGCAGAGATAGATGATGAGGAAATAGGCCGGTCCCACTCGCCGCTCGAGATGTCCGCCCCACAGCACGAGGCACAACATGTTCATGGTGAGGTGGACGAAGTTGACATGCAGGAAGCCATAGGCGAGCAGGCGCCAGTACTCATGCCGCGCGATTGCGCCCGAATACATGCCGCCATAGCGATACAGCAACTCTGCCGGCGCCGCCGGACTGCCTGCCTGGATGAAGCAGAATCCCGACGCCAGGACGGTCACCGTCATTAGCGCGTAAAGGGCCGCATGAGGAACTTCGAAGAAGCTGGCGCGGTATGAGGGCATCGGCGATCGCAAGCGGTTGGCGTGGGAACGTCAACCTAGCCGAGCCGATTACTGATTGCTACTCCAGCGTGCGCGATCAGGCGGCGCCTACCGCCCCTCGAACTTCGGCTCACGCTTCTCCATGAACGCCTTCATGCCCTCGGCCATGTCCTGTGTCTTGAACAGCGGCAGAAGCTGGAGGTAGACGTGGTGAACGTGATCGGAGAAGTTCTCGTTGAGGCCCATCCGCATCATGCGCTTGGAGGCCTGCACCGCGAGCGGCGCGTTGGCTGCGATTTCGCGGGCGATGGCGCGGGCGCGGCCCATCAAGTCGGCATCCGGCACGACCTCGTTGGCGAGGCCCCATTCCAGACACTCGCGGGCGCTGAGCGTCCGGCCGGTGAAGATCAGCTCGGAAGCCTTGGCCCAGCCGAGCATCCGAGGCAGCAGCCAGGTGCCGCCGGATTCCGGCACGACGCCGCGCTTGACGAAGGCCGCCGCAAGCTTCGAGGACTCCGCCATGATGCGGATATCGCAGCCGAGCGCGGTGTCCATGCCGTAACCAGCGGCGCCGCCGTTGACGGCGCAGATGGTCGGCTTGTCCATCGCCTGAAGCACGGTCGGCGGCGTGTTGCGCAGATTGATCGTGGTCGGCGAAGACGCGGCGCTGAGGCCATTGCCGTCGCGCTCCTTGCGCAAATCGAGGCCGGCGCAGAATGCCCGCCCCTTGCCGGTGAGGATCACGACCCGGACGTTGCGGTCCTCATTGGCCTCGGTCAGCAGCCGCGCCAGATCGTTCAGCATCGGGCCGGAGATCGTGTTCATGCGCTCCGGCGCATTCAGCGTGATCACCGCGATGTGGTCGGCGACCTCATAGAGGACTTCGTTTGCGGCGTCGGTCATGATCATTCGTTCCTGTGTTCGTAGCCCGGATGGAGCGAAGCGAAATCCGGGGTCTTTCTGACGCGAGCACCGCCCCGGATTGCGCTTCGCTCCATCCGGGCTACAAGGCTTTCAAATCTTCCGCCCCGCCTGCTCCCAATAGGGATCACGCAGGCGGCGCTTGAATATTTTTCCGGAGTCTTCGCGCGGCAGGCTCGTGCGGATCTCGATGTGCTTGGGCACCTTGTAGTCGGCGAGCGAGCCCTTGAGCCGGGTGCGGATATCGCCGGCATCGAGCGTGACACCTGGTTGCGGCTCGACCACCGCCATCAGCGCCTCGCCGAACTCGGCATCGGGGATGCCGAACACGGCGCAATCATGCACGCCGGGCACGGCGTGGAGCACGGATTCGATCTCGGCCGGATAGATGTTGACGCCGCCTGAGATCACCATGTCGCGCTTGCGGTCGCAGATGAAGACGTAGCCGTCCTCGTCGATATAGCCGACGTCGCCGGAGGTGATGAAGCCGTCGCGGTCGATCTCGGCGCGCTTCTCCGGCTTGTTGTGGTAAGTGAAGTCAGCCATTTCGGCCATGCGGGAATAGATCTCGCCGATCTCGCCCACGCCCAGCACGCGGCCGTCGTCGCCGATGAAGCGCAGCTCGGCGCCCGGCGAAATCCTGCCGACGGTGCCGGGCTTTTTGAGCGCATCCTCGGGGGTCGCGAAGGTGACGGCGCTGGATTCAGTCGAGCCGTAGAATTCGTAGATCACCGGCCCCCACCACTCGATCATCGCGCGCTTGACGTCGGCCGGACATGGCGCGGCGGCGTGGATGATGTGGCGGAGCGAGGAGACATCATACTTCCTGCGCACCGCCTCAGGCAGCTTCATCAGGCGAATGAACATGGTCGGGACCATGAAGATGGTGTCGATCTTGTATCGTTCGATCAGGTCCAGAAATTCTTCGGCCTCGAACCGTGGCATCAGCACCAGTGCGCCGCCGAGCTTGCCGGCGCGGATGCCGAACGAGTTCGGCGCGGAGTGATAGAGCGGGCCCGGCAGGATCGCGCGGGCGCCGGGCTTGAGCCCATAGATCATCGCACGCATGCGCTCGCCGGCCGCCGCCTGTTCCGGCGTGGGCGCATTGCGCCGCACGCCCTTTGGATGGCCGGTCGTCCCTGACGTGTAGATCATGTTCATGGGCTGCGGCACGACCGGGCCGTCGTAGGGCGGGTACTGTGCGAGCCAGGATTCGAAATCGATCGCGAAGTCCGGCGTCTTCAGGTGATCGGGGTCGATCTTGTAGTTGGACAGGATCTCCAGCGGGGTCGGCACGCTGAGCACGGTGACGCCTTTCGGAATGGCATCGCGCAGGGCGTGCAGCATGTCGGCATGTCCAATCAGCACGGACGTGCCGGTATCCCCGAGGATGTAGTTGATCTCCTCCGGCTTGAAGTGCCAGTTGATCGGCACGCCATAGGCCCCGAGCCGCATCGCGGCGTAGGCGGCTTCGAGGAAGGCGATATCGTTGCGCATCAGCATGCAGACGCAATCGCCCTGCTTGACGCCGATTTTGGCGAGGCCGCTCGCGATGCGATCAGCGCGGTTGGCGACTTCGGCATGGGTGCGGCGGCGCTCGCCGGAGACGATGCCGAGGAATGGGGACGTTTCGCTCATTTTTGTTTTTCTTTGTTGTTTAGCGACGTTGCCAGTTAGTCGTCATCACCGGGCTTGTCCCGGTGATCCACGTTCTTGCTTGCCGCTTCTGACCAAGAACGTGGATGGCCGGGACATCTAGCGCGAAGACGCGCTTCGCGCTTCTGCCCGGCCATGACGGAGAGCCTGTCAGTCTACATACCTCGCCTCGCGCTTCTCCAGATTGGAGCGCACCGCTTCGGTCTGGTTCGCACTGCCGATCAGCTTCTGCTGCTCGACCGACTCGGCGAGCAGCGCCGGGCCCGGATCGACCGAGAGATTGTTGAGCAGGCGCTTGGCGGCGCGGATCGCATCGGGGCTCTTGCCGGCGATTTCGCGCGCGACTTCGAGAGCCGTGGCGCGCGGGTCGTCGCAGATGCGCGTCGCGAGGCCGTAGCTCATCGCCTCCTGTGCGGAGAAGATGCGGCCGGTGTAGGTGAGATCGCGCAGGATGTCGTCGCGCACGAGCGAGGCCAGGATCGGCGTGCCGGCCATGTCGGGCACGAGGCCCCATTTGATCTCCATCACCGACATCCGCGCATCCGGTGAGAGAAAGCGCATGTCGGCACCGAGCGAGAGCTGGAACCCACCGCCGAAAGCGACGCCGTGCACGGCCGCGATCACGGGAACCGGAAGCTGGCGCCAGCCCCATACCGCCTGTTGCGGAAAGTTCGCCTGGCCATGCGTACGTTTGGTGAGATCGCGATTTTCGCCACCCGGAATTCCGTTGCCGCCTGTCTCCTTCATGGCGGCAAAACGCCCCATGTCGAGACCGGCGCAGAAGGCGCGGCCTTCGCCCGAGAGCACGACGACACGCACGCCCTTTTCCTTCGAAAGCCGGTCGGTTGCGGCAACAAGGGCTTCGAACATCGCCTGATCGAGCGCATTCATCTTGTCCGCGCGCACCAGGCGCACGTCGGCGACGCCTTCCGAGATCGAGATCGAGACGCGCTCTTCCATGGATGAATTCTCCCCTGTTCTTGTTCAGTGCCGCTTTACAGGAAGCCGGCGGCCGGATTTAGTCAATCGACCAATTAACTGACAATGCCTGCGGAGGAAACAGCCATGTTCAAGGAAAATCTTCTGGCCGGCCGGAACATCCTTGTCACCGGTGGCGGCACCGGGCTCGGCAAGTCGATGGCGGCGCGCTTCCTCCAGCTTGGAGCAGAGGTGCACATCTGCGGCCGGCGCAAGATCGTGTGCGACGAGACCGCGACCGAGCTGATGGCTGAGTATGGTGGCCGCGTCACCAGCCACGGCGTCGACATCCGCAACGCGCTCGCGGTCGAAGAGATGATCGAGACCATCTTTCGTGACGCTCCCCTCACCGATCTCATCAACAACGCGGCCGGCAATTTCATCTCGCGCAGCGAAGAGCTCTCGCCCCGCGGCTTCGATGCCGTCGCCAACATCGTGATGCACGGCACGTTCTATGTGACCCATGCGGTCGGCAAGCGCTGGATCGCCTTGAAGCAGCCCGGCAATGTCGTTTCCATCACCACGACCTGGGTGCGCAACGGCTCGCCTTACGTGGTGCCGTCCGCGATGAGCAAGTCGGCGATCCACGCCATGACGATGTCGCTCGCGACCGAATGGGGCCGCTACGGCATCCGCCTCAACACGATCGCGCCGGGCGAGATCCCGACCGAGGGCATGAGCAAGCGCATCAAGCCCGGCGACGAAGCCGGCGCGCGCACCAAGGCGATGAACCCGATGGGCCGCGTCGGCACCATGGAGGAATTGCAGAACCTCGCGGTGTTCCTGATCTCCGGCGGCTGCGACTGGATCAGCGGCGAGACCATCGCGATGGACGGCGCGCAGGCGCTGGCGATGGGCGGCAATTTCTACCAGCTCCGCGACTGGAGCGACGACGACTGGAAAACCGCGCGCGAGAGCATCATGGCGCAGAACGAGAAGGACCGGGCGAAGCGGGGGTGATGCACCCACCGCTGTCGTCCCGGGGCGCGCATAGCGCGAGCCCGGGACCCATAACCCCAGGATGAGGTTTGGCGAAGACTCACAACCCGATCTCGCGCCACACTCCTCCCTGTGGCTTTGGGTCCCTGTGTCTTGGAAGCCTGTCATGATGGAGTGGGCGGGAAGCCGTTGGGTCCTTGGCGCTTGACGCCGTGATCCGGCCCGGTCTCCCGCCCGTTCCATCTATCAACCTGAACAGTTGCACGAGGCTGCGGCAACAGACCTCGCATCACAGGGACAGGCACCGTGATCATACCCCTTCGTT
>NZ_SPVJ01000090.1:0-10249 GCF_004634465.1 Bradyrhizobium sp. MOS001
GGCCAGTCATTGGACGCTCCGACGCGAGACATCGGCCGCCTGCAACGATTGGCGACCACGGCCGCGTGCCGACCTATCCGTTTGCACACACCCAAGACCCAGTGCAGACATTGCTCCACCGAGCCTAGCAATCACTTTTGGCTCTCTTCCGCCCCTTGGCCTATGTCGTCGTGCGCAGACCGACCGCTGGCTTCAAATCCTCGGCTGAAGCGTCGCCCCCCTGATGATCCCGGTGTCTTCCGCGCCCATCGGCGTGAAATCGACGCACATGTCTGCTCCCGGGATCGCGGCCGCACCGGCCCGGGCGACAGCGAGATCCTGTGTGCCTGATCCGGAGCCCGCCGCCACGGCGCCAAGGATGAACCCATCGACGCGGATCGGGAGACCACCGATCAGATTGGTCCAGCGATTTTCATGCGCGAGAGTGACCTGGATTTCCACGTCCGCGTGAGCGCTGCCGGTCGGCGAGCCAGACAGTGCCGACGTCCGTGCCTTGTTGATGGACGAGGTCACGCTAAGTCCCTTCGAGCCGTCCATGCGCCCGAACGCCAGCAGATTGCCGCCGGTATCGACCACTGCGATGCACATCGGCTGTCCAATGCGGGTCGCCTCGCCGATTGCCGCGTTGAGCACCTTAAGCGCGCCTTCGAGGGTCAGCGTCCGTGCTTCCTTGATGTCGGTCATGCCAGTCCAATCGAGAATTCCCGCGCCAGGGTGCGCGCTGCTGCGACCAATGCCGCATCGCCGCCGCGCCAGCCAATGAGGGACAGCCCGACCGGAATAGAGCCGGATGTAGCGACGGGCAGGCTGACCTGTGGAAGGCCCGTCAGGCCCGCGATACCGGTCAGGTCGACAATCCGCTGTACCGCCGCGCGAATGTCCGACAGGCGCGCGTCGCGGCCTATCGGCAGAATGGGCGAGGTCGGCAGGCACAGCATGCGGCGCCCCTCGAGCAAATCGTTGAGCCGCTTCGATACGCACTCGCGGAAAGCCTTGGCGGCCGAGAGGTCACTCGATTCAATGCGGCCTTCGTCGGCAAACGCGCCGGCTACCTCCGACGAGAAGCGCGGGTTCACGCGATCGATCCAATCCCGAAACGTGGCGTGGAATTCACACTTCTGCAGGATGCGCTGGTGGCGCGCCCAGTCGAGGAGCGCGCCTTCGGCCAATGGCGACGCGGTGATCGCCACTGCATCGCGCATCCGATCAACAACCGGCTGCAAGGCGCGCCTTACCGGCTCGTCGGCGATGGCAAAACAGTCGGCCGCAACGACGATCTCGCTGGGCAAGACATCGGGCGCCTGCTCTCCGAGTAGCACCGCGCCGACCCGGCCGAAAGTCAGGGCATCGCGAGTGAAATAGCCAACGGTATCGAATGATGGCGCCTGGGGCATCATGCCGGCGATGGAGATACGACCATGAGTCGGACGCAGGCCGTAAATTCCGCAGAAACTCGCGGGGATGCGCACTGAGCCGCCGGAGTCGGTACCCAAGGCAAAATCAGCCAGGCCGCCGGCAACAGCGGACGCGGAGCCGCTCGACGAGCCGCCCGGTACACGGTCCGGCGCGCGCGGGTTCAGCGGCGTGCCGTAAAACTTGTTGATGCCAAGCAGCCCGAGCGAGATCTCGTCGGTGATGGTCTTGCCCGTCAGCGAGGCGCCGGCGCCCAGCAGAGCGTCGACGGCCCAGGCGTCGGCCTTTGCGATCTCGTGGGTGGCAGCCCAGTCCGGATTGCCGCAGCCGGTCACGCCGCCTGCAACATCGAAAAGGTCCTTGACCGCGAAGCTCAAGCCCGAAAGTGGCCCTGAGCCGTGCGGCGCCCGTTGGATGATGGGGCCTGGAACGAAAGCGCCGAGCGTGTCTTGCACGGTGTTTCCCCGATGAATGGCAAGCGCCCCCGTTCGAGCGCGCTTGCCGTCCTCTCATTCCTTGTAGAGTTTGCGGAAATCCGGATGCGTGTGAAACCAGTACTCAAAACCCTTGACGTTCTTCTGCACCGCATAGTCGGCAAACCGCGTGTAGAGCGGGATGCGAGGCAAGTCGGTCATGACGATGTCGACCATCTTGTTCAGGCTTGTCTTGTAGATCTCGGGATCGCGGGTGAAGCGCGCCTGGTCAATCACCTTGTCGAGGTCGGGATTGACGTAGTTGGCAGTGTTGAACACGGAGTTGTTGCCGCCGTGGAAGGTCCAGAAGAAGAAATAGTCGGGGTAATCGAGCCAGCCATAGAATTCGGCGATGACCATCGGCATCGTCTTGCTGGCCATCTGGGCAAACCAGTTCGAGCCCGGGACCTTCTCGATCGTGAGTTCGACGCCGATCGTCTTGAGCGCCTCCTGGATCAAGATGGCAGTCGGCTCGCGCACGGTGGATTCGCTGAGATCGATCGACAGCGTGGTCTTGAAGCCGTTGGGGAACCCGGCCTCGGTCAACAGCTGCTTGGCCTTCGCAAGATCCTGGCCATGCTTGATCGGAACGGGCCACGTCGCGTCGGGATAGGGTTTGTCAGGGTCACCACCGAACATCGGCTTGGCGCGGTTATAGAGCGCGGAGCTGACGATCTCCTTGTAGGGGATGGCGTAGGAGATCGCTTCGCGCACCTTGGGATTGTCGAACGGTGCGATCTTCACATTCATATCGACGAACACGAGGTCGTTCTGCACCGGCACGCCGATGATCGTCACCTTCCCCTGCTCTGCCAGTTCGGCATAGTCCTTCGGCGGAAGGCCGACCGACATATCGACGTCGCCCTTCTCCAGCAGCGCGCGACGCGTACCGGCCGAGGCGATCTGCCGATAGACGACGCGCTTGAGTTGGGGCAGCGGGCCGGACTTCCAGGCGTCGAAGCGGGTAAAAACAGTCTGCTGGCCGGGCGACCAGGACTCCACCTTGTAGGCACCGCCGCCGCAATCGTTGCGTGACACCCACTCGAACGCCCACGGGTCTTGCGCTGTCGCGTGCTTCTTGGCCAGCTCGGAATTGACGATGACGGGCACCGGCACGACGAGGTCAGGCATCGTCAGCTTGTTGAACTGATCGAACGTCGCCTTGAAGGTGTGATCGTCGACCACCGTGAACTGTTCGGGCTTGACCAGGGATCCCGCCGCCATTTGCACCGCCGGAAAGCCGCCGGCGGCGATGGCGCGATCGAACGACCATTTGACGTCCTTGGCGGTGACCGGGCTGCCATCGTGGAACGTCGCGTCCTTGCGCAGATGGAAAATGTAGGTCTTGCCGTCCTCGCTGGCTTCCCAGCTCTCGGCCAGCTCTGGCGTCATGACCTTGGCGTCGTAGGATACCGTGCCGTCGGCCAGCTTTTTCTCGCCGTGGCTGACGAGCCGGTCGTAGGCCTGCCACACCACCATGCGGCTGTGATCGTTGGCGGTCGGCACCATCGTGTCGAGACCGTTGGGGCCCATTTCGGACACGATCACCATCGTGTCCTTGGCAATTTCGGCCGCGCGTGCGGAAGCGCCGGGCCAGACAACGGACGCTGTGAGCAGCGCCGCTGTAGCGAGACTACGATCGAACTTCATATCGTGCGTCCTTTCTGGATTTCGGTTGAAAAAGTCGAGGCAGCGTCAGAGGCCGAGATCGCCCAGCAGTGTCGGCCATTTGTGAGCCCACGGACGCGCTTGTTCGAAGGCGCCGGAGGCGGCGAGCACGGTACGATCCGCCAGATGGCGACCAATGATTTGCATGCCGACAGGCAAACCGGTTTTGGTGAAGCCGGCGGGAATGGTCGCTGCTGGCTGGCCGGTCAAATTGCAGATGAAGGTGAAGCAGAGCCAATCGCCGGTAGAGACCATCTTCTCTTCGATGATCTCGGGCCCCTGCATGTAGAGCGGGAATGCCGGCACCGCGAGCGTTGGCGTGATCAGGAGGTCGTAGTTGGCCATGAACCGCCACATGCGGTTGCAGACCATCTGCCGGATCATCTTGGCGTCAGTGAATTCTTCCGCGGTCCATTGCCGCTGCAACAGCCCGACCAGGTGCGGCGACATTTCCTTTTCATGCCCCTTCATCATGCGGCGCATACCGGTGAGGTCGGTGTCGCCGGCGACGATGGTCCAGAAATGAGGGAACGGATCTTCCCATCCCGGATGAGCGCGCTCGACCGTGCAGCCAAGATCGGTCTCGAACACGCGCACCGCTTCAGACACGACGCGACGGACTTCCGGATCGACCGGCGCATAGCCCCAATCTTCGCTATAGGCAATGCGAAGGCCCTTGATGCTCTCCTTCACGGCGCCGACATAGTCGAAGTCGGCAGCCGGGATGGAATAGCGATCGCGCGGATCGGGTCCGGTGATCACCTTCAGCATCAGCGCCGAGTCGGTCACGGTGCGGCTCATCGGGCCGACGTGCTCGAGCGATTCCCAGCTCGAGACGCCGGGATAGCGTTCATCCCGGCAACCCGGGTAGAGCGGCACCCGCCCCATCGAGGCTTTGATTCCGTAGAGCCCGCAAAGCGCGGACGGAATGCGGATCGATCCGCCGCCATCGGAGCCGATTGCGAAAGGTGCGACGCCGGCCGCGACCGAAGCTCCGGAGCCGGCGCTCGATCCGCCGGATGTCATGTCGAGATTCCAGGGATTGCGCGTCGCCGGAAAAACCGGGTTGTGGCCGACGCCGCTGTAGCCGAATTCCGGCACGTTGGTCTTGCCGATGATGACTGCGCCGGCGTCCTTCAGCCGCTCGACGACGATGTCGTCCTCATCCGGCACGAAGTCCCGGTAGAGCGGAGAACCCATCACCGTCAGGATGTCCTTGGTGGCGACGAGATCCTTGATTCCGATCGGTACGCCCGCCAGCAGGCCGGGATCCTTGCCGGCTGCGATCTTGGCGTCGACTGCCGCGGCCGCAGCGCGCGCCACGTCGGGCGTCGGTGTGCAGAAGGCATGGATGTGCGGCTCGAGCTTCTCCATGCGGCGCAGAACGGCTTCGGTGACCTCGGCGGCGGATAGCTCCTTGTTCCTGACCCTAGCCGCGACGGTCGCGGCGTCCATGCGGCAGATCTGATTGTCAGCGCTCATCGGTTCCTCCATCGGGTGAAAGAGCGAAGTGGCAGGCGGCGAAATGGTCCGGGCCGACCGCGCGAAGCGGCGGCATGGCCTTGGTGCAGATGTCGGCCCCCTTGGGACAGCGGCCGTAAAAGCGGCAGACGTTGGGGTCCGGATCGATCGGGCTGGTCGGACTGCCGTCGAGTCGAGGCCGCGCTTCGCCACGCCGCGCCGGATCCGGGATCGCGGCGACCAGCGCCTGCGCATAGGGATGACGAGGCGCGGTGAACAGCGCCTCCGCCGGCGCGATCTCGACGATCTTGCCGAGATACATCACGACCACGCGCGAACAGAGAAGCCGCACCACGTTGAGATCGTGCGATACGAACAGGTAGCTCATCGCCAGCCGTGCGCGCAGGTCGGCGAGCAACCGCAGGATTACGGCTTGCACCGACACGTCGAGCGCCGAGGTCGGCTCGTCGAGGATCAGCAACGACGGCTCGACCGCAACGGCGCGCGCGATGCCCACCCGTGCGCGCTGGCCGCCCGACAATTGATGCGGGTAACGCTGCAGCAGTTCTTCTGGCAGTCCAACCAGCGCGGCGGTGGCGCGCACGCGGCTGTCCAGCTCGGCACCGTTATTCATGCCGAGTAGCCGTTTCAAGGGATCGGCGATCGCCTGGAAAGCGCGGAACGATGGATTCAGGCTTTCGGTCGCGTCCTGGAACACCACCTGAATACGCCGCCGGCTTGCCGAGGACGCGAACTTCGCCTGCGCAATCGCGGTGAGATCCTCACCGCCGAGCAGGATCTGGCCCGCCGTGGGATCGATCAGCCGGCCAAGCAGGCGAACCATGGTGGATTTGCCGCAGCCGGATTCGCCGACCAAGCCGACGCTTTCACCGGCGCCGATCGTCAGATCCACATCGTCGACCGCGTGGAGCCGGGCGCCGCGCGAGGCCCGCTTGATCGGGTATAATTTGGACAGCGACCTGACTTCGAGCAGCGGCGTCATGACAGGGGAAACCGGCAGCGCACGACATGCGCGGGCGACAATTCGGTCCAGGGCAGCTCTGCCTCGTCGCAGATTAGTTGCCGCAGCTCGCAGCGTCCGCTGAAGCGGCACGGCGGCAACGCGCCGCGCAGATCGGGTAGATGGCCGGGAATGGAGTTGAGGTCGTCGAGACGCGATTCCGGAACGGGCGTGGCGGCGAGCAACTGGCGTGTATAGGGGTGGGCCGGATGATCCAGCAGCGCCTCGGTCGACGCGATCTCGACGATATGCCCGGCATGCATGACGGCGATCCGGTCGCAATATTCGCCGGCGAGTCCGAGATCGTGAGTGATCAGCAGCGTCGACATCCGCGTCGAGCGGCTCATGTCCCTGATCAGGTCCATGATCACCGCCTGGGTTGTCACGTCGAGCCCCGTCGTGGGCTCGTCCGCGATCAGGACCGACGGTGTGCAGGCCAGCGCCATGGCGATCATCACGCGCTGGCACATGCCGCCCGAGAGCTCGAACGGATAGGCTTCCGCCCGGCGTTCGGGATCGGGAATGCGGACTCGCGCCAGTGCTGCGATTGCCGCTTTCCTGAGATCACGACTCGGCAGCCCGGCATGCTCCTGCAGCACGTCCTCGATCTGCTTGCCGACCTTACGGATCGGATTGAGCGCCGTGCGGGGGCTCTGGAAGATCATCGCCATCTCGCGTCCGCGCAGTTCGCGCATCGCTTCCGGGCGCGCCGCCAGAAGATCGATGCCGCCCATCGTGATGTTGCCTTTGGTGATCTGCGCCGCCTCATCGTTGAGGCCCATGACGGTGTAGGCCGTGACCGACTTTCCGGATCCACTTTCACCGACAACGCCGACGATCTCGCCTCGGCCGACCGACAAGCTCACGCCATCCAGCGCCCGCACCACGCCGTGACGGGTGCGAAACTCCACTGACAGATTGTCGATCTCGAGCTGCGCCATTACACGCGTTTCCTCGGATCGAGCAGATCGCGCAGTCCGTCGCCCAGCATGTTGAAGGAGAACACCGCGAGCACGAGAGCGGCGCCCGGGAACATGAAGGCCCACCACTCGCCGGAAATGATGTAGCTGGCGCCTTCCGAGACCATGATGCCCCATTCCGGCGTCGGTGGCCGGACTCCGAGCCCGATGAAGGACAGGCCGGCGGCATTGAGGATCGCCCATCCCATGTTGAGCGAAGCCTGCACCATCATCGGCGGCAGGACGTTCGGGACGATATGGTTGAGCAGGACGCGCAGCGAGCCGTTGCCGCCCATGCGCGCCGCCTCGACATAGCCGAGCTCGCGCCGCACGTTCACCTCGGCGCGCGCGAAGCGGCAATAGAACGGCAGATTGATGATCATCGTGGCGATGATGATGTTGGCGACGCTGTTCCCGAGCGCCACTACGATGCCCATGGCGAGCACAAACAGCGGGAACGCCATGATGGTGTCCATGGCGCGGCCGATGATGCGGTCAGTCCAGCCGCCGAAATAGCCGGCGAGCGAGCCGAGCGCCAGGCCAACCACGAACGACAGCGCCACTGCCGAGACTGCCATCCCGAGGTCGAGACGCGTCGCGACGATGACACGGCTGAGGATGTCGCGTCCGAGCGCGTCCGTCCCGAACGGATGCAGGGCGCTCGGCCGCGCCAGTTTGGTTGTGGCGGAGGTGACCAGAGGATCGTACGGCGCGATGTAAGGTCCGAAAATCGCGCACAGCGCCAGCAGCACCAAGATGATCACGGCCATCAGCGTCAGGCGGTTTTCGCCGAAGGCATAACCTGTGTTGCGGGCGAGCGTGACTATACTCATCGCTCAGCCCTCGAACCGGACGCGGGGATCGACCAGCGTCGCGAAAATGTCGACGGCGAGATTAAGCAGCACGTAAAGCACCGCCATCATCAAGACGAAGCCCTGAACCGCTGCGTAATCGGACGCGATGACGGCCGAGACCGCGTAGGCGCCGACACCCTGCCAGCCGAACACCTGTTCGATCAGGACGTTGGACCCGAGCAGGAAGGAGAACACCATACCGAGCACGCTGCTGACCGGCAGCAGCACGTTGCGGAATGCATAGGTCATCAGGATCTTGCGCACCGGCAAGCCGCTGGCGCGCGCAGTACGGATGAAGTCGCTGCCGAGCGCCTCCAACATGGCCGCGCGCGTGATGCGCGCGATCGGCGCCAGCGCGAACAGGCCGAGCGATATCGCGGGCAGGATCAGCTGGGACAACGACGCGCGGAGCACCGGCCAATCGCCCGCGATGAGTGCATCGATGGTGTAGGCCCCGGTGATGTGCGGTGGCGGCGAGAAGGCGATCTCATTCAGGCGGCCGAGCGGCTGCGGCGCCCAGCCGAGCAGGAAATAGAAGATGTAGACGAACAGCAGCCCGACGAAGAACGTTGGGAAAGCGGCGCTCACGGTGACCAGCGCACGACAGGCGTGATCGACGCTTCCGTTGATGCGGGTCGCGGCCCACACCCCCATCGGGATGGCGATGCTGATCGCGAACAAAAGCGCAAAGGACGACAATTCCAGCGATGCAGGCAGCCGCTCGAGTAGGTCGGTCAACACCGGCTGTCCCGTGGTGAGCGAACGGCCGAGGTTGCCCTGCGCGAGGTCACCGACATAGTGCACGAACTGCACTGGAAGCGGGCGATCGAGGCCCAGCGTGGCGCGGATGTTCTCGATCGATGCGGCGTTCGCGGCGGGGCCGGCGAAATACGCCGCCGGGTCACCCGGCAGGGCGTGGGAGATGAAAAAGGTCAGGACGACGACGCCGATCAGACTCGGGATGGTGCCTAGCAAACGTTTCCAAACGAAAGCCATCAGCGGTTCGCCTGCCGTTATTCGCCGGTGCGACGGCCATGCCGGAGCGCATCAACGTGGTCGGGCCCCATCGACATCCGATACAGCCAGGGGCAGTTGGCATGCATCACAGTCATGCCCGAGTTTAAGCAAGCGTTATGCCAGCTCGTCTTTCGGAACATTTGGGTGCGAGAGCCAGCGGATCAGCTCGTTTTACTGCGAAGCAGGCTCGCGCGGGCGCAGGAAATGAAGTGGCTTTGAAGCAGCCTGCTACAGTTTTCGCCACATGCATGAAATTCATGCACCGTGAGCCTGATCGCTCGGCTCAGTGAACCTGGGGGGTATTGACCCAGACGATCCGCGCTTCGTCCGGCCCGACGTTGCGATAGCTGTTGGTCAGATACGCCTTGAAGAAAAAGGAATCGCCTGCAGTCATCAGATAGGTGGTGTCGTCGATGGTGAGCTCGATGGTTCCGGACACGAGATAGCCGACGGCCTCGCCCTGATGGGTAATCAGATCGATCTTCTCGCCTCCCGGGGCCACCACGTGAACATTGGCTTCGAGCAGATTTCCGGCGGCTACCGGCACCAGCCGCTCATACACGACGCCCGTGCCACCGCGCAGCGCATCAACAGGCACCTTGAGCCGATCCTCGGGCTTCTGCACCAGCTTGTAGTCGTCGATCCGCAGGCCAAAAAACGAGGCCATGTCGCGGTCGAGCGCGTCGACCATCTTGGCGAGCATCGGCAGCGACGGCATGACCTTCCCGGCCTCGATCTTGGAGATCATGCTCTCGTCGCATCCGACGACCTGCGCCAGGTCTCGCATTCGCAGCCCCTTGGACAAGCGGGCACGCCGGATACGCGGACCAATATTCAAGGGGTTGTTTTCAGAGCTCACGCAGCATTTTCCAGCCAGTTGGACGGGAAGTGTATGCATCATAATCACATGATTTACCAGCATGCTGGGGCAAATCTAAATGGAAGTTGGGCGAACCGAACTCTTCGCCAGCCTACGGGCGAGGCTCGCCCCCGACCTGACAAGCGAGAGCCGTTGGCTTCTACCGTCCAGGCGACCTTGGGGTCTCGCCAATTTCAACCGCTTCGCCTCAAGGGGCTGCCCGTCAAGCCAAGGGCCGCGAGCCAAGTTAAACAGGCCGGGTGAGCGAGCGGTAACTTGCTGGGTCGACTTGTGGCCCGAACGCGAAGCCCGGACGGGCTCTGAAATCGCCCGGTTGTCGCGGCAGATCGGACGGGACCGGCGGCGATTAGGACAGCGCCCGTTGACCCGAATGTATGGTCCGGCCGTGCGTAGCAAGAGGTTCGTCGATCAGGTGGTGAGTGGTCTTGCATCAATGTATCCGGCCTTTGATTGGAGCATTTGCTCCGGGCCATCATGGATATCAGCGCGCGTGCGTTCTCATT
>NZ_SPVJ01000091.1:0-9698 GCF_004634465.1 Bradyrhizobium sp. MOS001
TGCCGCGTTCAAAGGCCGGACATATGACCGCACCGTCATCCCTTGTTCAACCAGAGAAAGATCTTGCAGCCCGGGCCGTTCCACATATGAGTCAGAGCCAATATTGCAGGCCGAATGACAGGCCCGGTCGCAGTTCCCGCCAGCGTTCGGATTGGGGCAGCGGGTTAAGGTGTGGCTCACAGTGAGCCATTTTTGCAACATCTCAAAATAAAGAATCTCTTAGCACCGCTCTTCACAATTGAACCGCGATTTCGGGCCCAACTCCCTAGCTCAGGCTTAACCTGTACGAGCCTCACAGAAACTGGAACAGGTTTCAGTGACTTTTTGCGTTCCCCAAATCGTGGGTACTCGGCCGCGGCGAACAATTTGGGCGAGCGGCCTATTTGCCAGCGCATTGCTGGTCATTGGTTTACCTGCTCACGCGCAGACAAACTGGACCGGAGTTACATCGACCGACTGGTTCACCGGGAGCAACTGGAACACCGGTGTCGTGCCGACGAGCGGGACCATTTTCCTAAATACGATCACGCCCAATCCAACAGTGGTTTCTGGAGGAGCAGCTGTTGGCGATATTCTTGAAGTCCTGAACGGCGCGTTGACAATCCAGAACAACGGGACAGTGAACCTTTCCGTTGGCGCCGATATCGGTGAGTCTGTCGGGTCTCAGGGAGCAGCGACGGTCACCGGCGCCGGTTCAACCTGGAACAACGGCGGCTTGCTTTCCATCGGCACCATCGGCACGGGCACGCTGACCATCGCAAATGGAGGGGCGGTTAGCAACACGAACGGCTTTGTCGCGTTTGCAGCAGGCTCGCAGGGTGCGGTAACGGTCACTGGTGTGGGCTCCAACTGGATCAATTCGATCGCACTTTTCGTCGGTCGCTTCGGCACTGGCTCGCTTACCATTGCCGACGGCTCCACGGTGAGCGTTGCTGGCGGTGGCGGTACAGCTTTTGTCGCCAATCAGTCGGGTTCGAATGGAAGTTTGAACATCGGTGCAGCGCCCGGCAGCGCAGCGGCTGCGCCAGGCACGCTCAATGCGGCTATGGTTGAATTCGGGGCTGGCAGCGGCACGCTCAACTTCAATCACACCGCTAGCAACTACGTATTCGCGTCGACGGTTACTGGCAATGGTGCGGTTAACGTGCTTTCGGGAACGACCACTCTTGCGGCCGCCAACACCTATACCGGCGCGACCAATGTCAACGCGGGCACTTTGAATGTGACGGGTAGCATCGGTCCTAGCGGAACGCCCAGCGGTGCTATCAATGTCCTCGCCGGCGCGGCGTTGAATGTCGGGCCAACGGGCTCGATCAATATCGGCACTAATAACTTGGCCAATGCAGGGACGGTAACGGTCGCCGCGGGTGGCTCAATCACTGACGACCTTATCAATTCTGGCGTCGCAAACAATGCGGGTACGTTGACAGGTCCGGTTAATAATTTTGGTATGTTCAACAACAACGTGGGCGGCACTGTCTCGGGCCTTCTGACCAACAATTCTGGCACCACGACGAATACCGGTGCGCTCAATGGCGGTGCAGTCGTCAACGGCGGACTGCTGATGGTCGACGGCACAGCGGCGGCCGTGACAGTCAATCCTGGTGGCACCCTCGCCGGCCACGGCATCGTCGGCAATACCACGATCAACGGTGGCGTGCTTTCACCCGGCAACTCGATCGGGTTGCTCTCCGTACAAGGTAATCTCGTATTCACGGCCGCCGCGAGTTATTTGGTCGAAGTCTCGCCGTCGAACGCCGACCGCACCAATGTGACGGGCACGGCGACGCTCGGTGGCGCCACGGTCAACGCCGCTTTCGGAGCCGGAACCTATGTGGCGAGGCAATATACCATTCTCAACGCCGGTGGCGGCGTCAGCGGGACCTTTGCGGGTCCGGTCAACACCAATCTGCCGGCGAATTTCAAACCCAGCCTGAGCTACGACGCCAACAACGCTTATCTCAACCTGACGCTGAACTTCATCCCACCCCCGAGCGGTGGCCTCAATCAGAACCAGCAGAACGTCGCCAACGCGATCGTCGGGTTCTTCAACAGCAATGGTGCGATTCCCCTAGTGTTCGGTGGGCTGACCCCGGCAGGCCTCACCCAAGCCTCGGGTGAAGTCGCTACCGGTTCGCAGCAAACCACCTTTGATGCGATGAACCTGTTTCTGGGCCTTTTGACCGATCCGTTCATCGCGGGTCGCGCCGATACCCTTTCGGCGGGGGCATCGTTGGGCGCCTCGACCTACACCTCGCAAGACAAGCCGCGCTCCGATGCAGCAGCCCGCGATGCCTATGCCGCGATATATCGCAAGGCTCCGGTCATAGCCGATCCGTTCACGCAGCGCTGGAGCGTGTGGTCGGCCGGTTATGGCGGCTCGCAGACCACCGACGGCAATGCGGCGCTGGGATCAAACAGTACAACCAGCCGCATCGCGGGTGGTGTCGTCGGGGCCGACTACCGGTTTTCGGCGTTCACGCTGGCAGGCTTTGCGCTGGCCGGTGGCGGAACTAACTTTAGCGTTTCAAACGGTCTTGGCTCCGGCCGCTCCGACCTATTTCAGGCTGGCGCCTTTATCCGGCACAACGTCGGTCCAGCGTATCTCTCCGCAGCACTCGCCTATGCCTGGCAGGACATCACCACCGATCGCACCGTGACCGTCGCAGGCATCGATCAGTTGCGCGCGCAGTTCAACGCCAATGCGTGGTCCGGGCGCCTTGAAGGCGGCTATCGTTTTGTCAGCCCGTGGATGGGGATTGGCGTTACGCCTTACGCAGCGGGCCAGTTCACGACCTTCGATCTGCCGGCCTATGCCGAGCAGGCCGTCATCGGCGCCAATACCTTCGCACTCGCCTACGGCTCCAAAAGCGTCACCGCCTCGCGGAGCGAACTGGGTTTGCGCACTGATAAATCCTTTGTGGTGCAGGATGGCATCTTTACTTTGCGCGGACGTGCGGCTTGGGCTCACGATTTCAACACTGACCGGGCTGTCGGTGCGACGTTCCAGACGCTGCCGGGCGCATCCTTTGTCGTCAACGGTGCGGCCCAGTCACACGATGCTGCGCTCGTCACGGCTTCCGCCGAAATGAAATGGCTAAACGGGTGGTCTGCGGCCACCACCTTCGAAGGTGAATTCTCCAGCCTGACGACAAGCTATGCCGGTAAGGGCGTCGTGCGGTATGCTTGGTAGACTGGGAATTGGTGGATTTGGCAGCCGTGGCGCCGGTGCTGACTACACGAACAGAACTGGGCGACTTCTCCAATACATAGCGATGCTCTTAGTTCACTATTGCACTCCAACCTCGAGGCACGAGAATCGGATGATTCTCGTGCCTCGTGCGCAACATTGCGCAGTCCACAATATTTCCTAAGTTCAAAACTGGGTGCCCGTTCTTGGCGGGCCTGGCGCTCCAGCTCGGTCGACGCCAGAGGAACGCGCGACCGGGCTGCACTCTCTATCGGAGGATGGTTGAACAGTGAGGAAGCTCGCGGCGATTTGTGCTGAGGTGAGTGTCGAGATTCTGCCGGTAGCGGCAACAGTAAGAGCGGCCCAGACGACGGCGCTGTCGAAGCTTCAACAAATCCTCGAGCATCGCGACGAGGGGTAATGCGACGTTCACATCCTCGGCCGGGACGCCGTCGCAAGACGCGGACGTTCTGTCCGCTGGGCTGTACCGGGTTTCTTCCTCGCACGTAGACGCTGGATCTCCGGGATCGAAAACGATCGGCATGTCCGCGCCGTCGGGGCAGCGCAATGTGACCGTCGCTATTGAAGTTTTTGGGCTCGGGCAGGTTGGCTCACTGGTGGCCAGGGCGCGCGTCTCGTCACGGGGAGGAGGCACATTCTCCGGCGCCGCAGTCCTCACAGCCAATGCGCCGGCCACGCTGAAGGCCAGCGCGGCTGGCAGCGGGCGGGTGCTACTTCCGGCAAGGCCGGCGTTGCCGCGAAATCCTCATTGGTGCAGAGCGTCACGCTGGCCTTCCAGACCCGCTGCTTCCCCGCGACGCGGGGCGTGCTGACCACGACCGTGAACCTGGGGTCATCGGCTGGCACGGCGATCATGTTCAAGATGCCGGGGGGCGCAACCGCACGAGCCGGCCTCGCGGGTAATGCTAGGTCGTCGTCACAGGCGGCCGGCGCCCTCAATGCCGCCGTTGTCCCGACGTCGCTGGCGCTATCAGCCACAGCTGCTGTAATCAGTCGGGCTAGAGCGTCTGTCGCCGGACGGACATCTCTGGAGGCGGCTCTAAGCTCTCCAGCGGCTCGAGGGGCGGGCTGTCGGCCATCGCGTCCATCACGGGCCGCGCCAAATCCCAGGCGACAAGCGCCGCATCGGTTATTGCCAGAGCCGCTCTGGCTGCTGGAGCGACGGTCCGGACCGCAACAAGCGGCGGTATGGTCGGCCGTGTAGCCATGTTCGGGCGCGCTTCGATGTCCGCGGCGTCTCGCGCGATCGTTCCTGGCACTGTTGTGGAGATGATCGCGCGCGCAACGACTGCCGTGAGAACATTGGGAAGCACTTCGGCGCGAACCTCGCTGTCCGCCAAGACCGCGCTTCAGACCAAGACGTCGATGCAACTGGCCACGCTGCGTGCGTTCCTTGTTGCCGTCACCAAGACGACGAGCACCGCCCGTGCCGCCACTGTGGCCAGCGCTGCGCTAGCAACGTCCGGAGCGGTGAAGATTGGCACGGTCGCGCGAGCGACATTCTCGGGCTCCGTTAGCCTTGTCGCGAAGGCCAAGACCGCAGCTGCAGCCAATGTCGACAAAGCGATCACGCCGCTCTTTGGTCGCGCTGTTGTGAGGGCCTCGGCGCGCGCTACTGTTCCTGCTGGCGCCGGTCATCCCGACGCCGGTCAATCCGCGGCCGGGCCGGCTCAGCCGCCTCAATGCATCGCTGCTAAAGGCTTTCGGCGAGGATTTCGACATCCTGCCGATGATGCCAGCGGTCGACGTCAACAGCCGGTCGCAGGCGGACACCTCACGGGCGCAGATTCTGGACATCTCGGGCATCTGGGATGGCCCGACGACGTCAAGGACGCCGCACGCTCGCGGCTCGCTGCAAGACGACAACGCGCACAACTGGAACGCATCGTATCCGTCGGCGAACTTCGACGATGGCCTCGTCGCCGGCGTCCGGAAGGGTGACGTGCTGACCCGCAGGCTGGACAGTGCGGTCTACGAAATCGTGCGGGTGGTCCCGAATGGCTTCGGCCGCACGACACTGCAACTGGCGAAGCGCAAGCGGGCGCATTGAGAGCCCGCACGTTGTGGATCGCTTCGCGCGTCCTATCTTAAATCGAGCGCGGCGCACGTCGTCACACTCGCACACCCTGGGCGACGGCGGATGTAACCGCGCCCAAGGGTCTGTTTGGTTGAGGGACAGATGGCAAGGCAACTCCGGCCCCAGGACGAGGACAGCGGCTGCTCATCCGAGCCTGTCGATACCTCCGTGCACCGCTGGGCGCGAGAGCCGTGCCCTCGGAAGCTTCAGCCCATCCTCGACGGCCTCGAGATTGATGCGCTCGACGAAAGCGCGCGCCTCTATCTACAACGGCAACTCTACATCGGCAGTCTATTCGACCAAGATCGCATGGGGCACGTTGTTATGACCTTGCGGTGCATCACGGAGTCGGAAGGAAATGAAGGCGCGCTCTCCGAGATGAACTTGCGAGCCGTTTCCGGCACGATCGGGCCATTCGAGGATCGCGGCATCGCGCTCATTGAGGCTTTCGACCAGATCCCGCTGCTCAGCGTTTTTGAACAGATGAGGGCGCTGGAATATTTCTACGTGAGCGAGGCGCAGGCCGCGTTGGAGCGCATATTAAAGCACAAGCTGCGACGCCTCCTGCCTTCGCCTCCGCCCCCACCGAGCAAGGAGGAGATCCGCGAAGCGAGGAGGCGGGCGAAGGAGGATGCCAGGCGGGCCCTGAAAGAGACAAACGGCCGGATCGTTGCTCAAAAACTTGAACTTGGCAGGAGGCTCGCAGCGATCCTGGACAACACGCCGAGCAATACCAAGTTCGGTCGTCTCGCTCGCCATCAGTTCGATCTGCGAGATCCCGCGGAAGTCGCGGAGGTGATCCGGGTGTGGAAACGCTACGGCGATCGTCCGGACATCACCAAGAAGGTGCGCAACTGGCGAGTTCTCCTGGCGTTATCGAGCCCGTCGCTGCAGGTGCCCGTGCGTCGACAGTTCGAGACGAAGATCCTGGCGGGCGAGAACGTGACGGCGAAGTCAATTGCCGCCAAAGCGGCCACGCGGAAGACCGGCTGACCGAACAAGGGCTGCCTTGGGATAGTGGCTGTCAGTCACTGGCGCTTCTAAAGGCGCGGCAGTATTTAATATTGCATCATTATTTTTGTCATTTAATTTATTGACATGCTTTAATGGCGAGGTAAGATTTTCTAAGCACGCTAGAGTAGAGAAGCTCCCCGGCACGCTAGCCCCCGACCTCTTACGCGGCCCTCCGCTCCGAAACCGGCGGCGGAGTGCTCAGCCATAAACCTGGAGACCAAACTTGCACTGACAATCCTATTGTATGGAGCTGCCGAATGAACCTTCAGTCCATTGCAAACCGGATAACTAACGCGGACCTCTCGTACGTGCTCGGAAGGTTTAAAACGGTCCGAACCGCCTATAGCGGTGCGCGAAAGCTGGCGGCCCTTGGAAGCCCGACCATCTCCGACGCCAGAGACACTCCGACGCTTTTTCCCGGAGCCGACATTTCCCAGATCGTGCAAGCCATTCGTGAAGAAGCTGTATTCATCGGCATGCAACTCCCGCCTTCCGTAGTCGCCGAAATTGAGGCATTTGCGAAATCTGAGCCTCTTCACGCCATTTACGATCCTAAGGGTCCCACATTCAAATATTCAGACGTTGTTCGAGGGAAGTGCATCGACGGAAGGACTATGCCGATCGGAGGGATAACCGATCCCGCGCGTTGCCCCGCGGTGCAGAGAGTCATCGACGATCCGGCGCTACGAGCGATTGTGCGGCAATATCTGGGACATGAGCCGCGCCGAATAATGACCATACTCGATTGGAGTTTTGCATCGGACATCTCCGACGAACAGCGGCGTAAGCTGAAGCACCATGTCATCGACTATCATTACGACGTCATGGGCTACAATTTCGTCTACGCCAGCTTCTACATAACAGCCACCGACCGCTATTCTGGTGCGCATGTCATGATGAAGCGATCACACAATCGCAAGCCGCTTCGCATGCTGATAGGCTCGGTCAGGGCGAGTGAAGCTGATGTACGACGGCAATATGGAATCGAAAACGAAGTCGTTATCGAAGGTCAAGCGGGTCTGGGGTTTGTTCAGGACACGTCTTGTTATCACCGCGCGTCGCCGCCAACTCAGGGCGACCGGTTGATGCTGGCAGTTCGCTTTATAAATTAGGCGACGATTAGCAAGATCTGGGAACGCCTAGATGCAACGAGATCCCGCCGGGAACATGCTCGCTTGTTTTGAGCGGTTGATTGGGCAGATTGGACCGGCCGATCGCGCTGGTTCTTGCTTCAATGTTGCGACCTCAAAGCTAAGTCGAACCTACATCACTAAGCCCGTCGGGTTGTAGGAACGCGGGACGCCCAGCGGTGATTAAATGGTGTTGGGCTCGTCCCACAGCTGGTGGAGCGGCCTTGGCTCCCCCCTTAAAACACCTCCCGGTCGGGGATCGTCTCCCCATGAACCGGCGAAAATGTTGGGGTTCACTAATCTGGTCGAAGCTTGTACCGATGCTGCAGGTTGCGTTCGGTTTTCCTCACTGCGTCCTGAATGCGGGGAATATCGGCACCTTCTTTGGCGCTGGCTATCAGAGCCCATTTGCCGCCACCGCGCTCTATGTGAGCAGAGACCACATCTTTCGTACCCGGTAAGGCGTGAATTTTCTGAAGTGCGATAAGCTCCAGATCCTTCGCCAAAATAGATGTTTTCATCGCGGCCTTCCTCGGCCCGCCTCAGGCCAAACCCATTTGGCCTACACTGGAGAGCAGCCTTTAGGGAGACGGTCCCGGCCGGGAGGCGTTTGAATGTAAAGCCGGGGCCGCTCCGCTAGCTGAGGGACAAGCTCAGCAACAATTTAAGCAACGTGGGGCGCTCCGCGTTCCTAGTGAACTATCTTGATCCGCCCTTTCATCATGGGGAAAACGCGGTGGTGGGCTGAAGGACCCAGGCCCGCTGGCGCGCGTTCGCGCATCATGTTGCGGAGGTCAGGAAGCTCTTTATGGTCTTGGCGACGGCTACGGTCGCAAGTCCGCAAACAGATGGAGACCCTTCGCGCGCCGTCGCACTACCTTTGCTCATCCCTGCCGCAAATCAGCGCCTCGCCAGCGCGGCGTTGCTGACCACGGCAGGCGTCGCCCCGGGGAGCGGTGTCAAGAGACTATATATGTCAGTCAACCTTACGACGGCGCTTAACGAGCCAATAGACACCGTAGCCAATCGCGAGCACCGGAAGGCCAGCGCCAGCAATCGGTCCGGGGGCCCCCTCATACTTTTTCACTTGGCCGGGCGCGTTTTCGCAGTTGCCATTGCCGTTGCAGGCCAAGGCGGGAGGCGCAGAAAACATCAGGGTGAAGGCCAAAGCTGCCGTTGGCAGAGTACCGAACGCGATTTTCATGGTTTGGCTCCATTATCGCGGATTTAAAGATCAATTAAATCTTATTTAATTGCATTTGTCACATTAAATCGAGCGGCCAAGCCGCCAGCGGTACCGCGTCCCATCACGGCGCACGACATGGCGCTCGGCGCTCTTGTCGATGCCGCTCGCGATGCGGTCATAGAAGGTTCGATGGGGCAGCATTTCGCGGTGGAAGTTCGTAATGGAACCGGGCCCGTTCTCGAAGTTACGGCCACTTTCAATTCTAAGATTTTCAGAAAGCAATGATGAGGCCTCAGTCTGCGGCCTCAGGCGCGGCGCCAAGTGCCCGGTCAATCAGCGATCGGACGCGCCGGACGGCAAGCAGACCAAGGCGGGCCTCTATTTTTCCGGCCTTCGCTGTGTCGCCAATCGAGAATAAATAGTGCCACAGGCCCGAAGCTTCGTCCTTTCTTACCGCGTAAAAAACGCCTCGGTGAAATCCTTCGTGCTCAGTGGGCAGTTTCGTGCGGCTGGCCATGGTTTCACGCGATGATGCTCAGTCTGTGAACCCGCAGCTTGCAATCATGGGGCTAACCGAAACACGGAATGAGCAAGGGCTGGGGGTCCGCGAGACGAGGGGGCATGCTCGATTGCTGAATGCGCGACGCGCCTTATACGAGGATCATCAAGGCCATCATTTCGACTTCGCCTTCAGCCCCATCTCGACCAGCCGGCGTACGGCCTCGGGACGGCCCGGCAGGTCATCTTGCTTGCGGCGCCAGCTGTCCAGGTCTTTGAGGAATTCAGCGGTCATGCGAACGGTGATCGCCTCGCTTTCAACGGGTGGGCGACCTCGCTTCGATTTTTTAACGTTATTTATTGTTGACGTCATGAATTTATAATGTCAGAAATTAGCAAGCCGAGCAAGTGCTGGAACACTCGCCCGGCTCTAACCCGAGCCACACAAGGAGTGGAAATCCAAATGACCCGAGCTGACACGCGTCTTAGCACGCCACCCTTAAACACGTCTGAAAACAACATCACCGATCCGGTGTACGCCGCGATCGAGAAACATCGTCGGGCAATGCGGGAGTTTGCCGA
>NZ_SPVJ01000092.1:0-9555 GCF_004634465.1 Bradyrhizobium sp. MOS001
TCTCACCAGCCGTGAGCACATTATCGCGCTCGAGCCGTTGGAGAAGGGTCTCGTCGGTGCGCTGCTGCGCTACCCCTACGAGGTCCGCTCCGAGCAGGAATACTTCGACGAGATCCAGGACGTCAAAGTCACCAAGGACATGCTCGACCTCGTAAGGCATATCGTCAACCAGAAGACGGGCACGTTCGACCCCGAGAAATTCGAGGATCACTACGAGACCGCGCTGGTCGACTTGATCAACCAGAAGCGCGCAGGCAAAACCATCCGCCCGAAGGAGCGGCCGAAGGGCGAGAACGTGGTCGACCTGATGGAGGCACTGCGCCAGAGCGTCGATCGGGAGGCTGCGCCGGCGAAGGCAGCAAAGCCCGCCAAGGAACCGCGCAAGGTGGCGGCGGGCCAGAAAGAGATGTTGATGCCGATCCAAGGCAAGAAGCCGGCGAGGGAAGCTGCGGCGAAGAAACCCGCCACGGGCCAGCGGCGGAAGTCGGCTTAGACGGTTGATGTCCGGGGCACCGGCGGTGCATCAGGAAGCCGCGGCCCAACGCGCGATAAAGTGCTTCAACCGGACGCTTCGATGACCTTCACGATCGGAATAATCTCGGATACGCACGGCCTGCTTAGGCCGGAGGCACTTCGCTTGCTGGCCCAAGTCGACCACATCATTCACGGCGGCGACATCGACGATCCCGAGATCATCACCGCGCTGCGGAGAATTGCCCCCGTCACGGCGATCAGAGGAAACGTGGACACGGGCGAGTGGGCCACCGAATTTGCCGAAACCGAGTTCGTGCGGCTTGAAGGACGGTTGTTCTACGTTCTGCACGACCTCAACACCCTGCAAATCGATCCCGTGGCTCAGGGCATCGATGTCATTGTTTCGGGCCACTCCCACGTGCCGAAGATCAATACCGTCGATGGCTTGCTCTACCTGAATCCCGGCAGTGCTGGACGCCGACGCTTCAAGCTACCGATCACGCTTGCGCGCCTCGAAATCACGCCCGACGGTCTGAAACCGATCATCCACGATCTTGAGGTTGGATAGGCCGCGCCGCCGCACGTCCAGTCAGGCGAAACTTTCGGTGCCGTTGCGGCGAATGCCGATTTCGACGCTCGGTGCTACTTCCCGATCCAGACGGTCATGCCCGGCTCAAGGCCTGCCGCCTCCCCCTGCGGGTCGAGGCGTTCGGCATCTTGACGTGGACGGCGCGCCTGTATGTGTTGGGGTGGTTGTCCGGCGGCAGGCGGTCTACTTCAACTCGATCAATTTGATGCGGGCGCGGCATCCGGCCTGGTTCCGGGAGGATCTGGCGCGGCTCTTCAAACTGTTGGCGGCTCGCGCCGTTCAGCCGCGCGTCGTCGAGCGAATCTCCTTCGCTGAAGTTGCCGAGGCGCACCGGCGTCTAGAAGCGGGCGGTTGTCGCACCATCAACGAGAACGCGAACTCACGGCGTAGACGAGACCTCGTGTGCCGTCAGGCGCGTTCGATCTTGCTGCGGTCCGCAGTTACCCCGACCCTCGAGAAAGCAGCATGGCGTCCCGCAAGACGCGACGGGCCGGTCCTCCGTGTTTGATCTAGCGCAAGAAACTGGGATCGCTTTCAAGATAGCTTTCATCATTCAATGGTTCGTTGGAGGCTGCAATGATCATTGAGCGTCTATCCCGGGAACACCGCAACATTGAGACGCTGCTCTCCGTGCTTGAGCGCGAGCTTGAGATCTTCGATCGCGGGGACAACCCCGACTATGAGGTCATTCGCGCGATTATCAGCTACTTCGAGCTCTATCCTGAGCTGTATCATCACCCCCAAGAAGAATTGGTCTTTACCAAACTAAAGCTTCGAGATCCAGCCGCGGCGGCAAGGGTTGGCGATCTAACGCTTGAGCACCAAAAAGGGACCCAGCGTTTGCGCCGCGTCGCTCAGGCGATCGACAGTGTTCTGGCGGATCGGGAGATTCTTAGGCAAAATGTGAACAACATCGTTCGCGATTTCATAGAGAGCGAGCGGCGTCACATCATGACCGAAGACCGTGATTTCTTCCCCGCCGCCCTTAAGGTTCTAAAGCCTTCAGATTGGACTGAGATCGCTTCGGCCTCAACGAATCATGAGGATCCGCTGTTTAGCGAGGCTGCCGAAGAAACCTTTGACGCGCTACGAGCTCGAATCTTGCAGATGGAGCAAGAGTCCGAAGTCCAACGACGCTAGAAGTGCAGTCAAGGACTCTCGATTTTGATCAAAGTGCTTCAAGGCACACGCCAGCAAGAATTGACGTGCAGTGGGGTTAGCTAGTTGATGAGCGTCCAAATTGGAGATTGTGTGATTGTTCGAGCCTACGGAAGGCAATTGGATCAATTGCGCGCGGAAGCGTCCCGCATGGCACGAGGTAGACAAATCGACTGGTGGACCGTGGCGACGAAGGGACGCAGTTTTGCTTCGAGAGCGCTGAAGCAAAACAAGCGTTCACCTCAATGTGCGATAACTTCGCCGTCCCGTACGTCGAAGCCTAGTCTTGGCTGTCGTTCTTGTTCGTTCTCAATTGTACCGCGCTGGCGATCCGGCTGGTTGCGACGCAGGAGGCCCAAGAGCTCAGGCGCTGCTGGAACTGTAAGAGTGAATTTGTCACCGCCGTCGCTTCGGCCCGGACGAAGTCGTCAGTCGTCGACCGAACCATTTTTACGAACCTATTCGCCTGATCGATTGCGCCTGGGCCGATCGACAAGGAAATCGTTCGACGTCCTTGGTCGATGCGTTGAGACCGCGCTCTGGTAACGTGCGCGTGACTTAAGAGGTGCTGGTCGGAAGCAACGCCGAGCTTGGCCTTGATGCCGTTGTGCCTCCTCATTTCGAGCGCTGTCATGAAGTTCCAGACGTTGATGACCGTCACGATTGTTGCCATGCTCCCGCTATTCAATGCGGGAGCACAGGTGAACTTGTCGGCCGGCAGCACGTCGACCCAGCTATCCGACCTTATGATCGCGCTACAGTTCCAGCACATCAAATTATGGTTTGCCGGAAAGCTCAGCAATTGGGAATTGGCGAACTATGAGGTTCGACAGATCCAGGCAAACTTGCAGAAGGCAATGCCGTCTCCCGAAAGCTTGCGCTCGTCCCAAACTACCGAACAGCTGCAAGCTCTGGATCGCGCGATCCAACAGGAGGATGGTGCAGCTTTCGCCAAGGCTTACGCGGATCTCACGAACGGATGCAATGCCTGCCACCGCGCCAGCGGATTCGGTTCGATCACCATCCAGGTGCCGGTCAACTCGCCGTTCAGCGATCAGCTGTTCGCGGATCAAATCGCGCAGGGTCGCGCGCTTGCTCGCGGGACCTGCGGCCTCTGTCACGTCATCTCGGATTCTTCAAGGGAAAAACCAGCCTTTCGCCTTCCCGCGCCGAGCTTCAGCGAAATTGCCAGCCGGCCATCTTTTTCAGCCAACGATATCCGAGAGCTATTGACGTCAAACCACCGTCGCGTAGGCCCGAACCAGGCAATGCTTAAGCCAAAGCTCGTCGAATACCAGATCGATGCGATCGTTGCGTTCTTCGAGACCGTGCAAGCCGACCGGGCTCGCTAAGACCTGAGCTTAGGGTCATGGTCGTGCCGATCAGCGTTCTAGTCTTGAGTCTTTAGGCCAAGGATGTAATTCGCGAGAGCGTCGGCCTGATCGGGCGCGATGACGAGGTTCGGCATGTTCTGGTGGCTGGTCTTCAGGAACACTTTCAGCGAAAGTGCCGTCGTTCCATGCCTGTTTGCGATTGACGCGAAGCCCGGTGCCTGATCCGACATTCCAGGCATGTGCGGTTCGATTGCATGACACGGCTTGCACCATGCTTCCGCGAGGCGACGTCCTTCCAACGCGCTGTCTGCAGCAAGTTTAGATCCGTCCGCCTTGTGCACGCGGACGAGCAACAACGCTAATAGCGCGATCAGGATTACGAGGCTGATGTTGACTCGCATGCTGCGGAACATGTTCCGTCTCAACTCGCGGTTGGGGCACTCACAGCAACCGCGCGAGCGCCGGCGGGCATCTCATCGCCAAAACCGCCTGCCGATCAGCTGTTCTGGCGAAGGAAAGCAGAATGATCGAGCGCACTCGCCCTTAGCGCAGGATGCGGCTCTTTAGCACGCGATCAGGTCGGTATGTCCAAATCCCTTTGAGTAGTCGAGCAGGGAGACAATCGTGGGTGTCACGCGGAAGACGCAGACCTCCGAAGTGTTCGGCATGGGGAGATCAAGGCCCTTCTGGTTCGGATACCGCGAGATCAGGAGGTGCAAGGCTTTTTCGAATTCGGCGGGATTCGTTACGAGCTTCGCGCGTGCCGCCATCGATAGGCCCACGATGTCCATCACTTGCGTGGGATCGTCATCCACCGTTAGCGAGACCCGATCGTCCTTCGCCAGGTTAGCTGCCTTCTGGCTGTCCGCTCCGCAAAGGAAATAGATGACGAGCCCATCATTGGCGTAGCCGACAGTGGTCACCTGGGGCCAGCCGTCAGATCGTAGGGTAGCGATCCTCGTCGTCCGGTGCTGATCCAGAAGCCGAAGGATTTTCCGCCTGAACGTTTCGTCCATTGGTCGCCTCCGATTTAGACCAGTTTAGCCCCGAACTAGCGTGTACGTTTTGAGGCAGGTCAAGTATCGAGGAAGCCGGCCGCCAAGCGTAGGCGCAGTGGGCCTGCCATACGCCTGAGCGCAATTGCACCAATCGCTCTCGGAGGGAGCGCTGTTTGGCAGTTATGCTTGTCGCTATAGCGGGCCCCATCGCCAACCGACCTCATGCTTTGAGCTGCATCAAGCTGGCTTTGAACGGCGGTGACATCGTGTGGACTGGGAGGGCTGCTTCGATGCGCCGAGTTGCCTTGAAAGCCCTATTCACGGCTCTCGCTTTCAGAAGAGCCGAGAAGGAGCGAGTCGATTGGGATCGAAATATCTTGATCTTCTCGACGGTGGTGACCGTCGGGCTGGTTGCGCTCTATGTCTACGGCAAGGCTACCTCGCGTTGGTGAACTGTTTCGCGGGAACGACTGCGATGATGCGATGCTTGCTGATACTTTCGACAATAGGTCTCGGGTCGAGCTCCTGCGCCCATGCGCGCGATGAGGAGCAGCAACATGGCAAAGAGCTGTTGCAACAATTGTGCGCCCGCTGTCACTCAGTTGGTAGGACCGGCGCGACATGTCATATGGATTTCGCGTTCTGCCGCCGGCCGCGCGGGTCGAGGTGTCCATCCACGGCAAGGAGAACGGCAATACAGTCATTGCGGCATCGCTGTCGGGAAAGCGTCACGAGTTGACAGATGGCGCGCTGATCAAGGCTCTTGCCAGTCACCCGTTGCTGACATTGAAGGTCATCGCGGGGATCCATTGGCATGCGTTGCGGATGGTGCTCAAAGGCTTTCGCTTTTACCCGCGTGACCAGGCGGTGCAGGGCGCAGCCAAAGCCACCGGCAGTCAGGGAATGCAGTCGTGAGGCAAGATTTTTCCTCGATATCTCCCGATATCGTCGCCGGGCCCTCGCGTTTGCAACCCGGATGATTGGCCGGCTGCTGCGTTTCCTCTGGTTTCATCGGACGACTTCGAGGCGAGGCCGTCAGTTTCGCCGAAGCTTCCAGCGACCATATTCAGCGCACAACGCGCTTGCCCTCGAGCGGTTTGGAGGGGCTGGGATCCGAAAGGGCTTGGTGTCTGCTCAATCACAGGCTGGTCCCGGTAGTGAGCTTTACCGTGCTGTAAGAAGTCGGGTCAAAGGCAGGGTCGGCCTCTGAGTCGGACCACTTCTGCACTACCTCTTGCTCCAGACATGTCTCTGGGGTGTGCTATCAAGCCGATGGACCAGAGAGTTTACGCCGAACTGAACAAACAAACGTGGCAGCGCGATTCGTGCGAAGTCGGACAGACCAGCATTGGACCTAGATCTCATCGAGCAGTCCGCGGACCTTCGCCGCTAGGTCTTCGATATTGAATGGCTTGGAAATCAAGTGTTTGCCGGCATCGAGCATGCCATTGTGGACAATGGCGTTGCGCGTATAGCCGGTCGTGAACAGCACCTTCAACCCCGGCAATCGCTCTAAGGCCCGGCTCGCCAATTCGGCGCCTGTCGTGTCGGGCATGACCACGTCCGTAAAGAGCAGATCCGGGACGAGTCCGTCGTCGATCTTTCTGATCGCCTCTTTAGCACCTGCCGCCTCGACGACCGTATAGCCCAGGTCACGCAGGCTTTCCGACGAGATATTGCGAACCCGCTCATCATCTTCTACGACTAGGATGGTCTCTTTGTGCAGGCTCGCGCCGATGTTCGCCTTCGGCTCGGGCGCACCCGATGTCTCCTCGACGCCGAAAAAGCGCGGAAGATAGACTTTGACCGTCGTTCCTACTCCCACTTCGGAATATAACTTTACGTGACCGCCCGACTGCCGCACGAAGCCGTAGACTTGGCTGAGACCTAGGCCGGTGCCCTTGCCCACCTCCTTCGTCGTGAAGAATGGGTCAAATACTTTACCAAGGACGTTTTCAGGCATTCCAACGCCATTGTCAGTGACGGCAAGCAGGACATACTGACCGGGCGTCAGCGCGTACTCACGCGCATACTTCTGGTCTATAGACGAATTGCTTGTTTCGATCGTCAGCTTGCCACCCCTCGGCATGGCGTCACGCGCATTCACTGCGAGATTTAGCACGACACTTTCCAGCTGAGCGGGGTCAGCTTTGACCCGCCAAACCCCGGCCGCCAGAACCATCTCGAGACGGACGAGTTCTCCCAGCGACCGGTCGAGCAGCTCGCTCATCCCGCCAACCATCTTGTTGAGGTCCATGACCTCGGGCGCAAGCGGCTGTTGGCGTGAAAACGCCAGTAGGCGCTGAGTCAGCGTGGCTGCCCGATTTGCACCATCTATGGCTCCCTCGATGAAGCGGTCCACGTCGATTTCTCCCTTGCCCAGTCGTCGTTTGGCAAGATTCAGACTGCCGATGATCACGGCCAGCATGTTGTTGAAGTCGTGTGCAATCCCGCCCGTCAATTGACCGACAGCTTCCATCTTCTGAGACTGCCGGAGCTGCTCCTCGGCCTTCATACGTTCCGATATCTCCTCGGCTACGCGTCGCTCCAAATCGGCATTGAGGGACTCCAGTCGCATCAGAAGGCGCGCGTTGTCGATCGCAGTGGCGGCGTGGCCGGCGATGCCCAGAAGTGTGGTTTCGTGCTCGATTTGAAACTTCCTTGGCTCAGCGTGACCGAAGAAAAGTCCGCCAAGTACTTCGCCCGAACGTGAAATTACGGGTACCGCCAGATATGACCTGACGGGAAGGTGACCTTCCGGCATTCCTTTTCGCGGAGCATTCTTGCCATAGCGCGGATCTTTCAGGATGTCGTCTGATCGCACCACGCCCGTACCCAAGAACGTCGGCTCGAAGACCGCCGTATTGCGTGGCATAGGGAAGTTTTCGAATGCCGATCGTGGTACGCCAGACAACGAATAGAGCATGTAGCTTCCACCGTCCGGTGTAAGGACGTTGTAGAAGAAGGCGCCGAATTGAGCCCCCGAGAGCTCGACGCCGGCATCGGTTACGGTCTGAACTATCTTCTCGAGATCGCGTTCGCGGGCCACGGAAGCACCGGTGTCGTTCAGTATGCGCAGATGGCGCTCGGATTTCTTCTGCGCACTGATGTCCAGAACGGTGCCGATGAAGCGGACGGCCTTTCCTCCCGAAAAGATCGCCTCGCCGGTCGCCGCGATCCAGCGCTCGGTTCCATCCTCGACACCTATGGTTCGGTATTCGATGTTATAAGGCTTGGGAGACGGCGGCTCCAGTGCTTCAGAGACCGCTTCGTGCGCACGCTGCCTGTCGTCCGGATGCAAGCCCTTCAGGAACGCGCCTTCGTAACTTATTTCCGCCTGAGGCGACAAGCCGAACAATTCTTTGCAACGATCGTCCCATCGCAGAACGTCATTGACCGGATCATAGTCCCAAGTGCCTATGCCGGCAGCCTTGTTGGCGAGGCCGAGTCGCTCTGCCGCTTCCCGGGCTGCCTGCTCCGACCGTACACGTTCGATGTGCGCCCACGAGCGTTCGGTCACCTCTGTAAGCAATGCGAGTTCGCGCTTGCTCCACCAGTGCGCTTGCCGATGATGGATCGCCATCAAGGCTGTCAGCCGTCCTTCCTTCACGAAGGGCATGCAAATCGTAGCGCGGATTCCAATGTTCTGGAACGTAGCCGCTTCTTCGGGCGCAATCTCTTTCGAATTGTCATTGATGACCAGGGGGCGGCCCGCTCCGAGCTCGGTTACGGCCTTTTGACCGAAATCGGCCAGGCTATAGTGCCCAAGAATGTGCATTGCCCCCGGTGCCGCCCAGTCTCCCCGAATGGTAAAGCCGTCCTCGTCCGGATCCATATCGGCGTAGGCACAGCTCGATACCATCAGATGTTCGCCAAGCATCCTAGTCGTCACAGCTAAAACGCCGTCTGCGTCTCTGGTTTTGGCGGTTTCCCTGTTGAGGGCATCCAGAAACGTCAGGCGAGCCTCGTTTTCCCTGACAGCGACCTCGGCCCGACGACGTTCCACAGCTGTGCGGGTTCGCTCGGCAACTTCGCGCACCAGTTCGAGTTCTTCTGCGGTCCACTCCCGTGGCTCCGCGTTGTTCAAGTACAGGAGTGCCACAACGCCGTCGGACTCGGAGATTGGCATGTTGACCAGGGCGCGAGCCGATATTGCTTTAAGAGCATCGGCACGCTCGCCGATACGAGGGTCCTTCTCCGCATCCGCACAGATGACCGTCTCACCGCGCTTCAGATCCTCGATGTAGCTACCGTAGTCGCGGAAGCGAAGAACGCCCGCCAGGCTCGATATGCCCGGCGCATTCCAGTCACGGCTTATGGTGATCGTCTCGGCCGATGTATCGACCGTACCATAGCCGGCCCTGCTGACCCCCAGACTGCTTCCGAGAAGTTCAGCCGCGGCATAGGCAAGAGCATCGGGATCGTCGATCCGACGGATGAAATCGCCCAGGGTGTCAAGGACGGACGTGCGGTCGACCGATGGCGTAGCTCGCAACGTCATCGATCTTCCTTTGTCTCTTTGAGCATATTGATTTCTTACTAATTTCAGGGGCGTGCCCTGAGCCAGGCGATCCGCAGACGAATTGCATAACGGCGGGCAGCAAGCCTAGGTTCCCGTTCCGGATATGCCTACAAAAAGCAGCTGCTAACCGTGGCTCAAACCGCCAAAGGCGTGAGGCCGAGGGGTTTCCCGAAATCCTGCCGAAGGACTGGATCATCCGCGGAATGCGTCCTGAGGACTTAGCACCAAGTACCGATGAAGAGTGCCGCGCGACATGAAGCCCATTGCGGCAATCGCGACAACGGAGGGATGTCTCTGGATGCCGGGCCGGACTTGCCGACCACGTCTGATGCCCCGTGAATCCAACACGTCGTCATCGTTGCCGTGACGACCGCTAAGGGCCGATTTTGTTGCAAAAGTCAGTTGAGACGAGCCGGCAAGCGTGATTCCGTTGTGTTGACGCGAATCGCGACGAGGTCGATCCATGATGGGCCGTCTGAA
>NZ_SPVJ01000093.1:0-8989 GCF_004634465.1 Bradyrhizobium sp. MOS001
CGATAGGCAGCCGCAGCGTATTGTGATCCACGATCGGAATGATGCACGCAGCCGGGAGGTGGTTTGCGGCCTTCGATCGCGGCGGCCAGGGCCGCGAGCGTCAGCCGGGCGTCGATCGAGCGGCTGATGGCGTATCCGACCACTCGCCGTGACCAGGCATCCAAGATGACGGCGACATAGACAAAGCCGCCGGCGATGGCGACATATGTGATATCGGCCACCCAGAGTTGGTCGGGACCGGTGGGAGTGATGTCGGTGGCGAGATTCGGGAAGGTCGGCTGACCGTGATCGCTGTCTGTTGTCACCATGAAGCGGCGACGTAATCTCGGCTGAAGGTCATGCTCACGCATCAGGCGGCGGATCTTCTTGTGATTAACGATCAGGCCCTGCTGGCGAAGCGCAGCCTGGACGCGACGCCAGCCATAGTGCTCGAACTCGTCGCAGATAGTGGCGATCGCCTCAACGATCGCAGTATCATCGGCCGCCTTCTCAGAGCGGTCATAGTAAGTCGAGCGCGCAATCCCCATCAGCCGACATCCTTCCGTGACGGAGAGGCCGCGGGGCCGGTGATCGCGGATGTAGGCTCGCTTCTCCTCCGCGGTCGTGCATGCAGAGCCCCCTTTAGAAACTCGAGCACCAGGGCCTGTTTGCCGACCAGCCTCTCGAGGGCGGCAATTCGCGCCTCATAATCCTGGAGAAGATCGGCCGCCGCCAAATCTTCATCGAGAGCGCCCGCCTGAAACTTCTCGACCCAGATCAGATTGCGGGAGATGTCATGCCGCTTCGCGAGGGCATGCAGTGTCTCGCCGCTCAGATACTCCTGGGAAACCTGCTGCTTGAACTCGACGCTATGCGTTCGGTGCTTTGCCATGGGCCTTCATCCTCTGAAAGCCCGGCTGCCGGGTCAATTGCTGAAAGCCATTCCGTCTGCTCCGAGGGGCCCACTCCAGATGGGGGTCAAAGTGCGGCGCTTATTTGCATCGTAATTCGCTTGAGCGAAGACAGACTCACGCGTTCGTCGAATCCATCAATGTTTTGGGAATAAGGGCCGTAACATAGCGCAGGGGTCTCGTCGTAAAGCGAATAGGCCCGCGTATCGAGGTATCCGGCGGTCATGAAGGTCTGCGGAGTCTTGCCAGTGGCCACGCGATGGGCAACGGCCAAGACCGCCTCGGCCTCGGTGCCGGGCTCCAGGACGTAGCCTTCCGTATGAAATCCATGAAAAGTTACGGTAGGTGGGATATTCGACAGAAACGCGTCTGTGGCGCGAACTTTCCAATGCGCTACCGAATCTCGCGAGAGGCGTCGGCGGCCGACCACCCCGGATAGATCCGGCACCAGGCTAGCACGGACGATTCCCAGTCCCCGCCTTCGATCTTGCCGATGTTCAGGTTGATCAGGTGATCCTCGGTCTCGAAATGCGGGCGCCCGGCTTTCTTCGCATTCCACTCCGTCTCGAGCCTTCGCAGCTCGCCGATCACGCGATAGGCGGCATCTATCGCGTTTGCTCCGTTCCCATTTCTCTCACATGGACGGGTATGCCCTGAACCTTCACTTGAAACCAGATGACGCCCACGTTCGCGCGTACCAGCTTCTCATCTCAGGCTCCGGGATGAACGGCCTCGGCCCGATACCCTCTCAGATGGGTCATCAGGGCGCCATTGCCCGTGGATTCTTCTTCGACAACCGATTGCACATAAACCGTGGCGGCCGGCTGCAGTCCGATTCTCCGCAGCGCGTCGAGCGCGTAGAGATTTGCTGCGTGCCCTGCCTTCATGTCGGCGCCTCCGCGGCCATACAGCCAATCGCCATCGATTACCGGTTCAAAGGGGGGATGGGTCCACAAGGTGTCGGGGCCGGGCGGGACCACTTCCACATGGACCTGCAGAGACAGCGATCGTCCTTTCTCCTCGCGCGGCCTATGCGTTCCGACAACGATGGGCGCCCGGGAATGCGCGGGAGAAAAGGGTGATCCGCCGGGGTGCCGTTCGATCGCTTCCTGTCTGGAAGCGCTCCATGGAATAGCCGCGCTTGCGCAGCTCGCTGAACACGCGGTCCTGGACCACGAACTCGTCGCCACGCACCGAACAGTATCTGATCAGGTCCCGAGTGTAAGCACCTGCTCAGCAAAACCGTTCTCGACCGATGCCATGGTCGAACGTTGAAGCGCCCCGTCCAATGCCATTTCCAGCTCGACCATTCTAAAGTCTCTTTACCTGACGGGAGCGTATACGAAGTTGAGGCGAGGATCTCTAATACATGCCAAGCTCCCGGCGCTAGTTTTCTTAGGTGCGAAGCGGCCCGAACGTTCGACATCTCAGATTGGATCACCGGCCGCTTCGCGGCGCTTCGCCGCAATATATCTGCAAACCATTTCCGGGCCGGCGTCGTATTCATACTGCCGACGGAAGTTCCTCATCGGAGCCGGGCACACAGGAGACGACATGAACAATCGCATTTTGAGCTTGATCGCAGCATCTGGCTTCGGCCTCATGGCCACCGCCGCTCTCGCCGAGAACCCGATGGTCGGTGGGGCCGCGATGTATCCCCACAAGGACATCGTGGATAATGCCGTTAATTCCAAGGATCACACGACCCTGGTTGCCGCCGTGAAGGCGGCAGGTCTTGTTGACACATTAAAGGGCAAGGGCCCATTCACGGTGTTTGCGCCCACGAACGCGGCATTCGAGAAGCTACCTGCGGGCACGGTCGATACACTGCTGAAGCCGGAGAACAAGGGAAAGCTTGCGACGATCCTGAAGTGCCACGTCGTGGCGGCGGAGGCCATGTCAGGCGCCATCGACAAGATGATCAAGGATGACAAGGGCGCGCATCCGGTGAAGACGGTTGGCGGCTGCATGCTGACCGCCAAGTTGAATGGAAACAAGATCACGCTGACCGACGAGAAGAACGACGTCGCCACGGTCTCGATTGCGGACGTAAAGCAATCCAACGGCGTGATCCATGTGATCGACACCGTCATGCTGCCGAAGAGTTGAGTGCGACGTCGCCTCTAGACCGCAGTGAATGCTAGTCGGGAGAGACGTCAGTTCTGCTGCCTCTCCCGACGAGAGAACCTGCTGGGGGGAATATGGCTCTGTGCGACCCAGCCGGTGGTGTGCGTTGTTCAAGGGGTCTTCAATGCCTGCAGCCGCTTGCGGAAAGCCAGCACCATGACCTCGTCCGGCGTTAGCTTCGCGTACTAGCGTTTGAGTCTACGGGCGATCTTCGCGTCGATCATCCTGACGAGGTCTCCCGACATGTAGGCTGTCAGGATTTCGGGGGGCACGTAGCTCTTCCGGCAGATCGCGGGCGTGTTACGCCTAGAATCTCCGGAATCGACCGTTCCCATGACCCGTTGTCGTCCACATACTTGAAGAGTTCGTGGCCGGGGATCTCGGCGCATCGTCTCACGATCGCAGCAATGCGCTTATCCCTCCACCTGCTCAGCGGATCGGTGTACATCGCCGTCGAAGGGACGGCAAAATTGGTCCGCGACAAGGCCGCTTTTGAAAAGCATTGGACGCCGGATCTCGACGAATGGTTCGAGGAGGGCACCGATACTCCGGGCCTGGTGCTACTCGAAGTAAAGGCCAGCCGGATCAAGGTTTGGGAAAGGAACAAGGAGAGGGAGTTGATCCTGCAGCGGTTGCCGGCCGCAAAGTGATCCAACGCGGCTTCGGCCGCGTTTTTATGCGTATTGACGGACGGACGCGGCGGTTACCCGATGATCGAAAACAACATCATACGGTTTCCCCGGCCGGATGACGATCTTGCCTCTGAAACGCGGATGGCGCAGGTCGCCCGGCTCGCCGAAGACGTCGCCGAACAGATGGATACGGGCGGAGCGCCGATGGACATCCTCGGGCTGCTCGGTCGCATCGAGCAGGCCTCGGCAGCGCTGTGGGAAATCGGGCAACTCACGACCTCAGGGGCGGAGCGGCTGAAGTTCCATGAACTGTGCGTTAACGTGCAAGTCATGATCAGTCGCATCCGTGCGACGCTTGAGCGAACGGCGTAGAATTTGGGCAAAGCGAAGATGATTAGATTTAAAGCAGAGGGGACCCTCGTCCGATCGGACAAAAGAGTCGGATCCGGGAAGCCGAGCTACGTCAGCTTAGCGATGTTCGTTATCGCCGTGGTCGGTGCAGGTTTCGCGATCGGAATGCTGAATCCTCCAGGGCAATGGTACGCCGCCTTGAGCAAGCCATCTTTCAACCCGCCCAATTATATCTTTGGACCCGTCTGGTCGGTGATTTACCTGCTGATCGCTGTCGCCGGCTGGAGAGTGTGGGCAGCGCAAGGCGAGGCGATTGGAAAGTTCAACTGGAGCGCTCAGATGGTTTTAAATTTCGCCTGGTCGCCGATCTTTTTCACCATCCACTCGACCAAAGGTGCGCTGATCGTCATAGTGGCTATGCTGCTGACCATCCTGGCCTTCATCGCGTACCAATGGTCTCGCGATCGCTTGTCGGCGCTGCTGTTTGCGCCCTATGCGCTCTGGGTTTCGTTTGCGACTATTTTGAACGCCAGCATAGTCATTCTCAACGCCTAACTAGGGCGGGCTCGAGGCGAGCGCGTCTGCGCGTCGCCGGATTGCCCGGAGCTCGTCGGTGTCCTTCCGGGCCAGGTTGAGGTAATGATTTCTCGTGCGGCCGTTCGAAGCGAACCGCTTGCGGTGCTTGGCGAGGAAATTCCAGTAGAGCGTGGTGAACGGGCAGGCATCGTCGCCCACGGCCGTCTTGGGATCGAACCGGCACTTTTTGCAATGGTCGCTCGTCCGATTGATGTAGGCGCCGGACGCAGCATAGGGCTTCGTGCCCATCACGCCGCCATCCCCATATTGGCTCATGCCAAGCGTGTTGGGCAGCGACACCCAGGCGATCGCATCCCAGAACATGGACATATGCCAACGGTGCACTTCGTAAGGAGCGACGCCTAGAAGCAGCGCGAAAAGCCCGAGCACCATCAGGCGCTCGATATGATGGGCGTAGGCATGGTTGATGGTGTGCGCAATGGCGTCCGCGAGACAGCGCATGTCGGTCTCGCCCGTCCAGTAAAACCGGGGCATCCGGAGATGCGCGTCCAAGCATTTTCATCGGCATAGTGGGGCATTCGCTGCCAATAGATGCCGCGTACGTATTCCCTCCACCCGAGGATCTGGCGAACGAAACCCTCGATCGCGTGCAGCGGAGCCGCTCGATTCGCGTGCGCTGCCCTGATTACCTCGTCCGGCGTCAGCATATGCAGATTGACCGGGCCGGTAAGGCGCGAGCGGTAGAGAAAGGGCTCTCCATTACGCATCGCATCCTGATAGGTGCCGACCAGCGGCAGCCTGTTAGATACGAAATCCTCGAACTGTTCGAGAGCCTGGGCACGCGACACGGGAAGGTCGATGGTGTCGAGCTTGCCCGGGCTGCTGGCGAAGCGTCGCGCAACGACGTCGCGCACTTCCGTGGCTATTGGGTCCATCTGGCAGGCAGGCACCGACGGAATGACCGGCGCATTTCTCCCAAGCGGCTTCCTGTTCTGCTCGTCGCAGTTCCATGCAGAGACGATCGGCTTGCCGGCCTTGTCCATCAGAATTCCGGTCTTCTTGCGCATGAAGCGATAGAAGGTCTCGAGAATGTATCGTGGGTGATCCCGGGTGAAAGCGGCGAATTCGTCCCGCGAGCAGAGGAAATGCCGATCGGTCCTCTTCTCAGGCGGCTGGGGAAGACGTCTCAGCTTCTCAGCGACGCGCCAGTCTCCCGGCTCGAGGACGATGGTGCGTTCGGGTTTCAGCAGCTTCTGAGCGCGCTCGATTTCGGTTTCGAAACTGCCTGTATTGGCGGGATCGTCGATGCCGACATAGTGCACGCGTCGCCCACGCCCGATCATAGCCTCCCTGAAGTGTCGCATCGAGGCGAAGAAGTAGGCGACGCGAACCTTGTGTTGAGTGATGTAGGCCGCTTCTTCCATCACCTCCATCTGCAGGATCACGTCGACTTCAGGATCGAAGCCGTCGAAGGCTGCGGAGTCGCCGTCGAGTTGGTCGCCCAAGACCAGGACGAGGTTTCGTGTCTTCAGCTGCGTCGACTTCGCCATCCGAATACGTTGGCCCTCGTTTCTACACGCGGCGCTGCACCTTACTTTGCAGGTCGATCAGAGCCTGATGAAAGGCGATACAAGGCGCCCGAGCCACCCATTGCCTTTCAGGCTGCCGGACATCGCCACGAAGCAAAGGCAAGGCTCCTCGATGCCCACGACAGGCTGGTGGTTCACGTCTCCGTCGCCGTAGTCGAAGTCGCCGGGCCCGAAATGACCGCCTTCGTGCGCGAAGCTGCCTTTCAGGACGCAGGTCAACTCTGTCCCGGAATGCGTGTGATCGAGCATCTTGGCGCCGGGAGCGGACCAGAGCAGGAAGGCGCGCGACCGGTCGGCACCCAACAGGATGATCGGCTGCATCTTCACGCCCGGAGCCACGCGGCGCTGTTTGCCGAAACGGCATCGGCGGAGAACGTCGGGCAGATCGTCCTCCGCCGGCGTCGCGGTTGCACCAGTTGCGGCAGGCGAAGGCGCGAGCTTCGCATCGATCTTGGCGAGGACATTCGAAAATGCGTCTTCGCGCATGGGAGCTGGGGGAGCTTGGTCGATAGCCGTGCCACCGATCCGCTCCAAGGCCCCAAGCAGCCGGCGGCAGCTCGGGCATTGAGCTGCATGGACCGCCATGGCAAGTCGATCCGCTTCCTCGAGCGAACCGGAGGCAAAGCCGGCGATGAGATGCTCCGGGGGATGATGCTTGATAGTCATTTCGGTTCGTCCAGTAGTTCTCTCAACCTGTTCATGGCCAATCTAATGCGCGACTTGACGGTACCAAGCGGGATGCCCAGCGAGGTGGCGATCTCACCGTGCGCTTTCTCTTCAATAAACGACAAACGGACCACGGTGGATTGCTCCTCCGATAGACGAGCAAGCGCTGCCGCAATGAGCGCAGCGTCCTCGTTCCGAGCATGTATCTGCTCGGGGGAGTCCGCGGTATCCACCTCGTAAGTCGCTTCGGCCGAGAGGGCCCGCTCCTGACGAACGGAACGCCTGGCGGCGTCGATGCGCTGATTGCGCGCGATCGTGAATATCCATGCCGCAACGCCCGCGGTAGCCGGATCGAACTGACCTGCCTTTCGCCACACGGCCACGAAAGTGCTCTGAGCGATGTCTTCCGCCGTTTCGGGATCGCTTCCGGTCTTGACGAGGAAACCCTTCACGCGAGGAGCGAAATGCTCGAACAGGCGGGCGAATGCGTCGCGATCGCCTTCGTTCGCGACGCGTTTGATCAAATAGGCCCAATCCACCGTCGCCTTCAGCCTTTCACCTGTGAGTCGATGCTGCCTGGTCGGAAAGGGGTGCGCCTCGAACGGTTCCCTTCGGATCAGCCGTGCAGCTTGAGCGTTCACGTTGTTATGCCTGTGCGTGCGGTACGTCAAAAGGAACGACGCCGCAGTCGACATGGATCACCGTACGATCCGAAAATATGCATTTTCAGCCGGGTCAATGGGTGCGGGCGGATCCGCTACCGCTTCTGTTTGGCCTCTTTTAGCTTCCGATATCGCTCTAGAAGGCGCCTGCCTTTGGCCGGGACCGTCTTGGGCACGGGCTCCCCCCACGCGTGGGCCGACAACGCGTGCCGGGTCGGCTTGCCGTTTTTGTCCACCCAGGGGAGGCATTTTCTTTCGACCGTGGAAGCGTACTGCCCAGCTGCCCTTCCAACACATTTCCGCAAGCGTCATTGACGTGGCGGACTTCTTGAAGCCCGGCTTCAACCGCGACCCGTTCCGCTTGGCGAGTTTGCGCCAGCCAGCGGCTGTGAGACCGCCCGTTAAATCCTTTGCCGATTTACGTGTTGCCTCCGCCATGATGCGCTCCTCAGACTGTCAGCAGATGCCGAGCCGCCGAATATCCGCAGTAGGGGCTGCCGCCACCCAACAATCCGCCCCAGACGATGTCGACCACGGAGAGCGTCGTGATCCAATTCCGGAGGATCGCCTGATTGGCAAGGTCATAGGTTGCATAGGTGAAGAAGCCAAACAGCAAGCCAAGCATCACGGCCCTGCTGGCGGAAGCCGCGGCGTGCGCGGGTAACACCGCGAATGCGATCAGTCCCAGCGGATAAAGCAAGTCGAACACAATCGCGGGCCAGAGGTTTGGTTCGCTTCGCGCGATGTCGCCGATCGTCGCGAGATGCCCATCGGTTTGAGCCAAATCGCGTCGGTGAGAGCGAATGGAACAGCAACGGCCAGATAGAGAGCGGTGTAAGACATGCTAACTCGCTGTGTGTGTCCCTGTCAGAACGATTGATGTGGTCTTTTGGATCACTGGGCCAGACCCGGAGCCCTCTGATGATTCCGTCCCATGCAAGCGCTTTAGACGGAACCTGCCTTGGGCGGCCACGGTGCGCCCAATTTCGGAAAACACGCCGTTGCGCATCATCCGGATCATCGCCTCGTCGAGCCCGCTCACGAGTTTTGCTTTTCTGGCCGATCCAGTCGACGGAAAACTATTCGGTTACAAGACTGTGCACCTCACGGAACAGAGGGTACGGTGCGGCTGTCAGCCCGCATTCTCGCGACTGTTCGCTATGGCTGCGTCTTATCGCTTATTGTCACTCTGGATTAAGCGGTGATGGTCAGAGGCTCGACGCCGCACCACTCAGCAATGAACAGTGCCATCGTCGTCGTAATGTTATTCGGCGTACGGTTTGACCTCCGATCGGCGCCGAAGGTTGACCCCGCCCAACACGGCCCAATTCCTTGAACCATCACCGGATTGCTCATCTCGTGTGGGGTCAATGTTGGAAGCCGATTGGAGTGGGCCCCTCGGAGCAGACGGGGTCAGGCTGCTGGTTTGACCGTTCGCCGGGTGTGTTGATCCTCGAATTGCACAGGACTGAGATAACCGAGTGCCGAGTGAAGCCGTCGACGGTTGTAAACCTCCTCAAGGGAGCGCGGAAGGT
>NZ_SPVJ01000094.1:0-8812 GCF_004634465.1 Bradyrhizobium sp. MOS001
CAGGCCCTCGAGGCCCATGCGGCAGGCGGCGGCGAATAGATCCGGACCGATCTCGGCAGCCTCGAACGGCGCGACGAATATGCCATCAGGCCGGCCGCGCAGCAGCCGCGCCAAATTGGTCTTGCGCATCGTCAATGGCAGCTGGCGCAGGTCCTCGCCGCCAAGCGCGAGGATGTCGAACGCATAGAGCTGAACCTCGTGATCATGCTTGCGCGAGTGCAGGGCGTTGAAGTCCGAGGCGCCGTCGACGCCGAGCACCACGGCCTCGCCGTCGATGGCGAATTGCTGCTCGCGGTTGTTCAGCGCGGCCTCGACGATCCAGGGGTATCGCTTGGTCCAGTCGTGGCCGTTGCGGGTGAAAAGCCGCACGGTCTTGCCCCTCGACGCGCAGGCGATAGCCGTCATACTTGATTTCGTGGATCCAGTCGGGGCCAGCCGGCACCACCTTGGCGGCGGTCGGCAGGCAGAATTCGAACGCGGTACGCATGATGCGGAGATAGGGATCGTCTTTCCCGTAAGAAGGGGCCGCGTTGCCGGTTTTGACCCGAAGCCGACCATCTTGTCCCCAGGGGCCCAAAACGGAAGTCCATTCGTTTGCGTCGATCTGACACCAAGTCCGCGGGCGCGACAGAGGAACATCAATTCAGCGCGCCCGTTGAAGCCTTTCATCGAGAGGAGGCCAAAATGAAGCTTGCCACAATTCTGGTTCTCGGTTCCCTCGCCATTGGCTCAGCAGCGAGAGCAGACCAACCCGGACCTGACTGGATGCCGATGGAGCAAGTGAAGGCCAAGGTCATGGAGTCGGGCTATTCGCAGGTCACTAAGCTTGAAGCCGACGACGGCCAATGGGAGGGCGAAGGCATCAAGAACGGACAGAAGATGGAATTCCACGCCGACCCTAAGACCGGCGTGATCGTGCGCGAAAAGCCAGACCACTAGCTTTGAGAAGATGCAAGGTGGGTGGCCAGTTGTACTTTGAGCCGCCCCCTGAGGGCATTACAGTCATTGACGCATCAGCATCTGGCCCGAAACGACAATCGGGATCGCACTGCAAATGCGCACCAAGGATGTCACCAAGGCCGCCGCGCTCTACATGCTCAAGAATGGTCTTGCGAGCTATAAGGAAGTCGCCGAGCTTTCCGGTCGATCACGGCAACTCATTCGCATTTGGGGGGGGAAGGTTGGTGCACCGGGAGCCCGAAAACGATATCTGAAGAAGGTCTGGACCCGCGCTAAACGGTTGCGCGGTTGACCGCTGGGTTCGAGGCCGCAGTTGCGAGCGCGTGATCTACTTCGGAAACAACTTGTCCCGGATGTAGCGCGACGTGGGCGTGAGTCTGATGCCGCGCGGCTTGCGCCAAGCCGCTTTGTCGATCTCGTTCTTATCGCCGATCCTCAGGGGACCGGACGCCTTCTTGGCCACAAAGATCGCGTCGCTCATCTGTCGTCCGGATTGACGGTTTTTTCCCTTTACCTCTTTCCAGAGCTTCACTGGCCCAAGTTTTAGCTTCGGCAGTTCCTCGGTGATCTCGCGGCGAAGACACTTCCTCTCACTTTCACCCGCACGCTTACGGCCGCCCGGGAACGCCCAGCGCTTATCGCGCCGTCGTCGGACCAGAAGTACTCGCCCATTCTTCGCGGCGACAAGTTTCGAGGATTTAGCCATCTTTCTGCGAATCGATTTCACAATCCGGCATCAGTTTACAGCGGGGTTCGCGCCGCAGTGAAGAGCATCGTTCCCCTATGATTACGGAGCAATCGGTTTACGTCCAAGTCGCTGGTTCGCGCTGGGCCAGACGACTGGTCGCGCTGTGCGTATCGGGCGGGTGAGCGCCGAAGGCGGCTCTTGTGGACCCGCCGATGAAGTCGCCAGCGACCGTTCGGCGCTACTGCGAACGCGCTTGGGGCCGCTCACAAGGCACCTCAGTGCCGCCAGCCGTCCTTGTCGACCTCGACTCGAAAGCCTTCCGGCATACGCGGCACTTCCCCATCGCCAGCAGCGTTGCAGGCCGGACAGGGCGCCCCCGCGCCCCCACAGTTGCAGGCGCGTGGGCCTTCCCAGGGGCGGTCCGGGTGGTTCTCGCAAACCCAGCCGAGATCGTCACAGTTGGCGCACGTCGTAGCCATTGCACCGGCCGCAAGGGGCTTTTCGTCGCTGGACATCAGGCGATTCCGCGCAAGGGCAGCGCTAGCTGCATGTCGAAGCTCCTTGTGGCGTTGGCGGCGATGAAGGCTTGCAGTGCAGAAGAGACCTCGGTGTCAGTGTCAGATGCGCGCTGGGCCAGTGCGTCGGCGACGTCGGAAGTCGCATCTCGCGACCATCCCTCGACGGGATTGAAGGATACAATTCGGACCGGATAGGCGTACTGGCCGGACAGGAGATTTTGCAGGATCGTCTCGAGGTCGGTGTCAGCCTCATCCGTCTCGCGCCAGGCGCAACCGGCGCGAGCGCCGAAGTCTTCAAGCACCAGATAAATGTCGCGGTCGAGGCGGTCGGCCGGCACGATCGAGGGCGAGGAACGCATACGCTACTCCGATACTACAAGGCCGAGAGACGGCCCCGGCTGGCAGGGGCTTAGGGGTTTAAGGCCGGGGCCGCTCCGCCAGCTCTGCCGGCGAGCAAGCGATGACTCAAAATTCCCCCGCGCTCGTCGTTCCTTTGGGACCATCATTCCAAAAATGGGCACTGGCTTGTGTCCGACCTTAGGCGCTGGCCGTACTTCAATGTCCGAAGCTGATCTTTGACGGGCCCTAGCATGGTATATGCAAGCCAGCGGGGAAAGGCGCTCTATCACTCGCGCCGGCAAAAGGGAGGGTGAGCCAGTGATCAACATTGCTGAGTGCCGAGAACATGCTGACCTCTACAAGAGACTTTCTGGCGCGAGCGGCATTTCCAAGGATCGCTCCGACGTCCTGAAAAACATTGCTCGAACTTATGTGGGGTTGGCTGGTCAACTGGATAGACTGGCGTCCCTCACGAGGAACGAACAGAGGTAGGGGTGATGGCCTGCTTCCGGCCTCAGTGGCCTAGTTTGATTTGGGGATGGATGGCCTGCTTTACGAAAAGAACAATTTGAGGTCGGCGTCGTTCTGGTCTGATGAGACGGTATTACTTTGACATCAGAGAGGGTGACGAGATTTTCCCGGATGAGGAAGGTCTGGAGCTCTCAACCATAGAGAAGGTGCAGGAAGAGGCGGCGCGCTCGCTGGCCGATATGGCCCGAGATGCCGTCGGCACCCTAGGGACCAGTGGCCGACAGATGTCGATTGAAGTCCGGGACGACATCGGTCCGGTGCTCCACCTCAAATTCACATTCGCGGTCGAACGGCGCAGGCATTGAGGCCGCCTCCGTTGGCGGGCTGTGTTCCTTCTGTCGGGAACCCGAGTTCTGGTTTATGGTCCCGAGATCACCGCCCAGTCCGAGGCGTCCATCGGTGACTGAGAGTGCTTCATGCTCCCGCCCTATATGCGAGCGGAAGCATGTGTGAAAAGTGCACTCTGTACGACGATAAGATCGCCCGATATCGACGATTGTCACTCGGGATCAACGACCGGCAAACACTGGACGAAATTGCAATCCTGATCGCACAGGCGACGGAAGCGAAGGCCGCCAATCACCCCCCCGCCCCGAAAGAGTAGGGCCGCCTAAGTTTGGCGGCTTCGGTCATTGACCTCTTCAGCCTGCGCCGCCGCTAACAAGCGTTTCTGAACTCACTCGAAGCATGCCGGGCTTTCACCTTAACAAAAGAAACCACGGCAGAATACTCAACATGCGCAAAGGGGCCGGCTGTGACCAATCCAAGTGAGACACGAGGGCATGAACGCCGGCTGGCGGACTTCATTCGGCAAAACCACGCCGCTATCGTCAAGGAATGGATCGATTTCGCGCGAACTATATCGCCGGCCAGCGACAAGATGACGAAGCTAGCTTTGCAAGATCATGTCGTGGATATTCTCGGGTTTATTGCAGACGACCTCGAATCTGCGCAGACTGCGCGAGAGAGGTTTGATAAATCGCGCGGCGTGGGCCCTCCAGAAAATCCGTTTTCCGAGAGCGCGGCTGAGGTTCATGCCGCTCTTCGCCTTGCCGATGGTTTTGACATCGACCAGATGGTCTCCGAATACCGGGCGCTTCGCGCAAGTGTTGTGAAGCAATGGGTGGCTCATCATCAAGGGCTGGCTGCAACCGATGTTGAAGACCTCACGCGATTCAATGAAGCGATTGATCAGGCTGTCACGGAGTCGGTAGCTCACTACACTAAGACGATTAATGACTCCCGCAATTTGTTCTTGGGCGTGCTGGGTCATGATTTGCGCAACCCCATAGGCGCGGTTTCGATGGGTGCTCAGTGGATGGAGCGATCCGGAATAACAAATCCGAAACAGGCAAAGGTGGTTTCGGAGATTAGGACGGCGGCCGGCCGGGCGACACAAATTTTAAATGACTTACTCGATCTCACGCGCTCGTCCTTCGGTACTGAACTCCCAGTTGTAAAGACCAAAATCGACATGGTGGCGCTCTGTCAGGAGATTGCAGATGAGCTACGCGCCATCCACACGGATCGTGATTTTGAGGTCGCGCACGACGGAGATCCTACGTGTTCGTGTGACGCTGCGCGCCTGGGACAGGTGCTGTCGAACCTGATGGGCAACGCCACCCAATATGGCGACCGAGAGCAGCCCATCACTGTGAGGATCGTAGGCAACGATCCCGGCACCGTCACAATAGCCGTGCACAACATGGGTTCACCAATCCCCACGGACACACAAAAATTAGTATTTCACTCTTGGATGCGCGGCCAGGACGTCAGCGATGATTCTGAGCACAGTACACATCTGGGCCTCGGTCTCTATATCGCGAAATTAATCGTCGAAGCCCACGGCGGCGAAATTTCTGTCGCCTCTAACGAACAAACGGGAACGACATTCTCCCTCCGACTTCCGCGCAGTTGAACTCGCAGGAGCAGGGCTACGCACTTCAAGGCTGTCCTTGGGCGGAGAGCCGGCCCCGGCTTCAGGGGTCGAGGGGGTAGGCCGGGGCCGCTCCGCCAGCTCGGCGGCGAGCCAGCGACGACTCAAACATTCGCCGCCCTTGCGGTTCCTCTGAACGGTCCCCCTGAAAAAGGGGAGCTGTCCGTGGTTAAGCTCCGGTGTCCTAAGTTGATTTTGGGGGTGTCCTAATTCGATAGATGAACAAAATCGACAGCTTGGCCGTCTAACTTGAGGACGGTCATTGGGGACCGCCCATCCAGCGCGAATGCGGAATGATGATGTGCGACAAGTGCAAGGAACTGGACGGAAAGATCGAGCGCTACCGTCGTCATGCGACTCGAATAAACGATCAGTTAGCACATGACGGGATCAAAAAGCTCATTGAGGAGATGCAAGTCCAAAGGGCTGCGCTTCATCCCGAGCAAAAGAAGTAAGGCCGCCTCAGTTGGCGATCTCCTCGCCGCCGGTTCACGCTGGCGGGCCTCGGAGGTGAGCAATATTGACCATCACGGGGAACAAAGATGTGCCACCCTCCACCTTATCACCGCGCGGCCCTGGCTTTCATCGGTGATGAGAACGCCATTAGCGCTCCCGCCTCCTCTAGATAGGAGCAGCGCCATGCGTCGGCATTTCACGCAAACCCAATCCCTTGAAGAACGTCTCGCCGAAGAGGCGAAGCGCCTGCATGAACAAGCCGAATTGCTTCCGCATGGCAATCTGCGCGAAACCGTCGAAAGGAAAGCACGGCAGGCTGAAACCGGCTCGCACATCAGCGAGTGGCTGCGGTCCCCCGGTCTAAGAGTCCCCACCTGAAGTTAAGGCCTCCCAGTTGGAGGCCTCTTCGTATGCGCAGTTCGCGCTGGCGGGCCCTGGACCCCAAGCACAAGGCCCTAAAGTTTCCCGCGGCCCAGTCTCGAGAGGGCCCACGGGCTTCCGCTTAGTTAGGGGTCTACAGCCTCAACGGACGGTTGAAGCTCTCACGAAATTTACGGTGCGGGCGATAAAGCGAGCGTAGGGTAGTGAACAGCCCCGCGGGGTTGGCTTCCCCGACGCCGCCCGGTCAGGCCCGGCGCTAGACTTACGGCTGGTGTCGGGCCGTCTGAGTTGGCGGTCTCGTCCACTTAGGAACCCGTTCCACAGAGTGTCGTTCAATACGCATGCCTAGAGAGATCGCCATAGCACTGTGGTCCCTGGCCGCCGCCTGCGTTGTGGCGTTCAGCATGGCTGCAATCGTCGCTCCTCACTGGTCGTAAAAGAGGGCGTTGGGTCACCAGCTTGCGGCCGTCCACCTCGATCGGCTCCTCGAAAAGCCGCCCCCAGCCCTTGGTCATTGCGTGTTTCGGTACCCCATGATTGCGAGCTGCGGGTTGCCACGTTCAAAATCCGGCCGAACCTCGGCGCCGCGATTACCGCAACCCCGGCAGACGAACCGCGGCTCGAGATCGGAGAGCCTTACACTGTCAGGCCAGCGGTCGGCGTCCAGAGCAATGTGATGGCCGCAATGGCAATAGATCAGCACGCCGCGAACGCCCATCTCCCGCATCTCGCCGATGGTGATCTTGCGCGGTCGACCGTCGGCATGCGTAGGCATGTGGCGTCTGGCGGGGCGAGGCATGCCTCGATCAAACCGGCATCGCATGCACCTTGCAAATTATCGATTCCTAGCGGCTCGGAACGAGCATGAGCCACCGCGGGTCGTGGGTGTGGAAAAGCTAAGGAGCGTCGATCACTCAGAGAGCGCGAGCAGTGCGCCGCCTATGTCGGAGGGCATACAGACCCGATTGCCGAATCTTCCTAGACCTTAGTAGACCTTGGCGCCCCCATTACCGCCAAGGCTTCCAACGGCTCCGGCATCTAGTTGTGCTGGGGCCGTTTTTTGCGACCTGTAACAACGCTCGCGATATACTGCCTGTCGTGGGTGTGGACATCGCCCGCCGTTTCACACCGGCGCCTTCTAAAGGGCGCCGTGGTGTTCGGGTTCCATTTCTAAGCGCTGCTAAAGAGTTGCTTGATTTTCCCGTTTTGCTTAGCCTTACTTACGGGAAGCTTACGGATCGTCACTTCTCATCAGTCGATCGTTGACGTGATCATTGCCTCACATCGCGGAGGGCACGTGGACCGAGAGCTAAGGGAATTCCGTAGACTAGAGCGAATTTGCCGTGAACATGCAGCGATAGCTTCCATGGAGCTTGAGCGCGTCGGCCTTTTGAAGGTCGCCGAAGATTGCCGTCGGGCGGCTGCGTCGATCGAGAACCGTCAGAAAGACCCCCTAAAGGCCTGAGGGATATGACGGCCTCGACCTTGGAGAAGGCGAAGTTCTGCCTCCCCGGTCTGGGCCGGGAAGCTCTCGAAGAGATGGCTACAAAACTATCGAAATGAAGCTCAACGGCTTGAGGGCGAGGAGCGATAGGGCTCACGCCTTTGCAGGAACCTTCTCAGGTTTGATATCATTTGGCGACTCGGACAGCAGCCAAACTTCTCAACCGGCTTCTCCTGCGTGCCAACCCTTCTCTGTAGGTTGATAACGCTCTCCGTATTTCACCAGCCAGCCGCCTTCAACCATCTTCTCTGCCAAAGCCTTCGAGCATGCCGGCTGGTTGCTGCCGGGGTAATACAGGCCGTCTCTGCGCTCGACCATAAAGCCGTAGACGCGCACCAGGCGAAGGGCGTTCAGCATGCCGGGAATGAGAACTACGGTCGTGCTCGTCATTGCTCTCCAAGCAACGCCACCACCGAACGTTCCCGAAGCCACTCGTTAAAACCTGCGTCAAAACCTGGCGGCGCGGAACGAGCTCGAGCTACTGCCCGTCGTGGTGTGGAAAAGGTGTCGCTTAGGTCTGCCTAGCGTTGGAATCGCTTAGGCTGCCTACGGCGACGGAATCCAGCTGGGACTGGACAGTTGCACCCGAGGGCGGCGCGGCTTAGATCCCGCGCGCTCTCGGGCAAGAGATATGAAGTAGCGGAGATTAAGACTTGGGCTGGGAACGTCCGGATGCTGCCCGGCTTGTCTTTCCGGTGACGGTCTCTGTCCCACAAGGTCAGAGCCTGTCCGGAGGCCCCAGCATCATCATGCCCCCCGGCCGATGCTGGGGCCGTTTTTTTTTGTGCGAGGCATCGATTGGACGAGACTTGGAGAGTGGTGTTCGCAATTGGTGCGACGGCTATCCACGGGCGATGAAGTGATTGAATGACGCAGCGCGACTTCCGTTTCGGGCCCGCAGCCTCCTGTAACGGAGGGGCAGGGCAGGTCGGCTCTGCCAGGGCAGCCAGACGTCCACCTGTTCTGCTATTGCGAGTGCGTCATCGACCTCTATTCCGAGGTAGCGGTGCTCTCGATTTTTGCATGCCCCAACAGGAGCTGCACGGCTCGCAAGTTGCCGGTGCGACGATAGATGAGCGTCGCCTTGGTTCGTCGGAGTGAATGCGTTCCGAACAGGTGAGGGTCCAATCCTATACCGGCCAGCCAGTCCGATCGCAGGCGTGCATACTGCCGTGTCGTCAGGCTGCGGTCCGGCCCTCTGCGGCCCGTGAATAGACGATCTCCTGGCTTCAGAGCGCCAAGGATAACTCCTCAATGACTCGCTCTACGTGCTGTTTAAATCGTGCGGCTGACTTCGCGTCCATAGAACCATCCCGCGGGAACAGGGCCTGCCTTGCAAATGGCAACATACCCGCCTTTGGACCAAGAAGCCTTCCAAATAGCGAGAGCGCGACTGTTCCGTAAGCGCTGTTCAGCGGCCACCTACCGGATGACGGGGTGATCTGCGAGTCTGCGGTTTGTTCGGACCGTTAGGCTTAGAATGGACACAGTGCATAGTG
>NZ_SPVJ01000095.1:0-8233 GCF_004634465.1 Bradyrhizobium sp. MOS001
GGATCTGTCCGCGCCTTCAACGAAGCGTCCCATCCATATCCCCCATCAGGAAACGGAGGAATCGTAACCGACTCGTGGCTTTTCACACAGCCAGGGTCAAAATGCGAAGAACTCAGAGTGAGCCTTGATGATCCTGACATCGCAGCCCTGCATGGCCGCCATCAGCCCAACGCCTCCATCCAGCCGGCGACGGCCCGTCCGATCTCGTCCGGCGAATCTTCCCGGACAAAATGGAGTCCCGAGATCGTCACCTCGGTCTGTGCCGGGAGGCTGCGGGCCAAATCGAGAACCGGGCCATGGGCGAGGATCCCACCGGGCTCCGCCCTCAGGAACAACTTGGGTATATGGCTCGTCTTAAGCCAGTCGGCGTAGGCGGTCACGATCGCAGTCACGTCGGCGGGCTCGCCCTCGATGGGGATTTGCCTGGGCCACGTCAGCGTCGGACGCCGGCCCTCGCCGGGCTCGGCGAAGGGCCGTCGGTACTCCGCCATATCCTCGTCGGACATTTTGCGAAGGATGGCTCCCGGCAGGATCTTCTCGATGAAGAAATTGTCTCGCAAGACCATTTCCTCGCCTTTCTCGGAACGCAGCCCTTGCAAGGCGTGACGCATTTCGAACTTGTCCCAGTGGTCCCAGTATTGCGGCCCCATGATCGCCTCCATGTACGCGATACCCTTCACTGCCTCGCGGTGGCGGTTGGCCCAGTCGAAGCCGAGCGCCGAACCCCAGTCATGGATGACGAGGGTGACCCGTTCGCGCACGTCCAGGGACTCGAGCAGGGCGTCGAGATAGCGGCGGTGCTCGACGAAGCGATACGAGTTGGGACCGCTGTCAGGCAGCTTGTCGGAATCGCCCATGCCGATCAGGTCGGGGGCGATGCAGCGACCCAGCGGCTTCAGGTGCGGCAACACATTGCGCCAGAGATACGACGAAGTGGGATTGCCGTGCAGCAGTACGATGGGGTCGCCCTTTCCCACCTCCACATACGCCATCTCGCGGCCGAGGACCCGCCGCCGCTGCTTCTTATAGGGAAATGCCGCAGAGATCATGTTCGCTCTCCCGTTTACATTTGGGCGCAGCGACACCGCGAAGCCTGCGCAACAGCGCGCCGCTGGGCTCGAGAGTGATCTTACTAGGGCCTTGCATCAATCGCTTGCCCGCCATTGATGCTGTTATGCTAATCTTGCTCAGAAGATCACCCAAGCAGATGCTGGGTATCAAGCCATTGATATGCCGCGCGTTAAGCGGATAGTTCGACGGCGCTTGCCCACTGCCCAGATCAACGTTTAAGCTGCTTTCCTGGAGCGGTTCCCTGATCTGATGCTGAGAGTTTCTTAGGATTACTCAACCGACGGGGCAGGCCGTGATGGTGGAGCAAGGCCTACGAGCCGTCTATGAGTCGAACGGGTGGGAGATCGATCTTACCCAGCGTGAGCTGCGGTCCCGAGGTGTTTCCGTTCCGATCGGGAACCGCGCATTCGAGATTCTGGAGATTCTGGTTCAGTCGGGTGGCGAGCTTGTCACCAAGCGCGATCTTATAGATCGGGTGTGGCCGGTTGCGACGGTCGAAGAAAACACGCTCCAGATTCATATATCCGCCATTCGCAAGGCGCTTGGCGCCGATCGCGAGTTGTTGCAGACGGTGTCCGGCCGCGGCTATCACCTGCGCGGCATCTGGACCATGCGGCCAGCAACCGGACCGGGACATCCACTCTACCTAAAGGAAAGTGCGTCGGCGCAGCCATTAGCGTCGACCAACCTGCCGCAGCCGGTTTCAGCGTTGATCGGCCGCACCGCCGAGGTCGAGGAAATCTCGAAGCTTGTCCGTGCCGGCCGGCTCGTCACCCTGACCGGGGCGGGGGGCATCGGCAAGACACGGCTCGCGCTCGCGGTCGCCCGTGAACTGCTGCCGCATTTTCCAGAGGGCGTGTGGCTGGCCGAGTTCTCGCCGCTCGCTGATCCCAGTCTGGTTCCCATAGCGCTCGCTGCCGCGATCGGACTCAAGTTCGGCGGAGGTGAAATTTCGACGCAGCGCGTGGCGCTGGCACTGGCAGCGCGGCGCTTGTTGGTGGTGTTGGACACCTGCGAGCATGTGATCGACGCCGCGGCGAGGATGGCTGAGGGCGTGCTGCGAGCCGGATCCTCGGCTCAGATCATCGCAACCAGCCGCGAGCCGCTCCGGGCCGAGGGGGAGCAGGTCTACTGGGTGCAGCCGCTCTCGATTCCGACGGAGGACGCGGACGATCTCCTGGAATACGGCGCCGTCAGACTATTCATCGAACGTGCACGAGCAACCGAGGCAGGGGCGGTTCTGGATGGCTATCAGGCAAAGACGATCGCGGCGATCTGCCGGCGTCTTGATGGCATACCGCTCGCGATTGAAATGGCGGCGGCACGTGTCACGGCACTCGGTGTCGAAGAACTCGCCGCTCACCTTGACGATCGCTTTCAGCTGCTGACCGGAGGGCGGACGGCGCTGCCGCGGCACCAAACTCTGCGGGCGACCTTCGATTGGAGCTACGAGCTACTGACTGAGCCTGAGTTGGTGCTCCTCCGCCGGCTCGCGGTCTTCGCCGGTGCCATCGACCTGGAGGCGATCTGCGCGGTGGTAACGGGCGCCGGGATCGCTTTGCCGGACGTGGTCGATGGAATTTCCAGCCTGGTTTCGAAGTCGCTGGTTGTGGCGGAAATCGATGCCACCACGGCGCGCTACCGCTTATTGGATACGACCCATACGTATGCCCTCGAAAAGCTCGGCGAGAGCGGGGAGCGGGAACGGCTCGCACGTCGCCATGCCGAATATTACCGGGACTTGTTCGAGCGGGCTGAAGCGGAGCTGGAGATGCGCCCCACGGTCGACTGGATGGGCGACTATGGACGGCACATCGACAACCTGCGCGCGGCGCTGGGTTGGGCCTTTTCACCCAGCGGTGACGTGCAGATTGGCGCGGGGCTGACCGCGGCCGCAGTGCCCCTATGCGTCCATTCGTCGTTGCTGGAGGAATGCCGCGGCCGCGTGGAGCGGGCGATCGCCGCCCTTGGGGCTGCCGTCAATGGCGACGCGCGCCTCGAGATGAAGCTGCATACCGCGCTCGGTACGACCCTGATATTTGTCACCGACGCGAAAATTCCCGCGCTCGGCGAAGCCTGGACAAAGGCGCTGGAGCTTGCAGAGAGGCTTGACGATGTCGAGCACCAATTGCGGTCGCTGCTAGGCCTGTGGTTCTTTCACCGGGTTGCCGGCCGCCTTCGCGCCTCCTTGACCGCCGCGCAACGATTCAGCGCCCTTGCGGCAAGCCGGTCAAATTCCAACGATCGGCTGATCGGTGAGCGATTGATCGGCATCTCGCAGCAATGCCTCGGCGATCAAGCGAGCGCGCGGTATCACCTCGAACGCATGCTCGCGCACTATGTTCCTCCAGTCCAAAAGTCGCGGATCAGCCGTTTCCGGAGCAACCAGCGGGTGACCGCCGGCGCCTTTCTGGGCCGGACCCTATGGCTGCAGGGATTTCCGGATCGCGCAATGCACGTCACCGAAACATACCTGCATGAGGCATCTGCCAGCAGACACGTCAACTCGGTGTGCTACATCGTCGCCAACGCAGCATGCCCGATCGCGCTGTGGAGCGGCCATATGGATGTCGCAGACCATTACGTGGCAAGGCTGATCGACCTTTCGACCAGGCATTCGCTGATGCGCTATGTTGCCTTTGCCCGCAGCCATCAAGGACTGCTTGCGATCAAGCGCGGAGATACCCCCGGCGGATTGCCGCTGCTGCGGTCAGGCATCGACGAACTCGGCGACGAAGTCAACGCATCGCATCGCTATTTCCTGTTCGTTGGTGAGATGGCGGAAGGCTTGGGGCGCGTCGGGCAAGTGGGCGAAGGACTTTCGGTGGTACACGATGCGATCGCGCGCGCAGAGGAGACCGAAGAACGCTTGAGCATCGCCGAGCTGCTGCGCATCAAGGGCGAACTGCTGCTGTTGCAAGGTGCACCCGGCGCTGCGGCAACGGCCGAGGATCAGTTTTTCCGGGCGATGAAGTGGGCGAGCCTGCAGGGCGCTCTGTCCTGGGAACTACGCGCCGCCACAAGCTTGGGACAGTTGTTTCGCGATCAGGACCGACCGGCTGAAGCGAAGGCGCTGCTGCAACCGATTTACGACCGGTTTACCGAAGGTCTCGACACCGCCGACCTTAAGCGAGCAAAAGGTCTCTTGCGTGATCTCAGTTAAGCCAATCTCCGTTCTTAGCGAGGCTCTGATGTTTGGGGGAAGTTTTGCTTGCGCAATTGAGGAGGCAAGTACCTCAGCTTCCCGGGCGCTGTATTGGTCTCGCTGGTAGGGAATCCCGCGAGGTGCCGTTGCCCGTTCATACAGCTTGCTGAAACGCCCCCGTTGAATGGCGCGCGAAACGGAGGAAGAACCTCTGCACTGCCTGATCCGCTTTGGTTCGGGCTGCGACCAATGCATCAGGACCAAGGGCCGATCCTTCGACGGAGAAGAACGTCAAATCATGCAGCCCGATAGTACCGAGGATAGCTTTTAGATACGGCGTGAGAAAATCGGGCTGATGCGCGCGATCGCCGGAAAATCGTCCGCCCGAGGACACTGAGACAAAAACCGGGCGGTCGCGCAACGCCCCCAGTTTTCCTTGGGCAGTCACGTCGAACGTTCGACGGACTCGAACGACGTGATCTATCCACGCTTTGAGAGCGGCAGGCACGGTGAAGTTGTGCATCGGAGTTGCGATGACGACGAAGTCCGCGCTCTCCAGTTCCTGGATCAGTTCTTCGGACCGGGACATGGAACCCTCGACAAACATTTCCAGGTACGATCGCTCGGTCGCGCCAAGAGCAGTTGCGTAGCTTTCATCGATATCGGGGACGCCGCTGATCGGTCGGATTATGACGGTTGCCGTCGGCTCGCTATCCAGCAAGTAGCCGACGATTTTCTGAGATAGCCTGTAACTCTCCGAGGCTTGCCCGCGGGGGCTGCAAGTCAAATGCAGTATTTTCGTCATCTGCTTTCCAATCGCTGCTGTCCGAACTCTGATCATCAGCAAAGAGCAATTTCGGCCTGCATCCAAGGACCATGAATGAGCTTTGCGACTGGTCCATGATTTGCCGGCGCAGGCTCGACCGCTGCAGCGTGCGAGGAGTGGAGACCAATCCGAACCGTTATGGCATAGTGGGTTTTTTGTTCATCGAAAGATCGGATCGGGCCATGCCTGCCGCGAATCCCCGAAAGCTCCCGCCGCTTGATCCGAAGGCGGCAGCACCGTTCTACCGGCAGATTTACGATCGGTTTCGCGACGCTATCGCCACTGGAATGTTGAAGCCTGGTGACCGCATTCCGTCGGCACGGGCGTTGACCAAGGAATTGGGGCTGGCCAGAGGTACCATCGACACGGCTTATTCCTTGCTGGCCGCTGAAGGGTATGTCGAGGCGCGCGGGCAGGCAGGAACCATTGTAAGCCCAGACCTTACGCCGCGAATATCCATTGCGAACCCGACGCCGCGAGCGGATCCCCGGATGGATGCAGTCAGTTTTCGTCCGGATTCCATCCTGCCATTCCAGATGGGTTTGCCCGCCCTGGATGCGTTTCCCCGGAAGATCTGGGCGCGCCTTGGCGCGCGTAGTGCGCGGGCCATGCAGCCTTCCGATATGATCCATCCCCCTGTGTCCGGCTTGCCTTCGCTGCGTGCTGAAATCGCGAGATATCTCCAGGTCTCGCGTGGGATCAACTGCTCGCCGTCTCAGGTGTTCGTTACCTCGGGATACCGCCAAACCGTGGAACTGATCGGTCATGCCCTGCTGAAGGCGGGCGATCGCGTCTGGCTCGAAGACCCGGGATATCCGCCCACGCGAGAAATTTTCGAATATATGCAGATCGAAGGCATCTCGGTGCCGGTCGATGCGGAAGGCATGGTCGTTTCCGATGCCGTCAAGTTCGCGCCCCGGGCGCGCGCAGCGGTGGACACGCCTGCGCATCAGAGCCCGCTCTGCATGTCCCTGTCGTTACCCCGGCGTCTGGCGTTGTTGGACTGGGCCGCGCGAAACAAGGCATGGATCATCGAAGACGACTACGATGGCGAATACCGCTATGTCAGCCGCCCCCTCCCTGCATTGAAAAGCCTCGATCGTGACGGGCGGGTGCTCTATGCGGGTACCTTCAGCAAGGTACTTTTTCCAGGCATGCGGCTGGCCTATCTCGTCGTGCCGGAAGCGCAGGTCGAGCGGTTTGAGGAGGTCACCGAAAGCCTTTCAACCGGCTCTCCGGGGCTTACGCAAACCATCGTCACTTCATTCATCGCCGAAGGACATTTTGCGCGCCATATCCAGCGGATGCGGAGGCTCTATGCCGAGCGCCGCGCGGCAACCGCGGCAGGGCTGGAAAGCGTGCTGGGAAAAAATGTGCGAATAGATCTACAGCCGGGGGGCATGCACCTGATCTTGCGTCTGCGAGGCAACCGTTCAGATCGCCGGCTCGCTGCGAGCATGCGGGAACAAGGCCTGTACGCGGAGGCACTTACGGATTGGACGAGGCGCAATGATGGGGCTTCCGCCCTTCTTTTGAACTTCACGAATATCGCCTCGCGGCGCATGGCCGAAAATTTCGGACGGCGCATCTTGGGATTGATGTGACTGAAGTTCGAGCGTGATCTGCTGGATTATGGAAATCATGGCCCAGCTACAAACGCCTATCATGGTCCTTCTTGAATAGGCCAAGATGCGAAACGATGGAATCCTTCAACCAGATGAGGATTCGATCATGAACAAGCGCATCGATTACGCCAAGGCTTCACCGGAAGGCTTCAAGGCTTTTGGAGGGGTCTACGTCTATCTTCAAAAAAGCGGCCTTTCAAAGCAACTTGTCGATCTCGTGTATCTGCGGGTTTCGCAGATCAACGGCTGTGCCTACTGCATCGATATGCACTCCCGCGACCTGCTCAAGTCTGGTGTCGCCGCGGACAAGCTCGTGCTGGTGCCTGTGTGGCGAGACGCGGGGGAAGTCTTTAGTGAGCGCGAACGCTCTGCGCTGGCCTGGACCGAAACTGTGACGAGGGTGGCCGAAACCGGCGTTCCCGATGCCGACTACGAGGCCGCCGCCGGCGAATTCAGCGACAAGGAACTCGCTGACCTCACCTATGCCATCGGCTTGATGAGCGCTTTCAATCGACTGGGAATTTCGTTCCGCTCGATTCCCGCTGCCGCCAGTAAGGCTTGAGGCGCCCATCAGCAAGCATGTCGCGCATGGAATCCTCCATGCGCGTCCAGCCCCTCACAAGCGGCCCGGCCGTAACGCCCGGTGACCAGCGAATGGATTGACCCACATGGCATGGATGATATTGGCCTCCGCCGGCCTTCTCGAGATCGGATTCGCCTTCGGCATGAAGTGGTCCGCAGGCTTCACGCTGCTGATACCCGCGCTGTTTACGGCTGCCACCGGTTTGTCGAGTATCTTTCTTCTCTCGCTGGCGCTCCGCACACTTCCCGTAGGAACGGGGTACGCGGTCTGGACCGGTATCGGTGCCGCGGGTACCGCCGTTCTGGGTATCGCAGTGCTGGGCGACTCTGCGTCGCCGGCGCGGATACTTTGCATTGCTTTGATTGTGGCCGGCGTGATTGGACTAAAGCTTGTCTCTGCAAACTGAGGATGCCACTGACGCTTGGGTGCCCGTTTCGGCCTGACCGTTTGATGCTAAGGCGGATCCGGCGACCACCAACGCAGGGCGGCCCAGGTCAGAACATTCATGGCGTTCTCCTTCTGCAGCCGGAGATGGCGCAATCTTGCCGGCGGTCCGCCAGCGGCCTGCCCACCGGGCGCCGGACGAGTGCGCCGCGATTCACTCCGACTTGGGCGGTTATTCCGGCACGACCAGAGCCTTGTTCGTGCGCAGCGCGCTCATCACCTTCGGATCGAGTTTGAGATGGGCTTGCACCAGTCCCGGCGGTGTTGCCGCCATCCAGGTATCGAGAGAGAAGTCGATAAAGCGGTCACTCTTGAACGTCTCGAGAAATCGAAAGTTGGTCGAGCCGGTATTCTCGAGATAGTGGCCCATCGCCACCGGGACGTAACCAACGTCACCGGCCTGCAGATCAAATGTGCGCGCCTGCCCCTGGCCGGCAAACACACCCATGCGCGCCTGTCCCTCGATGACGTAGAGCCACTCGTCTCCGTTAGGGTGCCAGTGCACCTCGCGCAATCCGCCAGGTTCGAGTTCAACCAGG
>NZ_SPVJ01000096.1:0-7631 GCF_004634465.1 Bradyrhizobium sp. MOS001
CGCAACGCGCTGATGGACGCCGCCTATGACGACCAGGTCTATGTCGACGACCGCACCATCGACAGCCACATCAAGCGGCTGCGCAAGAAGTTCAAGGTGACCGACAACGAGTTCGAGATGATCGAGACGCTCTACGGCGTCGGCTACCGCTTCAAGGAAGCCTGAGGCTCACGCGCCTTCACGAAAGACTGAGAGCATCGCCGGTTCTCGTTCCATCGGGACCGGGATGGCTCTAGGATGCGGGGACCCTTCGCACGAGATGTCCTAACGCGGGCGTAAGCATTGCTTGACCGAACGCAGCCTGACGAGAACCAGAATGCCGGGGATATCGCATCCGACGGCGTACCGGAGCACGTCGCCGACGACAAGCCGGCCGCGCAAGGTTGGCGGCCGCTGTCCTGGCTGACGCGCGCCGGTCAGTATTTCTTCGCACTCTCCTTCTCGAGCCTGACCCGCCGCATCGTCTCGCTCAACCTCGCCGGCCTCGTCGCGCTGGTCGCGAGCATTCTCTATCTCTCGCAGTTCCGCGCCGGCCTGATCGACGCGCGTGCGCAGAGCCTGCTGGTGCAGGCCGAGATCATCGCCGGTGCCATCGGAGCGTCGGCGACCGTGCAGACCAACGCGATCACGGTCGATCCTGACCGCCTGCTCGATCTGAAGCTCGGCGACAGCTACGGCGAATCCGACGATTATTCGGCGCTGAACTTTCCGATCAGCCCGGAGCGCGTGGCACCCGTGCTGCGCACGCTGATCTCGCCGACCAAGACCCGCGCACGGATATTCGATCCCAACGGGACGGTGCTGCTCGACAGCCGCGACCTCGAGAACGTGCTGATCTTCCCGTTGCCGCCGCCATCGCAGAAGCCCGGCGTGATCGAGCGCGGCCTGACCTCGGTGCGCCTCTGGATCAACCGCGGTGACCTGCCGCTGTATCGCGAGCTCGGGCGCGAGAATGGCAATGGCTATTCGGAAGTGAGCGACGCGCTCCAGGGCCAGAAGCGTTCGATGGTGCGGGTCAATTCGCGCGGCGAGGTGATCGTCTCGGTCGCAGTCCCCGTGCTGCGCTCGCGCGCCATCCACGGCGCCCTGATGCTGTCGACGCAGGGCGACGACATCGACCAGATGGTCACCGCCGAGCGCCTGGCGATCCTGAAGGTCGGCGGCGTCGCTGCCGCGGTCATGATCATGCTGTCGCTGCTGCTCGCCAGCACGATCGCAGGTCCGGTGCGCCGGCTCGCCGACAGCGCCGAGCGCGTCCGCCGCCGCATCAAGGCCCGCATCGAGATTCCCGACTTCACCCGGCGCCGCGACGAAATCGGTCACCTTTCCGGCGCGCTGCGCGACATGACCAGCGCGCTCTACAGCCGCATCGAGGCGATCGAGATGTTCGCCGCCGATGTCGCGCATGAACTGAAGAACCCGCTGACGTCGCTGCGCTCAGCGGTCGAGACGCTGCCGCTGGCGCGCAACGAGACCAGCCGCGCGCGCCTGCTCGAGGTGATCGAGCATGACGTCAAGCGGCTCGATCGCCTCATCTCCGACATCTCCGACGCCAGCCGCCTCGACGCCGAATTGCAGCGCCAGGATGCGGTCCGGGTCGACCTGCGCCGCCTGCTGACGACGCTCGTGTCCGTCGCCAATGAAACCAAGCTCGGCCATGACGTCGCGGTCGAAACGCGCTTCGAAGGCCGCGGCGCGACCGACGCGTTCTCCGTGACCGGGCACGATTCGCGGCTCGGGCAGGTGGTCTCCAACCTGCTCTCCAACGCGCAGTCATTCTCCGAGCCCGGCAGCAAGGTGCGCCTCACCTGCCGCCGCGTCCGCTCCGAGATCGAGATCGTGGTCGACGACGACGGTCCCGGCATCCGCGACGACGCGCTGGAGCGCATCTTCGAGCGCTTCTACACCGACCGTCCGCACCAGGGCTTTGGCCAGAACTCCGGCCTCGGCCTGTCGATCTCCAAGCAGATCGTCGATGCCCATGGCGGACGCATCTGGGCCGAGAACCGCCCGGGCCCGGCGGACGAGGACGGAGCGCCTACGGTTGTCGGCGCGCGTTTCGTGGTGAGGCTGCCGGCGCTATGAGCGACGGTGGCCCCAGCGTTCACGCCTCCGCAGTCAAGGTCGGGACTCTGGCGGTGCTGATCCGCGGGCCCTCAGGCTCCGGCAAGTCGCGCCTTGCCTTCGATTTGATCATGGCGGGACGCGCCGGCGTGGTCGAAAGGGCCGTTCTGGTCGGCGATGACCGTGTCCATCTGGCGACAGTCGGCGACGAAATTGAAGTCCGCCCCGCGCCGCTGCTGGCCGGCCTGATCGAGATTCGGGGACTGGGAATCCGCCGCTGCGACTTCGTGGAGCATGCGACCGTCGGCCTCGTGGTCGATCTGGACGCCGCCGACGCAGAACGGCTGCCTGCGGCGGAATCGCTGAAAACAAGCATTTTCGGTGTCGAAATACCGCGAATCCCCGTCGGGCGCGACTATTCGCCCCTCCCTTTGGTTGTTGCGGCCTTGACCACTACCAAGAGTTCATCTTCCGTTAACCCTTCAGGCGATTGTTTGAAGGGAAATGGTAACCATATGAACCCCACTATCGCGACCGAATAGACCGGCGCAGCTCCCCTCATCCATCCGTCTAGTTTCAGGGAGATACGCAACATCCCCTCTTGCGCGGGGGCTCTGGATGGTCAAAGTGGCGCGTTCGTGCGGTGCACCAAAAGCGCCCGCGAGGAGTTTTCCGATGATTGGTCTAGTACTTGTGACCCACGGGCGCCTTGCCGACGAATTCAAGGCAGCGCTTGAGCATGTCATGGGCCCACAAAAGCAAATCGAAGCGATCACGATCGGTGCCGAAGATGATTCCGATCTCTGCCGAAGCGACATCATCGAGGCGGTCAACCGCGTCGATTCCGGCGACGGCGTCGCGATCCTCACCGACATGTTCGGCGGCACGCCGTCGAACCTTGCAATATCCTGCATGAGCCGGCCGAAGGTCGAGGTGCTCGCGGGCATCAACCTTCCCATGCTGGTGAAGCTTGCCAAGGTGCGCGAGGAGCGTCCGCTGCCCGACGCGATCGCGATGGCCCAGGAAGCGGGTCGCAAATACGTCACCATTGCCAGCCGCGTGCTCGCCGGCAAATGAGCGACGACGCGCCGCTCGGAAACCAGGCCGGGACAGGCGTGCCGGCGGGAGCCATTTCCAAAGACCTCCTGATCATCAACAAGCGCGGCCTGCACGCCCGCGCCTCGGCGAAATTCGTCCAGGCGGTCGAGCGCTTCAACGCGCAGGTGTGGGTGACGCGCGGCGGCGAGACCGTCGGCGGCACCTCGATCATGGGCCTGATGATGCTGGCCGCAGGACCGGGCACGACGATCACGGTCGCCGCCGCCGGTGACGATGCCCAGGCTGCGCTTGCGGCGATTACCGAGCTCGTTGAGAGCAAGTTCAACGAGGAAGGGATCTGAGCCACGCGCTCAGTGCCGTAGGGTGGGCAAAGGCGCGAAGCGCCGTGCCCACCATCTCGCGACAATCGCCATAGAAGTGGTGGGCACACTTCCGCCGTCGCTCTTCGAGCTATGGCGGACAAGTCGCTTTGCCCACCCTACGAGACCGACAACGCCGAAATCACTTCGCCGGCGGCGCGATGTAGATATTCCAGCTCATCGCCGGGCCGGCCTTGCCGTGGGTGAAGCGGCGCGTCGTCATCACGATGCGCTCGGCGTTCGGCGCGATCTCCGAGACCCATTTCTCGAACGCCGGGAGGCGGCCATCGGTCGGATCGAACACGCCGATGAAGCCATACTTCTTGGCATCCTCGCGCGACGTCAGCCCGGAATCCCAGGCTTCGAGCGGCATCAGCGCGGCGGGATGATCGGGGCTGTAGAACACCATCGGCTGGATCGACTCCATGGTGCCGGCGACGACCGCCCAGCGCGAGCCGAAACGCGTGTGCCAGGCCTGCGTCAATTCATGCGCCAGCTCCGAGCGCGCGCCGTAGGTCGCCGTATTGCTGGCATTGGCCGCCATCTCGCGCGCGGCGATCCAGGGCGAGGCGGCGAGCGTGGCGACGCTGAGCACGAGCCAGATCGCGGCGATGTTGAACAGGGCCGCACTCTGCACCCGCAGCGCCGGGATCGCGACCAGTGCCAAGGGCACCAGGAAGAACAGCGAGATGCCCCAATCGGTCTTCATGTAGATGCTGAAGGCCAGCGCGCCGAGCGGCGGGCCGAACGCGACGATGATCTGGATGATCCAGACGTTCAACGCCTGCGCAACATTGACGCCGGGATTGGCGCCGCGCCCCCAGGCGCGCGTGACGATGCGTAACGGTGCGCGCAGCAGCAGCGTGAACCAATGCGGCACCAGCGCCATTGCGAGAGCGGCCAGCGCCACCGGCAACGCCAGCAGCGCCAAATTATGCAGGGCGTAGCCCGCCACGAGCTGATGGACCTGGCGGCTGTCATCGAGGCTGTAGGTATCGCCGGCATAGGTCAGCGGCACGAAATGCACGCCCGCAAGCCAGACGATGTGCGGGATCATCGCCACCACCATCGTCACGATCGCCACCCACGGCGCCGGCGACAGCAGGAATCGCAGCCGATCGGGATGAATCAGCGCGGCAAGGCCGATGGCGCCGATCATGGTCAGCACCCAGTATTTCGTCATCAGCGCCAGCGCGCCGGCGAGCCCGAACCAGATACCGGACTGCCAGGTCCGCTTCTCGAAGGCGTTGAGATAGGCGAGCACGAGCAGCGGCAGCGTGACGAGCTGGAGCAGGTCGGGGTTGTACTTGAAACCCTTGAAATTGAAGATCGGATAGAGCGCGACCATCACCACGACCAGGAACGCGCGCCGCGCGTCCACGACGCGCAAGCTCAGCAGCCAGCAGATCACCATGCCGACGCCGATGGTCGCCATCGCCAGCGCATAGGTCGCCCAGTCCGCAGCCGGGAACACCTTGAACCAGAGGCCGGCGACCCAGCCCGACAGCGGCGGGTGCTTGCCGTAGCCCCACAGGAACTCCTGGCCCCAGCCATAGGCTTCTGCGACGTCCATGTGAACGTCCTGCGCTGCCTTGAGATTGATCAGGATGAAGGTCCAGATCACCGCATGCAGGATGGCGAGCTGGATCACCAGCCAGAGCCGCGCTTCGGGCCGGATCGCGCAGGCGACCAGCCAGGCCCGGAAGCGGTTAAGGCTCACCCGGGCTTTTACGCGTGTTCGGGCGGAGGGGATCGAGGTCGTGGACATGAGCCTGGACATGGGCCGTTGCGTAGCGCGTTTTGGGCCCTCGTGGAATCAGCTTGGCGTGAAGAAAGGCCCTGAAAATACAGCAATATGGTTGCCGCACGGGGATGTGAGTGGTATCCCGCGCCCATGACGACCGTCCCCATTTCCAACATCCGCAACTTCTCCATCGTCGCCCATATCGACCATGGCAAGTCGACGCTGGCCGACCGCCTGATCCAGATGACCGGCGGCCTCACCGACCGCGAAATGGCGGGCAAGGAGCAGGTGCTCGATTCTATGGACATCGAGCGCGAGCGCGGCATCACCATCAAGGCGCAGACGGTCCGCCTTGCCTACCACGCCAAGGACGGCAAGGATTACATCTTCAACCTGATGGACACGCCCGGCCATGTCGACTTCGCCTACGAAGTCTCGCGGTCGCTGGCGGCCTGCGAGGGTTCCCTGCTGGTGGTCGACGCCAGCCAGGGCGTCGAAGCGCAGACGCTCGCCAACGTCTACCAGGCGCTCGACAACAACCACGAGATCGTCCCGGTCCTGAACAAGGTCGACCTTCCCGCGGCCGAACCCGAGAAGATCAAGCAGCAGATCGAGGACGTCATCGGCATCGATGCCTCCGACGCCGTGATGATCTCGGCCAAGACCGGCCTCGGCGTCCCCGACGTGCTGGAAGCCATCGTCACCCGCCTGCCGCCGCCAAAGGGCGACCGCGACGCGACCTTGAAGGCGCTCTTGGTCGACAGCTGGTACGACGTCTATCTCGGCGTGGTCGTGCTGATCCGCGTCGTCGACGGCGTCATGAAGAAGAGCCAGCGCATCCGCATGATGGGCACAGGCGCGGCGTATGACGTCGAGCGCGTCGGCTTCTTCACCCCGAAGATGGAGCAGGTCGACGAGCTCGGCCCCGGCGAGATCGGCTTCATCACCGCGGCGATCAAGGAAGTCGCCGACACCCGCGTCGGCGACACCATCACCGACGACAGGAAGCCGGTCACCGAAATGCTGCCGGGCTTCAAGCCGGCGATCCCGGTGGTGTTCTGCGGCCTGTTCCCGGCCGACGCCAATGACTTCGAAACGCTGCGCGGGGCGATGGGCAAGTTGCGCCTTAACGACGCGAGCTTCTCCTACGAGATGGAAACCTCGGCTGCGCTGGGCTTCGGCTTCCGCTGCGGCTTCCTCGGGCTGTTGCACCTCGAGATTATCCAGGAGCGGCTGTCGCGCGAGTTCGACCTCAATTTGATCGCGACCGCGCCAAGCGTGATCTACAAGATGCACCTGACCGACGGCCAGGAGATCTCGATCCACAATCCCGTCGACATGCCCGACGTGGTCAAGATCGCCGATATCGAGGAGCCCTGGATCGAGGCCACCATCCTCACTCCCGACGAATATCTCGGCAGCGTGTTGAAGCTGTGCCAGGACCGCCGCGGCGCGCAGAAGGAGCTGACCTATGTCGGCTCCCGCGCCATGGTGAAGTACGATCTGCCGCTCAACGAAGTCGTGTTCGACTTCTACGACCGCCTGAAATCGGTCTCGAAAGGCTACGCCTCGTTCGACTATCACCTGACCGACTACAAGGTGGCCGATCTCGTCAAGATGCAGATCCTGGTCAACAACGAGCCGGTCGACGCGCTGTCGATGCTGGTGCATCGCACCCGCGCGGAGGGGCGCGGCCGCGCCATGGTCGAGAAGATGAAGGAGCTGATCCCGCCGCACATGTTCCAGATCCCGATCCAGGCGGCGATCGGCGGCAAGGTGATCGCGCGCGAGACGGTGCGCGCCCTGCGCAAGGACGTCACCGCGAAGTGCTACGGCGGCGACATCACGCGTAAGCGGAAACTTCTGGAGAAGCAGAAGGAAGGCAAGAAGAAGATGCGGCAGTTCGGCAAGGTCGACATCCCGCAGGAAGCCTTCATTGCCGCGTTGAAGGTGGATAGCTGAGGCGAACGCTCAGGCCACTCCGGACCCGACGAGATCGGGGCCCGGCCCGACATAGCGGGGGCAAGCAAAATTCGCGAAAACAACCCCATGCACAGTAGCCGCGCCCTTGTCGGCATTGGGTTTTTTCGATTTTACGAAATCGATTTGACCCGTCGGGCAAAACAGGGGCATGATGGCATCATGGCAGCGGGTGTCCAGCAGGCGTCCATCAGAACGCACCATCTCCGCCGCCGACCGATTGGCAACCTTTGAATTCGATATCCAGGCGCCACGTCGGTGACGGCCTGCTTCGGCTTCTGACCCGTCAGCCGACCTGCCAAGCACTGCTCCTCGAAGACCGCTTTTGACCCTGGCTGTGTGAAAAGCCACGAGTCGGTTACGATTCCTCCGTTTCCTGATGGGGGATATGGATGGGACGCTTCGTTGAAGGCGCGGACAGATCC
>NZ_SPVJ01000097.1:0-7598 GCF_004634465.1 Bradyrhizobium sp. MOS001
CCGCGCGCATCGTGGCCCACGACATGGAACGAGTTTTTGCCGATATCGATGCCGATCACGGCGATCGCGGTATTGAGTGTCTGGGACATGGCGTGCTCCTTGTCTTGGCGCCCCTGGCCAGCTTATCGCTGGCGGGGCAGGAGCACGGCCGGACCATCCCATTAGCCGACCATGGCAGCCGAACGCGCCTCCCATGACATCACCGCTTAAAGATTATCCGAGTACCAGGAAACGTCAGACGCCCGGTCATATCCAGCACATCTTTACCATGCTATCTTTGTGCCCAGCGGGGCCATTTTGCCCCACGCAAATCACATCGCCCCGACGCCCCCGCGGTTATCACAGTGGTGGTTCGAGGAGGTTCCAATGCTTGCGAACCGTCGCGATTTTCTATTCTCCGGAGCCTACGCCGCTTCCGCAGCTCTATTCTGGAGTGCCGCCGCTCGGCTCAAGGCCGAAGAAACCGCCCCCCCGCCAGAAACCAATACCATCCGCCTCGCGAAGAGCCCAAGCCTCTGCATCGCGCCTGTGTACGTAGTAAGCGATCTGCTGAATGCCGAGGGATTCGCAAACGTCGTTCACGTCGAAACCGGATTCGTTGGTAGCGGCCCTGCACAAGACAAAGCTATCTGGAAAAATAGCGATGTCGACTTCGTCCTGAATTTCTCTGGTCCACTCCTTCTTGAGATCGATCGAGGCTTGAGCACTACCATTCTGGCCGGGATCCACGTCGGCTGCTTCGAGCTCTTCGCCAGGGAGGGCATACGTAGCGTCGCCGACTTGAAGGGTCGAACCGTCGGCATCCAATCGCTTGAGTCACCCCCGCATGTATTTTTGAGCGCGATGGCAACACTTGTTGGGCTCGATCCCGCCAACGATATCGAATGGGTGACGAGCGCGAAGGTCAGACCGATCGAATTGTTTGCGGAGGGCAAGATCGACGCCTTCCTCGGATTTCCCCCAGAACCTCAGCGCTTGCGCGCGCAAAACATCGGTCGTGTCATCGTCAACAGTGCGCAAGATCGCCCATGGTCGCAGTATTTTTGCTGTATGCTGGCGGGCAATCGCGAATTCGTTCGAAAGAATCCCATCGCCACCAAGCGCGTGGTGCGCGCCATGCTCCGAGCCACCGATTTGTGCGTGAGCGCGCCGGCCTTTGTCTCACAGCGGATGGTGGATAGGGGTTTCGCGCCTCGTCTGGACTACGCGGTTCAGACTCTTGCGGACGTGCCGTACAACCGCTGGCGCGAGTACGATCCTGAGGACACAATCCGATTTTACGCGCTTCGTTTGCGCGAAGCTGGGATGATTAAATCAAGCCCTGCGAAACTCATTGCGGATGGAGCCGACTGGCGGTTCCTCAATGGGGTTCGACGTGAACTGGGAGGCTGATTCATCTAAAGCGCTTTCGAGGAGGTCCCGATGCATACAAATCGTCGCGACTTGCTGTTGGCTGGGGCCTGCGCCGCTTCCACTGCCCTGTTTGGGGGCGTGGCAGCGCGGCTGAGGGCGGAAGAGGCTAAAGCGCCGCCAGAGACCACGACAATCCGCCTTGCAAAGAACCCGAGCATTTGTATCGCTCCGCAGTACGTGGTGAGCGACCTCTTAAATGCCGAGGGATTCGCAGACGTCGTTTACGTTGAATCTGACGCCGGCGTGGAGCAAACCAAAGCAATCGCGAAGGGCGACATTGACTTCACCCTGCATTTCTCCGGTCCGCTTCTTCTCGAGATCGATCGGGGCGCGACCGTTACTATTTTGGCCGGGGTTCATGTCGGCTGCTTCGAGTTATTTGCCAAGGAGGGCATACGCAGCGTTGCCGATTTGAAGGGCCGAACCGTCGGCCAGCAGGGGCTTGGCAGTAGCCCGCACGTTTTCATCAGTGCGATGGCGACGCTTGTCGGACTCGATCCCGCCAAGGATATCGAATGGGTGACGAGCGCGAAGGTCAAACCGATCGAATTGTTTGCGGAGGGCAAGATCGACGCCTTCCTCGGATTTCCCCCAGAACCTCAGCGTTTGCGCGCGCAAAACATTGGTCATGTCATCGTCAACAGTGCGCAGGATCGCCCATGGTCGCAGTATTATTGCTGCATGCTGGCGGGTAATCGCGAGTTCGTCCGAAAGAATCCCATTGCCACCAAACGTGTAGTTCGCGCCATGCTCCGGGCGACGGACTTGTGCGTAAGCGCGCCAGCCTTTGTCTCGCAGCGGATGGTAGATGGGGGCTTCACGCCGCGCCACGACTATGCGGTTCAGACTCTTGAGGATGTGCCGTACAACCGCTGGCGCGAATACGATCCTGAAGACACAATCCGTTTTTACGCGCTTCGCCTGCGAGAGGCGAGGATGCTCAAATCGAATCCTGCAAAGATTATCGCGGATGCAGCAGACTGGCGATTCCTCAACGAGGTTCGACGTGAACTTGGGAGCTGATTCGACGTCGTTTCTTGGTCAGCGCCCGCTCCCTGCAACGTCGCGAGAAAGTGAAAACGGCGCGGCGGTGAAGAACGGTCTTCCCGGCTTTGAGTTTCGACCGTCGTTGCGTACGAAATTGCTGATGGCCTTCTTCGTCATCGAGATGCTCTTGATCTCGGTTGGTGTAATCGGTCTTCTATCGCTACGCGAAGCGGACCAGCGGGCGAATCAGGTCGTTGGCCTGCAGCAGAAGATCGAGGCATATCGGCAGATGCAGCATAATACGCTTCGACAGCTTTATGGCGTATCCACCGCGCTCGCCTTTCCGAACGAAGCGACATTGGCCGTTGTGCTGCGGCAGATCAACCAGTTTGGTTACGACCTTGACCGCGTCTCGTTCGTCGCAAAGGACGAGGTGACGCTGCTCAACCAAGTGCGCGAAGAATATGCGCGTTTCATTGCCGTAGTTTCACACATCGTCGATCTCATCCGCGGCGGACGAGCAGCTGAGGCCAAACAGAGCGAACTCGCGGAACTCGGGCCTCTCGCGGACAAGCTCGAACGACTGACCAATCAATTGGTCAACCGGGCTGAAGCGGACATGGTGGCCGGCATAGATGCGAGCCGACGAACTTACACCAAATCCCAGATACTTGTCACTGCGGTCGCGCTCGCAAGCTTTGTGCTTACGCTGGTCCTGGGACATGCGATCTCCCGGTCTGTGATCGAACCGGTCCGCATCATTCACCACGGGCTGAATCGGATAGCGGCTGGTGATTTCGCCCAGCGTATAGAGGTCCCCAATCGTGACGAACTCGGGGAGCTTGCGGCGCATGTGAATTCGACCTGCGAAGAGTTGCAGCAGCTCTACCGACGTCTTGAGGAGGCCAGCCGTCACAAATCGCAATTCCTCGCCAACATGAGTCATGAATTGCGGACGCCATTGAACGCGGTGCTCGGCTTTTCGGAGCTCATGCTCGACGGCATATACGGCGATCCTCCGGAGAGAATGCGATCCGCCGTCGAACGCATCCAACGGAACGGCAGACATCTCCTCGGGCTCATCAACGACGTCCTCGACCTCTCCAAGATTGAAGCCGGACAGCTTCGACTTTCTCTGACCGACTACTCGGTCGAGGAATTGGTAGACGTTGTGCATACCTCCGTTGAGTCGCTCGCCGCGGACAAGAAACTGAGTTTAAGAATTGCTGTGCCGCCAGGCTTGCCGCCGGCGCGAGGAGATGAACGCAGGCTCGCTCAGGCCCTGTTCAATCTCGTGGGTAACGCGATCAAATTCACCGACGCCGGAGAGGTCCGGATAGAGGTAGAAGCGCGGGAGGATTCCTACGTATTTTCCGTTCAGGATACGGGACCGGGCATCGACGAAGTGGACCAGGCCAGAATTTTTCAGGAATTCCAGCAGGTAGATAACTCGATCACCAAGTCAAAGGGAGGCGCGGGATTGGGCCTCGCCATAGTCAAGCGCATCGTGGAGATGCATGGTGGACGGATCTGGATAGAATCCCGCCTCGGCCATGGCGCGAGATTCTCTTTTCTGGTGCCGGCCCGGCTCGAGCAGCAGGCGATGCAGACATGAGCAAGCGCGTACTGGTGGTCGAAGATCAGGAGGACAATCGTCAGATTTTGCGCGATCTGCTTGCAAGCGTCGGTTACGAAATGATCGAGGCGCACGACGGCGAAGAAGCGCTCGTGGCGGCGCGCACCCAAAGCCCGGACCTGATCCTGATGGATATTCAACTGCCTATTCTAGACGGATACGAGGCGACACGGCGGATAAAAGCGCAGTCAGATCTCCGCCATATTCCAATCATCGTCGTCACTTCCTACGCGCTTGGCGGCGACGAGGAAAAGGCGCGTACGGCCGGCTGCGATGCCTATGTCGCAAAGCCCTACAGCGCACGAAAGCTACTCGAGACGATCAACCGATACTTAACATGAGATTCTAGCGCGTACTGACGTGGAGCAGAGATGCATGTCCCACCCCGAATCTTGATCGTGGATGACAACGAAACGAATCGCTGCCTTCTTACCGCGCGCCTCGATGCCGAAGGCTATAAGACCATGGAGGCCGAAGATGGCGAGAAGACTCTCGCGATCGTGCGTGAAATCGCGCCGGACGTTGTCCTCCTCGACGTCATGATGCCGAAGATCGATGGCTTCGAGGTCTGCCGGCGGCTGAAGGCCGATACGACACTTGGATTTGTCCCAATCATCATGGTGACGGCGCGAACCGACTCGCAGGATGTCGTCGCAGGACTTAACGCAGGCGCCGACGAGTATCTGACCAAACCTGTCGACCATGCAGCGCTGGTTGCCCGCGTGCACTCCATGCTCCGCATCAAAGAACTGCACGATCGAGCGGAGGCCCAGGCCGCCGAGCTCGCATCGTGGAATAGAACGCTTGAGCAGCGTGTCGCCGAACAGGTAGCGCAAATCGAACGTGTTAGCCGTTTGAAGCGTTTTCTTTCCCCGCAGATCGCAGAACTCATCCTTTCTTCTTCGCCAAATGAATCCCTGGAGACACACCGCAGACAAGTGACGATAGTCTTCTGTGACTTGCGAGGATTTACCGCTTTCTCAGAAGTTGCTGAGCCCGAGGAGGTGATGGCCGTTATGAGAGAGTATCACACTGCCCTGGGCTCTGTAGTCCATGAATTTGAAGGCACGTTGGAGAGATTTATGGGGGATGGAATCATGGTCATCTTCGGAGATCCGATCCCTTGTCCCGATCCGTGCGTACGGGCTGTGCAAATGGCGGCCGCGATGCGGAGCCGTCTATCTGAATTGTCCAGCAAATGGCGGCGGGAAAGCCACGAGCTTGGTTTCGGGATTGGCATCGCACACGGATATGCGACGCTCGGCCCTATCGGTTTCGAGGGCCGCTGCGAGTACAGCGCGATTGGGACGGTGGTCAATCTCGCGGCCCGGCTGTGCGCGGAGGCGCGCGACGGCCAGATTTTGATCGATAGCAAGGTGCGCGCGGCGATCGACGACAGAGCCACGACACAGACGGTAGGCGAACTCATGCTCAAGGGCTTGCATCGTCCTATCACCGCCTACAACGTAGTTGAGACGATTTGAGTAACATTGTTAGAGCTGGAGGATCGTCATGAACTCTGATCAGGTTCGACAGGTAGTCGATGAGGCAAATCGCAGGTTTGGTGTAGCCGCCGCCAGCAAGGACTATGCCGGTATGGCTGCGTTCTATACCGAGGACGCCAAGGTTCTGCCGCCCGATGCGCCGATTGTTTCGGGGAGAAAGCCGATCGAGGAATTTTGGCGGACGGCGGCAGACGCGCTCGGTCTGATAGACGTCACTCTCAAGACGATCGACCTCGAGGTTGCCGGCGACACCGCTTACGAGATTGGCGAGGCCGACCTGAAGCTCAGCTCTGGACAGGCTAAGGTAAAGTACCTCGTTGTTTGGCTCCAAAGGGATGGCCGGTGGCACCTGCATCGCGACATCTGGAATAGCATGCCGACGAGCTAGAGGCGGACGGAGTATCGGCGCGATCCAATGCGTAACACGGCTTTCACGATAAGACTTGCTACGAGTTCGCTCGCGCGGCCCTGACTAGTCGATGAGATGAGATGTCGCCTAGTGGTCCTGAGCTGAACGCCACTGAAGCCATTGCCACGTCTGCTGTCTGAAGGAAGCCTGACGCCTCCCGACTGAGAAGCTGACCGCTGCTTTTGACCAGCTGCGACATCCGCGCGCATATTGCTGTGATGCACAGTACCGATGGGATTTGAAGCATATTTTAGACTGTCGCTCGGCCTTGAGGGCGACGCGATGCGACGGCGCGAGTTCATAACGCTTGCCGGCGGTACGATGGTGGCGTTGCCGCTCGCAGCGTTGGCCCAAAAAGCGGGACGGACCTATCGCCTGGGTTGCTTGTCTCCGCATCCTCGCGATATCCAATTTAACGTACGTCTACGGCGCGCTGGTTTCATTGACGGCCAAAACCTCAGGATTGATTACCGCGCCTTTGCATCTCAGATCGATCTGATTTCGCAACTTGCGGCGGAGCTGGTCATAGCCCAACCCGATGTCATCTATGCTGCTGGACCCGAGGCAGTTAACGCCGTACAGCGGGCAACCAAGAGCATTCCCATCGTTGGGATCACAGGCGGCATGGTCGGGGAGGGATTGGTAAAATCGTTCGCCCGGCCCGATGGCAATATCACGGGGATCAGCATTTTTGCCCCTGAGCTTGACGGCCTACGGCAGGACCTCCTGATCGAAGCCGTGCCCGGGATTCGCCGCATGGCGGCTCTCGCCGACGACCTTTGGTTTGAACGCGTGGTGAAGTGGTTGCGAGGCGAGGCAAAGGTTCGCGCCCTGCAAGAGGCGGCGCGCACACGCAACGTTGAGCTTTCAATCTATCGCGTAACGAGAGCTGAGGAGATTGCAGCGACTATCGATAAGGCACAGGCATCGGGGGCCACGGCGCTGAATGTTCTTTATTCCGGGATGCTCGACGGCAATGGTCCACTGATTATGGAACGAGTTGCAGCACTGCGCCTTCCAACCATGTATCAGTGGGGAGTGTGGGCCGAGCAAGGTGGCTTTATCGGCTACGGTCCATCCTCCGATCACTTGGCAGACTTACTGCCCGATTCGCGGCGAGTCTTTTGCGCGGCACGATGCCTGCCGATCTGCCGGTCGAACAGCCGACGAAATTCGAGCTGGTAATCAACCTCAAGACCGCTAAGGCGATGGGTGTGATGGTTCCGGAGGTTTTGTTGGTGCGCGCCGACAAGGTGATTGAGTAAAACGATGCTGTTTGCTGCATTGCATGAGTCTGCAAGTGGCCCCTCGCTTCTGTTGATGCGGTGTAGCCAAATGTCGGTTCATAGGGGCATACCGGAAGTTTGCAACCGAGCGTCAAACCGACGCGATTGACCGGCACCGGACTCTGGCCGCTATTCCGAAAGGTTGGCGGCCCGCGCGGCCCGAGAGCTTCATCATCCTTCCGGATACATAAAGCGCGGCAATGAAGCGTTTTCACGAGGCCGTGATGGCCGCGTAACAATACGTTCAGTCTTCCTGAAGATTCGTAAGCGCTGTTCAGCGGCCACCTACCGGATGACGGGGTGATCTGCGAGTCTGCGGTTTGTTCGGACCGTTAGGCTTAGAATGGACACAGTGCATAGTG
>NZ_SPVJ01000098.1:0-7232 GCF_004634465.1 Bradyrhizobium sp. MOS001
CAGAGCTCTTGCGTGTCATCATCCGAGCCTTCTTCGAGACCGTCCCGGCTCGAAACACCGCTTGAGCCGGGCGCCGCCGCCAGTTCTTCACGAACGACTACTTCGACTACCGCAGTCCGGCCGTCGTTATTGATCATGAGGGTATCGATCTTGCGGACCTTAAGGCCGTCGAACGGTTAGCGCGCGAATTATTAGGAGAAACCATCATTTGTGGTGCCGGCACAGGACCTATCGAAGTCGAGGCAAGAGACGAGTTTGGTCCAATACTGCGCATGACCGCTACGATAGAGGTCAAAAGGCGCACCGAACACGGCGGCCGAACGTGATCGCGCTTCGGAAGCGACCATTCTTTTTCCTGACAGGTGCGGGAACATAGCGTAGGCGCCGCAGTGCGCAGGTTCGATTGATCTACATCAACCTCCTGCGCGGAGAGAGCCGCAATCTCGCGAGCGGGGCTTAAGGACTTCATAGAAGGGTTTCTGTCATGCTCCGCTATATTCTCGCTCCTCTTGCCGCTTTCGTTTTGCTCATCGCCTGCTTGATCCCCGATGATGCCGAGGCTCGGCGCGGGGGAGGTGCCTATCGGGGTGGCGGCGGTTACCGCGGCGGTGCGGTCGCAGTTCGAGGACCGCGGGGCGGCGGCGCTGTTGCAGTGCGCGGCACAGGCTACCGGGGCTACGGCTATCGGGGCGGCTATCGCGGCTACGGCTATCGGGGCTACGGTGTCGGAGCGGCAGCGGTAGGCGCGGCTGCCGTTGGCGCTGCTGCGTACCGCCGCAGTTGCTACGATGCGTACGGAAACTATATTTGCGCCTATTAATACGCGACGCGCTAGCGCGGCCCCAGAGCGAGCCCACGGCGCGTATCGGCGTCGGGTCGGCCTTGAGGTCGGGGGCGTCGGCCATCAGGCTGCCGAGCCGCAGGTAGATTGCTTCTGCCGTCAATGGGTCTGTCATATCCGTTCCGCGCTGAAATCAGCGGGAGTGTATTTATATGCCGATCGGTAGACAAAGGGCCGCATGAGCGCCATGGCGGTCAGCCCGCCTCACTCCGGCAAATCCTTGCAGAGCTTGATCACGATCATGACTGTCGAGCCGACTGCAATTATCACCGCGCAGACAAACGGCAACTCCTGGAGCATGCCGACAAGGGCCGCTCGAACACGGAACGATCTTTTCAATTGCGCGAAGCGCAAGCCTGCCACACCCATCGGACATCTCCGTTTGGCCCCCAGCAGCAGCGATCTGATACTCAGCGCGCGAAATGAGGCCCGGCTATTGCCGCTTTGGCTGTTCCCTACATCAAGGTGAACAAACCTTTGCGAAGCCGTGGGTCGGTTCACTTTTGAACTTAGGTGATGCACACCTCGCGGCATTTCGCGCATGCGACCCGAACGATGTCGAACAGACAGATGCTATACGGTGACGGCAGCAATCTCTCTTTCGTCACGGATATTCCAAAGCAGCGCGGAGCGCACCGACGTGAGTGGGCAAAGTACAGTGCGCCTGCTGACGTCGAGCGAAGAGCGGCTCGCCGGACATAGGAACGACGGATGACAGGGAGCGTTTGCGTCGGCTGGCCATTGCACGGGCCAGTAAAGGGCGCCCCGACCCACATTTCCCCCAGCCCTTGTGGGCGGGGCCGTTCCAATCCGTCGCGCATAACGCCCATCACCGCAGCCGATCTTGACGCCCTTGCCGCGCCCCTGTTGGATTGATGCTCCGGCTCGGTGGAGTGGTGTTATGCGTTCTTCCCCGTCAATTGTTCCTGGCTTCGACCGGGACATCTATCTTGTGCTCAATGATTTCGGCGGCATCTGGGCCGGTCCTGGAGCGAGACGGACGAGGAGCACACCGACCGCGAGACGCTCCTGCGCCACCTGATGGAGGGGCAATAACCCCGCCCCATTGTGAGCTTCAACACTGGTGAGGGCTGGTCGCGGGATGCCTCCGAGGACATTGCCGAGGCGCTGCAACAGGGGTGCTCCGTGCGAGGTTCCGCCATCACTTGAGGCGTTCCTCGAAACCCACGGGCGCGGGGCCACCGTCCAACTATCCCTGCTCTGAGCAGCCATGACCCCTTTCGGCCTGGTCATCGTCGCGGTCATCGTCACGCTGTTTGTCGTCGCGTTGGCGACGCCCGCCGGACGGGTCGCCTTAATCGGTCGCGCCCGCGGGATGGTCCTCATGCTGGTCTGGCTCGCACTGCTCGCGCTGCTCGGTACCATGTGGGCGCGGCTCGGCTGGTAATTGGCCTACTTCCTATTCCGGTGGCCTTGCGCACCCGTCTGATGGCCCGCTCCGTAACTGGAACGACGAGACGGCGCGTGCATTGGCGTCCATGGATGATAGTAAGTGGATCGCCATCATGGTCTCGTCGATGCTGCTGCTGGTGGGCGCGGCCGCAGTGCTGGTGTCACGGCCCGAGCTGCTCGGCGCGGTGAGGTGAAGAGCCGGTTCGCGCGCGGCATGGTCGTCATGCTGGGCTGGCTCGCCCTGCTTGGTGCCCTGTGGGCGCGGCTCGGCTGGTAATTGGCCTACTTCCTATTTGCTAGCTGGTCTGGCTCGCCGCCCGCAAGAACGCCATACCGTTCCGAAAGAGAAACAAGTTCCGCCACGTCTTCGCTTTAGGGGGCGGTGCGTTTGTTCCAATGCTCGGCCGCCTACTTAACGGTCGGCGCATTGGGGCCGAAAGCCGAACATTTCTTACATACTACGAATTTTGGATCGATGTTGCTGTTGATTCAAACCTCCGAACCGCTGCAGAAAGGGCAGGGCCGCAGCGGTTGTACAGAAACAGGGAATCCGCGCAGTGGATCGATAGCTGCGCTGTCGCTTGGCTTCCTAGGCATCTTAACGCGAGCGTTTAGACAGACAGTATTTCTGAGCCGATGTCGACGACCTCGATGAAAAGATGATCGACGTCGCTATTGAAGCCGATGAAGTCCCACTTGGCGCCGTCGCCTTGGCAGGTAGCGCCGGCGAAGCGTGCCGCCTGCCACTCGGGATGTTTCGTGCTTGAGCGCACAAGGACCCAATAGAAGCGACCTGGAATCAACTGTGTGACGTCAGTCATGGAATCACTTGCAGACCCCTCGCTCACGCCGCCGCGCGACGCTCGGCCCAGCGCAGACGCATGGGCTTGCCGCCCGGCGGGTTGCGCGGACCGTTCCCGTCTAGCGCGCGTAGCGCTTCCAGAATTTCGTCTATGAGCAGGCGCCTTTAGTCCGTCCGGCGAGCGTAACGCTGGACAGGACGCGATCGCCGAGGCGTCAGAAGCCCATGACGCGAGGATGGCCCGCTTCTCGGCCAGACTCAAATTCGGGTCAGCGACGACCTCGCGCGGATGCGAGAACACCGTGCCGGGGTGAAGAAGAGCATTTAAATCGAAGACGTTATCGTGTGTGGGCGTCGTCCGCATGGCTAAAGCTCCTACCCATCATAAGACGCATTAGGATGGCCGCGCGGGAGCACCCGCGCGGCGGCGATCGGAACCAGGCCGCGGGTTGGTCAGGCGGCCTTGCCTTCGATCTGCTTGACCTGCCCGGCGCTTGCGCCCGCGATGGCGATGCGCCGCGGCTTCATGGCCTCGGGAATCTCGCGTTGAAGCTCGATGACCAACAGACTATTCTCGAAGTGCGCGCCCTTGACCTCAACGTGGTCAGCCAGGGTGAACTGGCGCTTGAATGACCGTGTCGCCATTCCGCGATACAGGAAGGTCTTCTCGTCCTTCTCGGCCTTATGGCTTTCCAACGTCAGGACATTCTGCTGCACCGTAAGGCCCACCTCGTTCGGTGTGAATCCGGCGAGCGCCACCGAGATTTGGAAGCGGTTCTCGTCGAGCCGCTCGATGTTATACGGGGGATAGGTCTCTTCGGCGGTCCGCTGGACCTCGTCGAGAACGTCAAACAGGTGGTCGACCCCAATGGTCGACTTCCACAGGGGAGTCCAATCATACCTCATAGCCAAATCCTCCAAAGAGCAAGCTGGGTATGAGCTGGCACCGGACACCTTCCGGCGCCCGCCTTGATTGCGGGGCCCCGAAGGCGCCCCGGCCGCCACGTCTGCGGCGTCCAAAAAATCTGTCACGAGCAAAAACGTTTCAAGAGGATGACGAAAAACATTTAGCGCTCTAAACGGGCGGTCTGGTCTAGCGTTGTTGTCGTGAAGGTTACATCCGCTTCTCTGCGGTCGATTGCCGCCTGGGTTCGAAATCAGCGGTGGACGCCAAGTTGGATCGGTGTCCGGTCTGCCCGACAGCCGACATGACACGCGCTCAATCGACCTGCGGCTAAGGGCCACAACCCGACTACCCACCTCGGCGACGATATGGGGCTTTGCTTGGTCCGCAGGTGTACCATCGGCCGACCCGGCCCGCGATAGCTGAGGCCCAGCCTATCCCGTGCCTGCTCAGCAGGTCCCACTTTACATTATCAAAGGGAATGTAAGCGTTGTTGTTGTACCCGCGTCGCTGCTGGTCTGGTTGACGGTACCGCCAATTTGTCTCGCCAGAGAGGTAATCAGCTTAAGGCCCGACCCGTTTTTGTTCGGATGTTGAATGCCGCGACCGTTGTCGGTCACTGTCAATCGGGCCTCGCCGTAGCCGACGCCTCCCACCAAACTTACGCTGATCCTGCCTCCCTCTGCACCGAACGCATGCTTGATGCTGTTCATCGCAGTCTCATTCAAAATGAGGCCAACCGGGAGGGCCCGGTCGATCGCCAATTCGAGCTCGTCGCATTCGACGTCGACTTCAACCTCATCCACCTGATTGCGGATCGCGCTGCAAAGAGCCCGGATGTAATGGGAAAGTCTAACGATCTGCCCCTCTTGGCGAGGGGCAAGCTGATCATGTGCGAGCGAGATGGCGTTGATGCGGCTGGCCACGTGGTCCAGAGCGCGGTGTGATTCTGGATCAAGATAGCGGCGCTTCTGGATGGAAATCGAGGACAGGACGAGTTGAAAATTGTTCTTGACCCGATGTTGCATCTCTCGAAGCAAGATCTGCCCCTTTTTAGCTTCCGCGACCGCAGCCATAAGGCTTGCATGCTCGTCCGGTTGCGCACCGCGACGCAGCACAGCACCTATCAGCGCGGCGGCGGCGGTCAGAAACTCGGTCGTATCCTGGGAGAAGTCTCTCGGCTTTGTACTGTCCACCTCCAGCACGCCCCATGAGGCGCCGCCGATGAGGATCGGGACGTTGCTGACAGCCACAATGCTGTGCTCCGCCAAGAACTCGGAACAAACAAATTCGTTCTGCTCGGCGAAATCTCTGATGCTGACAGGCTCGGCCGTTTGGAAAGCGCGGCCAGGCGGCGAGCGGAGGTCGGCCGACAGCGTGGCGGTGCGGACGGCACCATCCTTCCAGCCGACTCCCGCAATCAACAGAAGATCGGACGTGTCTGGACGATATTGAAGCACCTTAACATGGTCGATTTCCACGGCTCGGGCAATTTGCAGCACCGCTTGGTCCAAGAAGCGTTCTATTCCGGCCTCTTCAACCGAAAGACGACCGATATCGACCAAAATGCGGATATGGCGCCGGAGTTTGTCCAGCACATCGCCCTCAGTTTGTTCGGCCGGGTGGTCCTCCATTCGTTTCTAACATCGGGCCTCATGAATTGTGCCTAAGCGCGAGACCGTACAATAGGAACGAAACAGGGAACCTCCGCTCCAATGCGGGTTTGGTTCTCCCGACAAAACAGCGAGAGCGAAAATGGAAAACAGTGGCGTCGGAATGCTACTCGGCGATACCTCAGTGACGGCACTCTGGATGATGTTTATCGGCGCCTTCATCTTGGGTGGCACAATTCGCACGTTCTGCGCTGTCGACGATGATTTTAGGTAGCAACTCCAACCAACAAACGTCTAACTGGCGATCTTCCTGACCACTGCTCAACGGCGTCAGTCTGAGAACAATCAGCCCTCCGCTCGTTGTGCTCTCTGCGGCGACTACACAGGCGTTCATGCCTTGATTTTCGCGAGACTTTCTTGAAGCGAACCTTCGGCCATTGATAAGCCGTATCGCTGGAGCAAGTTGAATGCTCTAGCACTAACAGTATTACTAGCAGTTCGTGGTGGACGCTTTGCGAGAGGAAGAGTACGAGGTCATCCATGCGGCTGCAGTCCCGCAGAGGGCTCATCCAGGACATAGACCACTCCGAACAGATTAGAGCGGACCTGCGTCGCCAATCGAAGCCGCTGTAGCTCGCCTGGCGACAGCGTCGGCGTGCTGCGTTCGGGCGTCAAATAGCCAAGACCGAGATCAAGTAGCACTTCAAGGCGTGCCGACATGTCCTCCGTTATCCGTTGCACCACGAGAGCCTTCTCAGGATGGCCGACGAATTGATTCCTTTTCTTGTCGAGATGCCCGCCGAGCAACAAGCGGAGCTGGTTCAACGGCAGTCGCGAAACCTCGGCAATGTCCATTCCGGCGAAAGTGACGGACAGCGGTTCGGGTTTAAGCCGCTTCCCCTTGCAGACTGGGCAATTTGAGCTCGACAGAAATTGCGCCACCCGGCGTTTCATCATAGCGCTCTGCGTCGTGGCGAACGTCTGCAGCACGTATTTGCGCGCGCCGGTAAAAGTACCTTGATAGCTCGGCTCCTCCTTCCGCTTCAGTGCCCGCCTCGTCTCGGCAGGCGTATAACCCGCGTAGACCGGCACCGTCGGCTGCTCGTCAGTGAACAGGATCCAGTCCCGATCTTTCTTGGGCAATTCGCGCCACGGCTTGTCTACGTCGTAGCCGAGGGTGACGAGAATATCGCGCAGGTTTTGGCCTTGCCAGGCGCTTGGCCACGCGGCTACGGCCCGCTCTCGGATGGTCAGCGTATCGTCGGGAACGAGCTGGCGTTCGTCGACAGCATGGACTCGGCCAATGCCATGGCAATTGAGACAAGCGCCCTCGGGCGTGTTGGGCGAGAACGACTCCGCATATAGCAACGGTTGATGCTGCGGATAGGCGCCGACGACGAGCAAGTCCTGTTCGGCGAACGGGCATTGATGGCCGGTACTGGCGGGCAGGATCGCGACGTCGCCAGCCTTCAGCGTGAATATCCGGCCCTTGTTGCCGCCGAAGCGTACCCGGCCCTTGCCGCGGGCGATGCCAAGCAGCTCATGAATTCGGGAGTGATAATGCACGTAGCTGTAGATGCCGTCGCGCCAAGTGTCGCCCCAGCTGTTGGCCTCGAAGAGATCCTCCATCACGGCCGCCGGGTCGTGCCCGTCGCCAAA
>NZ_SPVJ01000099.1:0-7171 GCF_004634465.1 Bradyrhizobium sp. MOS001
GGATCTGTCCGCGCCTTCAACGAAGCGTCCCATCCATATCCCCCATCAGGAAACGGAGGAATCGTAACCGACTCGTGGCTTTTCACACAGCCAGGGTCAAAAGCAGCGGTGGACGCCAAGTTGGATCGGCGTCCGGTTTGCCCCTGACAGCCGACATGACACGCGCTCAATCGACCTTCGGCTAAGGGGCCAACAAACCGCCGCTGCCGCAAATTCTAAGACGCAAATTCCTTCGTTGATTGGTCAAAAGCGCTTACTCAACTAGAGCGCGCGCACATTTCCAAATTTTCCCGACTGTTGCCGCTTAGGCACATCGAATGCTAGTCGGCTCAGCTAGGTTCGAGCTGGAACGCCGGACATCCAAAAAAGAACCGGCATCGTTCGGGTGAAACGTGGATGGAGCGAGAATAATGAGGAAGATTTTGTTAAGTGGCGTGGCCTTGCTGGCAGTGAGCATGGCGGCCCCCGCGTCGGCGGCTGATATGGCGGCACGCCCCTACACCAAGGCGCCGCCGCCGGTGGTCGCTCCGATCTATGACTGGACCGGTTTCTACATCGGCGCCAACGGCGGATGGGGCCAAAGCCACAATTGCGTGGATTTCGTCACGCTCGCAGGCACAGTTGCAAGCGGTTGCCGGGATCGGTCGGGTGGCGTTGTCGGCGGGCAGGTCGGGTATCGCTGGCAATCCAATCAATTTGTGTTCGGATTGGAAGCGCAGGGCGATTGGGCCGACCTCAGCAACACACGCGTCAGCCTGTTCAACCCGACGCTTTCAACCACAGTTAAGACCGACGCCATCGGTCTCTTCACGGGCCAACTCGGTTGGGCGTGGAACGCGTCACTGCTCTACGTGAAGGGCGGCGCGGCCGTAACCAGCAATCGCCTGACAATATTCGACAACACCACCGGGATCGGTCTGGTCTCGGCAGATAACACGCGCTGGGGCGGCGCGCTGGGTGTCGGCTGGGAGTATGGCTTCGCACAAAACTGGTCGGTCGGTGTTGAATACGATCATCTGTGGATGGGACATGCGAACAACTCCTTCTCCGTGGCCGATCCGCGGCTTGCGGCCGTACTCAACGACCGGATCAGCCAAGACGTGGATATGGTCACTGTGCGCTTCAACTATCGCTTCGGCGGGTATGGAAAAGCTCCTGTCGCGGCGAGATACTGATCGCTCCAGTCTGCGCAAACCAAAGCCCCGGCTCGCCGGGGCTTTTTTGCGGGCTATGTATGGCTAGCGGTTGCTGCATCTTTGCAATGTCTGAGGTGGGTGAGAGCGCCGGTTTACAGATGTTGCGGCTGCTTTCGGTCAGCCCAATAAGCCGACGATAGTTGAGCGGCCTCGAACTTCTCAGGCCGGAGTTGCTGCGAGACCGACGCATCCTCACTCTCTCGCCGGTAGGGGCGCTCGCGAGAAAGCTAACTTTGAGCGGCTCGCCCAGGAAATCGATCCCTTTGTCGCGGCGAATGGAGAGCTGGCCGGCCTAATGATATTCGCAAAGGCCTTTCCGGGCTGGGACAGCTCAAGCTCGTCGGAGGCTATCATCGACAGGTGAAGCGCGTGGTCGTCGTGACTGACAGCGAGCTCTTCAAGGCCATACCGCGGATGGCGAAGCACTTTGTCTCGGCGCAAGTTCGTCGATTTTCGTCCGATCAAAAAGCGGAGACGCTGGCGTGGCTGGAAGCGCAATGATCCATATCGGCGTGATCCGCCCATAGTGCGCCCGCCAGGACAAGCCCCGGCTCATAGGATGGAAGTATCGGGCTTCTGTTTGATCCAGATCAACCTCCCTTTGTTAAGCAGCGCTGCACTAACACGGCCTGTGGCAAGCACCGACGCAGGCGAGACGTGCCCCTCTTATCGACGATGGCCTTGAGGGCGCAGGCTTTCACTGCCGTCGCGTCACAGATGGAGCCTTCCGATGTGGGTCCTGATGTACGTCTTCTCGTATTCAGTTAGTCCGGCCGCCACAAATGACAGAGCGGAATGGAGGGTCCTTCCGACCGTGGTATTCCAGGAATTTTCCAGTGAAGAGCGCTGCCTGGCAGCGAAGTCCAAACTGGAGGAGCGCTTGAAGGAGGCGGGAGCCAGGATGAGAAGCGGTTTGGAAGACTTGAAGAGCCTGGGTCAGGCTGACCCAGCGCAGATCATCATTGCCTTCAACGTCGAATGCGTACCGAAGTAGAGGCAGTGAACCACGACCGCGCCGCGCGCCAGACGGGAAGTCCTTGTCGAAAGCAACAATCGTTCGCAGGCTAGTTCTTCAACAAGTTTGGACGGGGGAAGGGAATCGAACCCTCGTATTCAGCTTGGAAGTCAGACGCGGCCGCCGGGTACGGCAAACTGTCAGAAACCATTCGGCGGTCGCAAGAAATGTAAGCGCATAGCCGTCCGATAACTGCGGGTGTCCCACGATCGCCTCAGATTGCCGCTCCAAACCTACGAAGGGTTCATTCCGGAGGCAGGCTGCCGAGTCCTGCTACCCGCTACCCGAACGCCCAGTGACGTCGTTCCTGCCGCAACACATTCGAACGTAGTACCGGGGTAAATGCAATGTTGAGAGGCACAAACATGAAATTCCTGACGGCATTGCTCGCTACAGCATTTTCACTGGGATACGCGGGCCCAAGCGATGCCGTGGTGAGGATTACCAACGATCGGGGTGGGTTGATCCAACGTTACTTCGATCGGTACGAAAACTTGAAGAACACGGGCCAGACTGTGATCATCGATGGCCTCTGCGCCTCGGCCTGTACGATCGTCCTAGCTAAGATCCCTTCGGAAAGAATCTGCGTAACTGAAAGGGCAAATCTTGCCTTCCACGCAGCCTGGGACCTGGGGGCTGGCGGACGCCAAATTACAAATCCAGAAGCCACACGAATAATGTATTCAATGTACCCGGCTCCGGTTCGGAATTGGATCGCAACGCGTGGTGGTTTGTCTCGTCACACAATCTTCCTGCGCGGCGCGAGGCTTAAGGCGATATTTCCTCCTTGCTATCTAGACGCTGCGGTTTTCCTGCGCTCGTAGTTGATCAGATGCTGGTCTAACCCAGCCGTTCCGCGCGAGGCGTTAGCATATTGGCGACGAACCACTGTGCACCCTGAATGGGTATTGTGCCGCCGGCAGCGAACTTCATTCGATCATGCAATGAGGAGGACAAGGATTCAGGCGAGGGTCTGCGGGGCAGAGACTTCCTCAATTCGAGCGACCTCGTAACTTCCCAACGTCGGCATATTGCTGCGCGAACCGCCGGGCCTCCTCTGCGCATGGCTTAGGCTCAGGTACGTTTTTGCCTGGGTCGTCGTGAGAGTTGTCCGTAAATCTCACGGTATAAGGTGGTAATGGTTCAAGCCTATCCGGCCCACTGCGGATTCAACTAGGCCCTTGAGGTCAAAAACCGCCCAGTAGCCCTGAAAGGCGTGAATGAAACGCCAGCGATGAGTCCGTCGACCAGGCTACCGCAAACGCCCACACGAGCACTCCGAGCAAGTACGATACTCTGATCGCAGCGCCCGCTCGATCGATCCCGTTCAGACCGTCGTGGTGCACCCCTGCGACGAGACCTCCCTGCGCTGCGGCGTCCTCGACAGCGCCAGCGCGGGCATCATCCGACCGATCCTGGTGGGTCCGGAGGGAAAGATCAGAGACACGGCCGACACTCACGGGCTCGACATCGCGAGAATCGAAATCGTCGATGCGCCGCACAGCGAGGCGGCCGCCGCTAAGGCCGTCGAACTGATCCACGCTGCCCACGGCGAGATGCTGATGAAAGGCAGTCTGCACACCGACGAGCTGATGTGTAGCATCACGGCCAAGGCCGGCGGTCTACGCATGGACCGGGCCACAACCAGACATCGGCATCTGATCGATCACCTCGTTAGCGCGCAGTAGGAATGGTCCGAGCGAGTCGTTGAAAACGTAAAGCGCGTCCTGCGCGACCACTGAGCGACACCACGTCTCGCGGCGGCGGTGAGGCCCCCGCTCGGCCCGCGCGTGCGGCAACTCCTACCAACCACTCAACGGAAATCTACTGGTTCGCCCGTTCGGCGTCGGCGGTAGCCATGTATTTCGATTGGAAATGCGCAACCCGCTCGCGCCACATTCCGACGAACGCCCCCGATGTCAGCTTATCCACCGATTTCCACTCGGCTTTGACGGCCGGAAGGGTATTCCGCCAGATCGCGCGTTTGCACCATTTTTCGCGTTTCTCCCTCCCTTCGCTGGTGGCACACATGGATTTCCAAGCGATGCGATCGGGTTGGCTGATGTGCTCGGCGGCGCCTTCCCAGCCTTGTTGATGGATCAAGTAAAGATCACTCAAGGTCGGCTTCTTCTGCGTCACCCACTCGAACAGAATGCCTTCGGTAATGACCTTGTAGGCTGCCGCAATGGCATTGTCGCGGGGATCAAGAATCTGCCCGGAGCCGAATTTGTTGAACTCGTACTTGCTCAGTTGAAACAGGCCGATATACGACCCCGTGCGCTGCTTGGGGTCGAAACCGACTCGATCTTGGCAACCGCTTTCATGAAATGGAAGTCCAGACCGAAAGCGTCGGAAGCGCGCTTGATCTCCTCGACCGGCGTTCCGACCGGGATGTCCTTGAGTGACTTTAAGACGATCTCCGCCGGTTTCTCGGCAGGAGGCAGTTCGGACCAGACGTAATAGATGAGATAGCGAAAATCCTGCGTCACCGGCGCCGAGTTGGAGGCATTGCGCGTTGTCGGCCCCGGTTGGGCGACATCATGGTGGCCCAAGTCCACCGATTCCTGCACGGGCGGTAAATCGGCCGACAGCATCTGCGACGGATCGGGCAACGCAGCCACGACGATCGATTCCGGCTTATCCGAAGCCGCCGTCGTGTCGGTGGCCGTCCCCGCCGCGGGTTCGGCGGCCGTCGCCACTTCGGCGCCAGCCACAGCAGCGTTCGCGACAACGGTGTTAGCGACAACGGCGTTGTCCATTGCGATTGCCTGCGGTTCATCCGCGAGCCTGGCGTTGGCGGCGAGCGATGCTGCGCGATCCTCGATTGGCACTGCGCCGATGTTCTCGGTGCCGGCCGAACCGAAGCCAGCCAGCCAGCCAACGATCCCCCCCGCGAGAACGACCGTTCCGCAAAACGTCGGCACCACTGCCGTAAATCGCCGCGGGTTCATCATCCCGTCGCTTCCAAAGGCCCCACCCGAGCAATGCTGCACAGCCAAGCACGCGACGGGTGAATTTTCGGGTCGAGACATGGCCGCGCAATGGCGCAAACCGCGGTTCATCATCTTTTCCACGAAGTGTTGCCCGCATGCAACGCGCCGGCGGCAAGCAATTGTTCTGCGACGTAAGCGTGTTGGGAAGTTTCGGACCCATGCGACGCATGCGGCTAGTTCGCGGCGAGCCGGTCATGGTGAATGTCGGACCAACAGGTGCGCTTGAGTGGCCGTAGTCGGGGATGCCGTCCCTTCGAGCGGTCTGTCGTTGACGATTTATGGGATCATCTGAGCGAACCGAACCCATTGCCCAAGATCAAAGCGTCCGTCGCAACGGCCCTCACACCGTACATTGATCGGCCCGGCGATCAGCGCGACGGCTATTGCCGATTGTCTTCTTCCGGCAGATTGGCCTCGTCATTGGAATTGGTCCAATTTTCGACCCACTGCGACCAGATTTGAAGACGAGGCTATGGTCGGTAACGCCACGCTTCTTGCGTTGGACCTCGCATGCAACTTCACTGCATGAGGCACTGAATGAGGAGGCAGACTCCAATAATAGCTTTCGCCGCTTTCATGCTCTCTACAGGGATCGCACACGCTCAGTTTCCGTTTTGGCCGCAGGACAGGTTCTGGCCAGGCCACTACGCTCCGTTCAAACACAAGCACTATCACCGGCAGACAAACTCTGGATCTGCGAAGAACGCTCGGCCTGAGGCCCCTCCGAAGGGCCCGCTCCAGATCATCATCTCGATCGCTGACCAACGGGTCTCGCTTTTTGACAACGGGGCACTGATCGCACGCTCGACGGTGTCCACGGGAACTCAGGGGCATCCTACACCCCTGGGCGTATTCAGCGTGATCAGCAAACAACGATGGCACCGCTCAAATATTTATAGCTCTGCCCCCATGCCCTACATGCAGCGCATCACCTGGTCAGGGATTGCGTTGCATGCCGGTGTCGTGCCTGGGCATCCGGCGTCACACGGCTGCATCCGTTTGAAAAATGACTTTGCCATTCGACTCTGGCATCTCACGAAGCGCGGCACGCGCGTGATCATTGCGCACCACGATGTCCAGCCGGTCGAGATAACCAGTCCGCACCTCTTTAAGCCGAAAGCAGTGTCCGGTTCGCCGGAATTTCAGGCTGCCACAGTCGTGGGTAAGAGCGTTAGCACAGCCGCGGCAACGCATGGATCACCGGTGTCCAAGACCGAGACTCCAGAAGCCACTAGTCTCCAGGTTCCAAACTCGGCTGCCGCTGAAGGCACACCCAGAAAGATGGCCCCGATCTCCGTCTTCGTGAGTCGTAAGTTGAGCAAGCTCTTCGTGCGTCAGGGCTTCTCGCCGTTGTTTGATGTTGCGGTCAAGATCGAAAATCCGGAGGAGCCCCTTGGAACGCACGTGTTTACTGCAATGGAATTCCAGAGCGAGGGAGCGGCTATTCGCTGGACCGTCGTGTCGATTCCGGACGAATTTCCTCGCATCGAGGATGCCACAAAAGAACGCGAAGCGCCCGTGAAGCAAACCGCCCTATCGGTACCGTCTCCCGATAAAGCCAACGCTGTCCTCAACCGCATCGAAATACCGCGGGATACCGTTGAGAGGATCTCTAAACTTCTGACGCCGGCCTCTTCATTGATTATTTCCGACGACGGATTTAGCCACGAGACGGGAAAAGACACGGATTTCATCGTTGTAACGCATTGATGCGGCGGCGCAACCCACCGACATACGATGCCGCTGCGCAACCCGCTGGAATTGTTCGACCGCAAATCTGGTGCAAGATTCTTGACCTCCGCTGTCATTCGGCCTGCAATATTTACAGACGATGACGTAATTGCGGTCGGCGCTCGTGGCAGACAAGCTCCGTTATCGTTGAGCCCTCGCAATCAAATGATTCGAAGGAGCTCCCATGAAGCAGTACGTCGGGCTGGACGTCTCACAGAGAGAAACCGCTGTGTGCG